>RECO01000238.1 GCA_007694015.1 Geminicoccaceae bacterium
TCGGGCGGGCAAAAGCAGCGGGTGGCGATCGCCCGCATCTTCTTGAAGAACCCGCCGGTGCTCATTCTCGACGAGGCCACCTCCGCCCTCGACGTCGAAACCGAGGCCGAAATCCAGGCGGCACTCGAAGCCCTCGCCGTCGGCCGCACCACCCTCGTCATCGCCCATCGCCTCGCCACCATCCGCGGCGCCGATCGCATCGTCGTGCTGACACCCGACGGCATCGCCGAGGTCGGCGATCACGCGACGCTCGTGGCCGAGGGGGGCCTCTACGCGCGCATGCAACGCGCCCAATTCCAGCCCACCGCACCCGAGCCGAGCCCGATCGATCCGGCGGTCGACGGCGAGGCGGCGGCCGCCGCCCTGCTCCTCCCCGCCGGCACGCCGCCGCCGCCGACCCGGTGAAGGGCCGGGGCCGGGCGTTGCCGTTGTACCCGGTCCTCGGCCAACCGGGGCCGGCCCGGCCTTGCGGGCGCTGGACGCCATCGCGGCCCGGCTTTACCTGAGCGCCGAAGGGCGTGCCGAGAACGGGAGGGGTTCGGATGGCGGTGTTTGCCAAGACCGTGGTCGCGGGCGAGCGGGGGCTCGTGGTTGCGCAAAGCCGCGATGCGGCCGCGATCGGTGCCGCGGTGCTGGAGAAGGGCGGCAATGCCATCGACGCCGCGGTGGCCACCTCCCTGGCGCTGGGCGTGTTCGAACCCTGGATGAGCGGCATCGGCGGTGGTTGCGCCGCCTTGATCCAGCCGCCGGGCGAGGCCATGCCGATCGCCCTCGACGGCGGCATGATCGCCGCCAGAAGCCTCGACCCCAAGGCCTATCCGTTGAGCGGCGGCGTCGGCGGCGATCTCTTCGCCTGGCCGGGCGTGGTGGAGGACCGCAACGTGTCGGGCCCCCTCAGCGTCGCCATGCCGGGCCTCGTCGCGGCCCTGGGCCTGGCCCACGCCCGGTTCGGCCGGCTCAGCTGGGCCGAAGTGGTGGAGCCGGCCGCCGCTGCCGCCGAAGCCGGCCACCGGGTGGATTGGTACTCGACCCTGATCGTCGCGACCGCCGCTGGCGAGTTGCGCCGCCAGCCGGCAGCGGCCGCCGCCTGGCTGGCGAACGGCCTGCCGCCCTCACCCGACTGGCGCAAGGGCGTCGTCACCATCGACATGGAGAACCTCGCCCTCACCTACCGCCGCCTCGCCGCCGCCGGTGCCGACGACTTCTACCGTGGCGAGCTGGCCGCGCGCTGGATCGCCGAGGCCAAGGCCGCCGGCACCTGGCTGGAGGCGGGCGATGCCGAACACTACCAGGCGGCCTTCGTGGACCCGCTGCGCTTCGATTACCGCGGTGCCACGGTGTCGGCGATGGATGGGCTGTTCGCCGGCCGCAGCCTCAGAGCCACGCTCGAGCGCCTGGCCGAACGGTGGCCGGGTACCGCCCTCGACGCCGAAGGCTATGCCGCCATCGCCGAGGCCTTGCGGACGGCCTATGGCGAACGCCTGGTGCGGATGGGCCATGCCGCGGAGTTGGGCAACACGACGCATTTCTGCGTCGCCGACGCCGACGGCATGGTCGTCAGCTGGACGCAGACGCTCTTGTCGCTGTTCGGCAGCAAGGTGCTGCTGCCCGAAACCGGCATCCTCCTCAACAACGGCGTCATGTGGTTCGACCCCCGCCCCGGCCAGCCCAACGCCCTCGCACCCGGAGCCAAGCCGCTCGCCAACATGTGCCCCGCCCTGCTCGAGCTGAAGGACGGCCGGCGCGTGGCGCTCGGTGCCTGCGGCGGACGGCGCATCCTGCCGGCGGTGGCGCAGCTCTCGAGCTTTCTGGTCGACCAGGGTGACGACCTCGCCACCGCGTTCGCGCGGCCGCGCGTGGACGTCAGCGGCGGCGACGTGGCCATCGTCGACGCGCGGCTCGATCAGCCGATCCAGGAGGCCATCGCCCGGGTGATGCCGATCGAGACCGTGGCCGAGGCCATCTACCCGCCGCATTTCGCCATCCCCTCGGCGCTGTCGCTGGAACTTGGCACAGCGTTTGCTGAGGGGGTCACGACCAAGGGCATCAGCGCATCGTGCCACCCATGGGCGGACGCCGTTGCGGCCGGCGGCCAGCTGTAACTTGCGGTGGGGCAAGTCGTCGCTATGGTCGAAAGGTCGAAGGTCAGCGCGGCCGTCGGACACTGGGAGAACATTTCATGCGCCCAATCGCAACCCCGCTCGTCGCCGGTGCGCTCGCACTGGGGCTCGCCGCCAGTGCGGCCGCCGAGACGACGCTCCGGGTGGTCATGCATTCGGATCTCTTGATCATCGATCCGATCTGGACCACCGCCTACATCACCCGCAACCACGGCTATCTCGTTTACGACACCCTGCTCGCGACCGACGCCGAGGGTAACGTCCGCCCGCAGATGGCGGACGGCTGGACCGTCTCCGACGACGGGCTCGTCTACACCTTCACCCTGCGCGACGGGCTCGTCTTCCACGACGGTGAGCCGGTGACCGGCGCCGACGTTGCCGCTTCGATCGAGCGCTGGGGCCGGCGCGACGCCATGGGCCAAAAGCTCATGAGCTTCGTCGAGGAGCTGCGCGCGCCCGACGACATGACCTTCGAACTCGTCCTGCGCGAACCCTACGGCCTGGTCGAGCTGTCGCTCGCCAAGCCCAGCTCGAACGTGCCGTTCATCATGCCGGCACGCATCGCAGCGACCCCCGCCGACCAACAAATCGAGGAGCCGATCGGCTCGGGTCCGTTCGTGTTCGACCAGGCGGCATGGGAGCCCGGCAACCGCGTCGTCTACCGCCGCTTCGAGGACTACGTCCCGCGCGACGAGCCGCCAAGCTGGGCCGCTGGCGGCAAGGTCGCCAATGTCGACGTGGTCGAATGGGTCTCGATGCCCGACGCCCAGACGGCGCTCAACGCCCTGATCACGGGTGAAATCGACATCGTCGAGCAAATCGCCCACGATCTCCTGCCCTTGGTCGAGTTCGAGGACGACATCGACGTCATCAACATCAACCCCTTGGGCAACCAGTACATGTTTCGCATGAACTGGCTGCATGCGCCCTTCGACGACCAGCTGGTGCGCCAAGCCGCGATCGCCGCCTTGAACCAGCGCGCCTTCCTCGAAGCGGTGATCGGCAACCCCGATTTCTTCCTCGAATGCGCCGCCATGTTCGGCTGCGACACGCCCTTTGCCACCGACGTCGGCGCCGAGATCACCCTCGTTTCCGACTTCGAGCGCTCCCGCGCCCTGTTGGCCGAGGCGGGCTACGACGGCACGCCCGTGGTCTTGATGCACTCGACCGACCTGCAGGTGCTGACCAACCTCGCCCCGGTCGCAGCCCAGCTGCTCCGCCAGGGCGGCTTCACCGTCGACATGCAGTCGATGGATTGGCAGACGCTGGTCTCGCGCCGCGCCCGCAAGGATGCGCCGGCCGAGGGGGGCTGGAACGCCTTCATGACCTCGTGGGTGGCAGCCGACATCATGAACCCGATCGCTGCCGCGGGCTTTACCGCCACCGGCGAAAACGCGTGGTTCGGCTGGCCGGAGGACGAAGAGCTGGAGGCGATGCGCAACGCCTTTGCCACCGAAACCGACTTCGAGCGGCAGCGCGACATCGCCTTCGCCATCCAGGAGCGCGCACTGGAGATCGGCACCCACATGCACGCCGGCCAGTATTTCGTGCCGATGGGCATCCGCGCCGACCGCGTCTCGGGCGTTCTGGAGGGGCCGGCCCCCTTCTTCTGGAACGTCACCAAGAGCGGCGGCTGAGGACCTAGCCGCCGATGCTCGGCTTTCTGCTGCGCCGGATCGCCGCCACCATCCCGGTCCTCTTGATGGTGGCGGTGTTCGTCTTCCTCATGCTGCGGCTCACCCCCGGCGATCCGGCGGCGATCATCGCCGGCGACAACGCCACGCCGCAGCAGATCGTCGAGATCAGGGAACGGCTCGGGCTGGAAGAGCCCTTGCACGTCCAATTCGCCATTTGGGGCGGCAACCTGCTGCGGGGCGACCTCGGCCAGTCCTATTTCTTCCGTCAGCCGGTCACCTCGCTGATCGCGCAGCGGATCGAGCCGACCTTCTCGCTCGCCGCCGTCACCATTGTCATTACCGTCCTCGTCGCCGTGCCGCTCGGCACGCTCGCCGCCTATCGCCACGGCAGCTGGCTCGACAAGTTCGTGATGGGTTTTTCCGTCGCCGGATTCTCGGTACCGGTGTTCGTTGTCGGCTACATCCTGATCTACGTTTTTGCCGTCGAACTCAGATGGCTACCCGTGCAGGGCTTCGTCAGTATTCGCGAAGGGTTTTGGCCCTTCATGGAGCGCATGATCATGCCGGCCACCGCCTTGGCGGTGATCTATATAGCACTCATTGCCCGCATGACCCGCGCCAGCGTGCTCGAGGTGTTGGGCGAGGACTACGTCCGCACCGCGCGGGCCAAGGGCCAAGGTGAGTTCAAGGTCCTGGTCAACCACGCACTGCGCAACGCCGCCGTGCCGATCGTCACCGTCATCGGCGTCGGCATCGCCCTTTTGATCGGCGGCGTGGTCGTGACCGAGAGCGTGTTCAACATCCCGGGCCTCGGCCGCCTGACGGTGAACGCCGTGCTCGCCCGCGACTACCCGACCATCCAGGGCGTCATCCTGTTGTTCTCGTTCCTCTACGTGTTGATCAACCTCCTGATCGACATCGCCTATCTCTTCCTCGACCCGAGGATCCGCTATTGAGTGCCGCCGCCCGCCCCGGCCTCCTCAGGGCCGTGCTCGCGCATGGCAGCGTCCAGGTCGGTGGCTTCATTCTCCTGGTCATCGCCCTTTTGGGCATCTTCGCGCCGTGGATCAGCCCGCTCGATCCGGCCTTCCTCGACCCCACCATCCGCAACCGGCTGCCCGGCTTCGAAAGCACGGTGCTGCAGCCCGACGGCACGCTCCTGACCGTCACCCACTGGCTCGGTACCGACCAGCTCGGGCGCGATCTCTTCACCCGCGTGCTCTACGGTGCCCGCGTCTCGTTGATCGTCGGCCTCACCGTGGCCGTCATCGCCGTGGCGCTGGGCCTCGTCATCGGCCTGATCGCCGGCTACGTCCGCTGGCTGGACGGGGCCTTCATGCGCGTCATGGACGGCCTGATGGCGATCCCGCCGATCCTTTTGGCCCTGGCATTGGTGGCGCTTTGGGGGGCCGGGCTCACCACCGTGATCATCGCCGTCGCCATTCCCGAAGTGCCCCGCGTCGTCCGCCTGGTCCGCGCGGTCGTCTTGTCGGTGCGGGAAGAGCCCTATGTCGAGGCCGCGATCTCGCTCGGCACGCCCACGCCGCTCATCCTCACCCGCCACGTCCTGCCCAACACGGTGGCGCCCTTGATCGTCCAGGGCACCTATGTCTGCGCCTCGGCGATCCTGGTCGAAGCCATTTTGAGCTTTCTCGGCGTCGGCATTCCGACCGACATCCCGACCTGGGGCAACATCATGGCCGAGGGCCGGCTGTTGTTCCGCGTCTTCCCGCACAACATCCTCTTCCCCGGCGTCCTGCTGGCGCTCACCGTGCTGGCCGTGAACATGATGGGTGACGGCATGCGCGATACCCTCGACCCCAAGCTGGCGCGGCGGGTCTGATGGAACGCCCCCGCATCCTCGAGGTCGAACGCCTCGCCGTCGAGCTGCCCAAGGCCGCCGACCGCGTCCACGCCGTCGAGGACGTCAGCCTGCACGTCGACAGCGGCGAGATCGTCTGCGTCGTCGGCGAAAGCGGCTCCGGCAAGTCGGTCACCGCCTACAGCGTCATGGGCCTGTTGCCGCCGGGCCAGCTCACCCCCGTCGCCGGCTCGATCCGCCTGGAAGGCGAGGAACTGCTCGGCGCCAAGCCGAGGCGGCTGCGCGAGCTACGCGGCGACCGCATGGCCATGGTGTTCCAAGAGCCGATGACCGCGTTGAATCCGGTCGTGCGCTGCGGTGATCAGATCGACGAGGTGTTGCGCCTGCACACCCGGCTCGACCGCAAGGAGCGGCACGCGCGCATCCTCGACATCCTCGCCCAAGTGCATCTGCCGGACCCCAAGCGCATCGCCGCCGCCTTCCCGCACCAGCTTTCGGGCGGCCAGCGCCAGCGCATCATGATCGCGATGGCGCTGGTCCTGGAACCCGCGCTGCTCATCTGCGACGAGCCCACCACCGCCCTCGACGTGACGACGCAGGCGCAAATCCTCCGGCTGGTCCGCGAGCTGCAGGAGGCGCACGGCACGGGTGTCCTGTTCATCACCCACGATTTCGGCGTCGTTGCCGAGATCGCGCATCGGGTGGTGGTGATGGAGAAGGGCCGCATCGTCGAGAGTGGCACGACCGAAGCCATCCTCACCCGGCCCCAAGAGCCCTACACACGGATGCTGATCGACGCGGTGCCCACGTTGGAGCCGCGCCCCCCGCTCGAGCGCGGCGGCACCAAGGTGCTCAGCACCGAACGCCTGGAAAAGACCTATCAGACCGGCGGCTTCTTCCGCCGCGGTACTGCCGTGCACGCCGTCAAGGGCGTGGACTTACGGGTCGACGCGGGTGAGATCGTCGGCATCGTCGGCGAAAGCGGCTCGGGCAAGTCGACCGTCGCCCGCTGCATCGCCCGGCTGATCGAGCCCACGGGCGGCATCGTCCGCCTCAAGGACGCCGACCTCGCGCAGCTGAAAGGCCGAGCACTTCGCCGTCACCGCCGCCGCGTCCAGATCATCTTCCAAGACCCCTATCGCTCGTTGAACCCGAGGCGCACCATCGGCGCCTCGTTGATCGAGGGCCCGATCAACTACGGCGAAACGGCGGAAGCGGCGATGGCCAAGGCGCGCGAACTTCTGGGCTTCGTCGGGGTCGATCCGAATGCCATCGATCGCTACCCGCACCAGTTCTCGGGCGGCCAGCGCCAGCGCATCTGCATCGCCCGCGCCCTCATCCTGGAACCGGAATTGCTGATCGCCGACGAGGCCGTCTCGGCGCTCGACGTGTCGGTTCAAGCGCAGGTGCTCCGTCTGTTGGAGACCATCCGCGAACGCTTGGGCCTCGCCGTCCTCTTCATCACCCACGACCTGCGCGTCGCCGCCCAGGTCTGCGACCGCATCCTGGTGATGAGATCCGGCGAAGTGGTCGAAACCGGCCCGACCGCCGAAGTCTTCGCCGCCCCCAAACACCCCTACACCAAGGAACTCTTCGACGCCGCCCCCGGCCGTTCCTGGCAATTCGCCAAGCTCGCGTCCTGAGCGACACGCATCGGGTTCCTCGGCCGCCTAGACGGCCAAGGAATCCTAGAGCGTTTCCCGGTTAGGTAGCGCACGGGCCATCCCTCACCCCCGCCCGGCCACCCATGGTATCGTACACTCGTGGGTGGCCGGCCACCCCAAGCTGCAAAGCAGCTTGGGGACCCCGGCGGGCGGGGGTGCGGGATGGTCAAGCCTTTCGGAAAACGCGCTAGACCCATCGTACCCGGTCGGACCCAAGCAGTTCGGCCAGCGACGGCAGGTGGTCCTGGCCGGCCTTCACCTTGGCATCCAACTCGCCCTCCAGCTGGCGGATGGTGACCAGCCGCTCCAGCACCTCCGGTACTTGGGCCTTGGCCACCACGACCACACCGTCGGCGTCGCCGACGACGACGTCGCCGCTCTCGACCCGCCGGCCGCCGATGCCGATCGGCAGCCCGATGCTGCCGGGGCCGTTGCGGGCGCAGGAATTGGGCGTGACGCCGGCTGCGAAAATCGGCAGCCCGACCCGCTCCAAAATGGCCACGTCGCGCACCAGCCCGTCGGTCACGAGCGCCACCGCCCCCCGGTTCTTCGCCATCCCGCAAATCAGATCGCCGGTGACGCAAGCGCCGCGAAAGCCCTCGTTGGCGACCATCAGGATGTCGCCTGGTTCCACCAGCGGCAAAGCGGCCGCCAGCGCCAAATTGTCGTTGCCGGCGCAAAAGCAGGTGAGCGCACTGCCGACCACGTGCCGTGGCACGCCCGTCGACGACAGCACCGGCCGGATCGCCGGATCGAGGGCGGCCCGTCCCTCCAGCGCATCGACGATCCAGCTGGTGGCAACACCCCGAAAGCCATCGAGCACGTCCTGCGGCATGCGCTCGATGCGGCGGCGAATGGTCAAGAGCGGCGGGTCTTCGATCATCTGCGGTCTCGTCAAGAAGCGGCGCTGAGCGCCGGGGCGGAAAGGGCGGTGGGCAGGGGCCCGCCCGCCAGGCAGTGCGGGCCGAGGTCGGCGAGGCTCCGGCAGCCGGTGAGCACCATGTCGCGCTCCAATTCGCTGCGCAAAAGCCCAAGGGCGTGGCGCACGCCGGCTTCGCCGCCGGCAGCCAAGCCATAGAGATAAGCGCGGCCGATCGAGCAGGCATTGGCGCCGGCGGCCAAGGCCTTCAAGATGTGGGTGCCACGCCGGACGCCGCCGTCGAGGATCAATTCCAGCCGGTCGCCCACTTCGTCGCGCATCGCCTTCAAACAGTCCAAGGGTGCCGGCACGCCATCGAGCTGGCGTCCGCCGTGGCTCGAAACCATCACCGCCGTCGCACCGCAATCCAAGGCGCGGCGCGCGTCGTCCGGGGCCAAAAGCCCCTTGATGACCAAGGGCCCGCCCCAGAGCTTGGCGAGCCAGGCGGCATCGTCCCAGGTCAGCGAGCGGTCGAACTGGCGGTTGACGTAGGCGGCCACGCCGGCCCCCTCGCCGGCGGCGTCGCCGGCCCGGTGCGCCACGTTGGCGAGCGTCAGCTTCGGTGCGGTCAGGTGGTCGAACACCCAGCGCGGCCGAAGTGCGAAGGCGGCCAGCGCCCGCAATGTCAGCCGCGGCGGGATGGTCAGGCCGTAGAGCGCGTCGCGCTCGCGGTTGCCGCTCATCGGTGTGTCCACGGTCAAGCACAAGGCGTGGTAGCCCGCTGCCTTCGCCCGCTCGACGTGCTCCTGGGTCAGGCCACGGTCCTTGAAGACGTAGACCTGGAACATCTTCGGCCCGGCGCTGGCCGCTGCCACCGCCTCGATCGAGGCGGTGCCCATGGTCGAGAGGCTGTAGAGCAGACCTTCGTCCGCCGCCGCCCGCGCCACCGCCAATTCGCCCGCTGGATGAAAGAGGCGGTTCAGCCCGGTCGGCGACAGCACCAAAGGCAGGGCGAAGGTGCGGCCCAGGAGCCTCGTCCGCAGATCGACCGCGCCGACGTCCACCAGATAGCGCGGCAACAGCTGCACGTCCTCGAACGCGGTGGTGCTGCGCCTGAGCCCGGTCTCGTCCTCGGCCCCGCCGTCGATGAAATGAAAGATCGGCGCCGGCAAGCGCCGCAAGGCGGCGCGGCGCAGGTCCGAGATGTTGCGACAGCCGCTGATCGCCACGGTCACCCCCCCTGTCGTCGTTCGTTTTCTTGCTGCCGATCGTGTCACCAAGTCGCACCGCTGGCAATCGATGCGGCGGCCTTGTCCGCCTAGAGCGTTTCCCGAAATGCTTGACCATCCCTCACCCCCGCCCGCCGGGGTCCC
>RECO01000239.1 GCA_007694015.1 Geminicoccaceae bacterium
GTCCTCTGCAGACGGACCCGCATTATCACCGCGGGAGCCACCGGGGGGCAGACCAAAGCGGCAAAGCGCTCGATCCTCCCGTTGGTCCGATCCGTTGCCCGCAACGGCAACGCGCCGCCGTCCGAAGCTCGGCCCGCAAGCGAAATCCGGCACCGCCGCACGCCCCTCGACGCGTGCAAAGCTCATCCGGTTCGCGCTACACTCCGTCAGCGTCGGCAATCCTTCCTGCGGCCGGACAAGCCGTTGTCGTAGAAGCGCTTGCCCACGTTGAGGCCGCCGATCCACCCACCTCTCGTGCGACATGCCGGTTGGTCGGGAAGCTTGCCCCCATTCGAGGAAACCCCACTTTGGCCATCCCCTCCCAGCGCCACCGCTTCGACATCCCGCCGGATCTCGCCTATCTGAACTGCGCCTACCTCTCTCCCTTGATGGACACGGTCATGGCGGCCGGAAGGCGCGGCCTGGCCAGCAAGCAGCACCCCTGGACCATCACCCGGCGAGACTTTCACCTCCCGGTCGAGGCCGTCCGCAAGCGCTTCGCCCAGCTCCTCGGCGCCACGGCCGACGACGTGGCCCTGGTCGCCTCGTCCTCCTACGGCGTCGCCACCGCCAGTCTGAACCTCGAATTGGCACGCCATCAGAACGTCGTGCTTCTGGCCGAAGAGCACGCCTCCAACACCTATGAGTGGGTGCGCCGGGCGCGCGCGGTCGAAGCCGAGCTGCGCGTGGTTCCGAGGCCCGCCGACAGCGACTGGACTGCGGCGGTGGCGGAGCACATCGACCAGGCGACGGCCATCGTCGCGCTGCCACCCGTCCACTGGACCGACGGCACGCGCGTCGATCTGGCCGCCATCGGCATTTTGTGTCGCAAGGTCGGGGCCGCTTTCGTCGTTGACGCGACGCAAACGATGGGAGCAATCCCGTTCGACCTGGCCGCGGTACGGCCGGACTATCTGGTCGCATCGGCCTACAAGTGGCTGCTTTGCCCCTACACGCTGGCGTTTCTCTACGTCGCCCCCCAGCACCATAACGGCCGGCCTTTGGAGCAGCACGAGTTCGTCCGCGCCGGGGTGCTGGAGCGGGAAGGGGCGACCGATTGGACGTTCGATTTCCAGCCGGGTGCCCGACGCTACGACATGGGCGAACGCAGTAACTTCATCGCCCTGCCGATGGTCGAAGCCGCCTTGGACCAGCTCCTCGAATGGACGCCGGAAGCCATTGCCGCGTCGCTCGAAAAGTTGACGAGCAGCATCGCGCGACGCGCTGAAGCGATCGGCTGGACGGTGCCGCCGGCGGCCCACCGTACCCAGCACATGATCGGCATTCGCCCGCCCGAGCCCGCTGCACTCGACCTCGTGCAGAAGCTCTCGGCCCGTGGTGTCGAGGTTAGTCTGCGCGGCGGCGGGCTGCGCATAAGCCCGCACCTCTACAACGACGAAAACGACGTCGAGCGTTTGTTCGAGGCTCTCGAATCGGGGGGTTGAGCCGTGCGCTCACGGCACGCGCGCGCCGACGCCAAGCCGGTGGTCTCGATCATCGACGAAGCGCCGTCGGCGTTGGCCAGCGAGGCCGGGGGCACCGCGAGGTTTGCGGTCAAGGCCGCGCGCGACACGATCCAGCCCGGTGATGGCAGTGGCACCGGCTTCGGGCTCGTCTCGACGGGCAGCAACGGTGATGAGCTGGCCGATCTCGCCCACCCCACCGTCGAGGCCCACGATGTCGAACGGTGGCAGCCCGATCAAGTCCTCGGCTGGGGCTCCCCGCTCGGTCCTGTTCGCCGGAATCCCTGCAGATCGTCGAGGATGACGTAGACGGCCGGCACGAGAAACAGCACGAGCAAGGTCGCCGAGACGAGGCCGAAGGCGAGCGAGGTGACCAGCGGGATCAGGACCTGCGCTTGGACGCTGGTCTCGAACAGCAGCGGGACGAGCCCCGCCACGGTGGTCGTCGTGGTCATCACGATCGGCCGGAAGCGATCGAGGCTGGCCCGGCGGGCGGCCTCGGCGATGGGCCGATCCGCCGCGCGATCCTGGCCGATGAAGGCGACGAGGAGGATCGAGTTGTCGACGACGATGCCGGCGAGCGAGACGAAGCCGATGAGGCTCGGCATCGAAAGATCGAGCCCCATCAAGAGGTGGCCCCAGATCACCCCGGTGAGCGCCAAGGGAATAGCCAGCATGACGATCAGCGGCTCGACCAGTGAGCGGAAATGGAAGCTGAGGACGATGAACATCGCGACCAGGCCGATGACCAAGGCCTGCAGCACCGAAGCGCCGGTCTCGGCCTGTTCCTCGGCCTGGCCGGCGAAGCGCATGGTCACCGCCGGATGGTCGGCCTGTACCGGACCCGGTTCCTTGGACACTCGGTTGGGTTACGCGGCCATGGGTTGGTCCGCAAGGTGGTGTTGGCGGCGTCGGGCGTGGGGGCTGAGGTAGCCGTTCTTCGCGACGAGCGCCTCGGCGTTCCCGTGCTCGACCGTGGCGAAAAGCCAGACCTTGCCGTCCTGGACGGTGGTGATCTGCGTGCCGTCGATGGCCCACATCAGGTTGGGCGCATCGGTGACGATCCGACGGTCGTGCGCGTCGATGGGCCTGGGCCGGGTGCGATGGGGTGAGAGGAGGCCGTGTTCCCGCATCACGCGCAGCACCCGTTTGCGCGCCACGCTCCAGCGCTGGCCCGGTGCCAGCGGACCCGCCGCCGGGGCAGCCCCGCCTGTGGACAGCGTGGACGGCCTTCGCCCGCCCACCCTGCCCACAGGCGCATCATCACCATCAACCCCTTCGTTCTTCTCTCGCTGCAGCATCTCGGAACCATCCATCCTCGATCATCCTTCGACAAATGGATGTCCAGGGAAACGGGGGCCAGCTCACGATCAACCCGTCGGCGATGCGGCCGTCGAACGGCATGGTGACCGGCGTGCGCTCGATGTTCCGGCGGGCCTCGGCGAGCCGCGCCCGCGCCGCGGCACGCTCGGCTTGCTCGAGACGTCGCTGGGCCGGCACCAGACGCCGCTCGTTGTCCAGTTCCTGGACCCGGGTGCGCCGCTGCTGCAGCGCCTCCTCGGCCGCATCGACCGCGATCTCGCTCACCGCCTCGCGCTCCAGCAGCACCCGCTGGCACTCGTACTCGATCGCTGCGAGAGCGAGGGTCCGCCGCTGGATCTCCAGCAAGGCGTCCAGATTTCGGGCCCGGATCTCCAGTTCCTCCAGCCGCGCTTCGATCGCTTCGATTTCGGCCAGCGAGCGCGCCTCGGCCAAGCGGTGGTCGGTTTGATCGAGACGGATGATCAGGCTGCTGCGATCGACGAGGCGGCCGGCGCGCAGCTCCGGATCGAAATATTCGACACTGCCGGCCACCTCGGCCACGGCCCGCCAGATCGACAGTGGCTCGACCGTGCCGAACGCGCTGACTGCCGGGCGGAAATCGACCGGCTCGATTGGTTGCACCCGCACCGATGTGGCCGTTTCCTCGGGCTCGCGCAGGGCCAATGGCGCCTGCTCCTTGGCGGCCCAGACCAGCACCGCCGCGCCGATTGCCAACGGCAACAGCACGGCGACCGCCCGGCCGGCCTTGCGCATCATGCCACGCGTGCGCTCCATTCCCGGCTTTGTCTCCGACGCATCGGTAGTGGGTGGTGCCGTCTCCGACGCATCGCTAACACGCTATCGGCCTCGAGCGTTCCCAGCCTCGGGGCGCGTTGCCGACAGTCGCCCGGTCGGCGGTTCTTCGAGCCGGCGAACTCGGCTTGATCGCGGGGGGAGGAGGTGGGGGGGATGACGGGCGGCGATGGTGGCCGGGGCTGGATGATCGCGTTGCTGTCATCACGTTGGCGGAGACGGGCTTGGCCTGTGGCCGCGGATGGCGGCGAAGCCGAAGCAGGGTTACGACATCCCAGCCGATCGCCTCGCGGGCCTGCTGGCGTGCTCCGCATCGCAGCCGGCTTGTTTCGCTGCTGCTTTGCAAGGGTCTTCAAGCGCACCAGCTCGGTCGAGCGCCACCTGTGCCGGCTGGATGGCACCAACCGCCTCGGCCAGCGCATCGAGGGCATCGGCTTCCGCGCGGGCGTGGCCGCTCGAGACGCCGAGTAGCAGGCCGCTGCCTGACGCCCATCTACCCGGACCCCGACGCGGCAGCCTTGCCGCTGCGACCGGATGGGATTCGCGGTTGGGCTATGGTAACATCCCAAACAGGCTTGAGCGGTAGCCCATCCAGAGCCAAGCAAGACGTTTCGACAAAACGCAGAATTTTGCCCAGCTTTCTTGGACGCTCAAAGGCCTGACCAGTAGAAGATCCGGATTTTGGCAAATACCGATCCCCCCCTTCGATGCCCGAGCTGCTGGTGGCGGCAAGCGGCTGGCGCCCGCTGTTGAGCATGGCATCTCCACGTCGCGGATCGTCCCGGGGCCGATCGAGCGGAGGTGAAGGATGAGCCGGCAGCCTGGAGAGAAGTACGAACGACTGATTGCCAGCGTGAAGGACCTGCCGCCGACGCCGACGGTGGTGGCACATCCCTGCAGTGCGTCGGCCCTGGAAGGTGCCGTCGACGCCGCCGAGATCGGCATCATCCAGCCGATCCTGGTCGGGCCCGAGGCGAAGATCGAGGCGGTCGCGAAGGAAGCGGGGCTCGACATCCGCCATTTTGAGATCGTCGATGCCCCCCACAGCCACGCCGCCGCCGAGATCGCCGTGGCGGTCGTCCGCGAGGGGCGCGCAGAAATGCTGATGAAGGGCTCGTTGCACACGGACGAGTTGATGGGTGCCGTGGTCGACCGCGAGAAGGGGCTTCGCACCGAGCGGCGCATCAGCCACTGCTTCATCCTGGACGTGCCGACCTACCCGAAGCCGCTGATCATCACCGACGCCGCGATCAACGTGCGTCCGAGCCTGCTCGACAAGGTCGATATCACCAAAAATGCGATCGAACTGGCGCACGCGCTCGGCATCGAACGGCCGAAGGTGGCGATCATATCGGCGATGGAGACGGTGAACCCGAACGTACCCTCCACCGTGGAGGCGGCGGCCTTGTGCAAGATGGCCGACCGCGGCCAGATCACCGGCGCCGAGCTGGACGGCCCGCTTGCCCTCGACAACGCCATCAACCCGGAGGCGGCGCGGATCAAGGCGATCAACAGCCCGGTGGCCGGCCAGGCCGACATCCTGGTGGTGCCCGACCTCGAAGCCGGTAACATGCTGGCGAAGAGCCTCTCCTTTCTCGCCAATGCCGACAGTGCCGGCATCGTCCTCGGCGCCCGGGTGCCGATCACGCTGACCAGCCGCGCCGACAGCGTGCAGAGCCGGCTCGCCTCCTGCGCCGTCGCCTCGCTGGTCGCCCAGCACCGCCGCCAGAACCCGATCAAGGGAACCTGAACTGACCGGCGCGATCCTGGTGCTGAACGCCGGCTCCGCCGGTCTCGAGGTCACCGAGTTCGCCCTGGCTGCCGCCGGTGCGCTGCGGTCAGCGTTGCACGCCACCTTGCGGGAATCGACCGGCGACGCGCTCGCCCCTGCCACCGGCCACTCCCGTTGCGTTCCGGCTAGCTCGTGGTCTCAGCCGGAGCACAACGCCGCCCGAAATCGAACTATTTCTGGCGTTTGTTGAGGTTGGTTCGCCTTCGGCTTGCGTTCGTTCGGGAAAACACGCAACTAGCGGCGAGCCGACAGCGAAGGAGGCCGGGTCATGACGCGTCAGATGCTGCTCTACGAACGGGCGGTGCCACTCTCCAAGGAGCGGCATGGCGATCTCTGGGTGGCGGCACTCGGACAATACGGCTTTGCCCGCGGCGTCAATTCCGTGCCGGTGATGGCGACCGAGATCATGGCGGCGGCGGGAGACTATGCCGTCGTGTTCGCGCGCCAGGGCGAGGCGGTGATGCCGGCCGTGGTGCTGGGGCTGGCCGATGGGCAGAACGCCTATCTCGATGCCGAGGATCGCTGGCAGGCGCGCTACGTCCCGGCCTTCGTGCGCCGCTATCCGTTCGTTTTTGCCAGCAACGACGGGGGGCAAACCTTCACCTTGTGCATCGACGAGGCTTTCCAGGGGTGTAACCGCGACGGGCGGGGGCAACGGCTCTTCGCCGAGGACGGCAGCCAAAGCCCTTATTTGGAAAACGTCGTCGCCTTCGTGAAGCAGTACCAAATCGAGTTCAACCGCACCCGCGCCATCTGCGAGCGGTTGCAGGCGCTGGATCTGTTCGAGACCATGCAGGCAACGGTCAAGGGCAGCGACGGCAGGGAGGTGAGGCTCGGCGGTTTCCTGGCCATTGGGCGGGAACGCTTGAAGGGCTTGGAGGCGTCGGTGTTGGCCGAACTTGCCAAGGGCGACCTGTTGGAGATGATCCACGTACATCTGCACTCGCTCAGGCATTTCCAGCGCTTGGGCGAGGGCATCTTGGACGCGACGCCGGCCCCGTCCCCGTTCGACGCACCGCCGGCGGGCCACGCCTGACCGCTCGCCCGACCGCTGGGTGGGGCCTCTGGTTGCACGAGCGCGTTTCCCCTGTGCCGGGATGTGCTAGGACGCCACCTAGCGACAAAACGAACATGGGATCGGGCGATGGCGACCATATCGTTTACGGTGAACGGCAACCCGGTGACGGTGGAGGCGGAGGGGCGCACCCTGTTGGTGGAAGCGCTCCGCCAGCAGCTGGGCCTGACCGGCACGCATGTGGGCTGCGACACGAGCCAGTGCGGCTGCTGCGTGGTGCACGTCGACGGCGCCTCGGTGAAGGCCTGCACGGTGTTGGCGGTGCAGGTGGAAGGGTGCTCGGTCACCACCATCGAGGGCCTCGCCCAGGGTGACGAGCTGCACCCGGTGCAGGCGGCGTTCCGCGAGCATCACGGCCTGCAGTGCGGCTTCTGCACGCCCGGCATGATCATGAGTGCGGTCGATCTCCTGCAGCACAATGCGAGCCCGAGCGAAACCGAGATCCGCGAATGGCTCGAGGGCAATATCTGCCGCTGCACGGGCTACCACAACATCGTCAAGGCGATCGACGCCGCGGCCAAGTCGATGGCCGGGCAAAAGATCGCGGCCGAGTGAGGGGAGGGGTATCATGACCGACAAGGGCATCGGCGCCCGCGTGGCGCGGACCGAGGACAAGCGTTTCATCACCGGCCACGGCCGCTACACCGACGACATCAAGGTGACGGGCGAGCACTTTGCCGTGTTCGTCCGCTCACCGCTGGCGCACGCCAGGATCAAGTCGGTCGACACGGCCGCGGCCAAGGCGTCGCCGGGGGTGGTGGGCGTGCTCACCGGTGCCGAGGTGGCGGCCGACGGTATCGGCGGGCTGATTTGCGGCTGGATGGTGAAGTCGAAGGACGGCTCCGACATGAAGGTCGGCCCGCATCCGATCCTGGCCCACGAGAAAGTGCGCTATGTCGGCGACCACGTTGCCGTGGTCGTCGCCAAGACCTACGGCGAAGCGCGCGATGCGGCGGAGTTGGTCGAGGTCGAGTACGACGAGCTGCCGCCGGTCGTCGACCTCAAGGCGGCGCGCGAGGGCGCCTCGATCCACGACGGCATCGAGCGGAACACGGTCTACGAGTGGGAACTCGGCGACAAGGCCGCGACCGAGGCTGCGTTTTCCGATGCGGCACACGTCACCACCATCGAGATCACCAACAATCGCCTGGTGCCCAACGCCATGGAGCCGCGGGCGGCGATCGGCGTCTACGACCGCACGACCGAGCATTTCACGCTCTACACGACCAGCCAGAACCCGCACGTGGCGCGGCTCGTCATCTCGGCTTTCGTCGGTCTGGCACCCGAGCACAAGCTCCGCGTCGTGGCTCCTGACGTGGGCGGCGGCTTCGGCTCGAAGATCTTCATCTACGCCGAGGAGTGCGTCTGCCTTTGGGCGTCGAAGAAGTTGGGCGTGCCGGTCAAGTGGGTGGCCGAGCGAACCGAGAGCTTCCTCGCCGATGCCCATGGTCGCGACCACGTCACCAAGGCGAGCCTCGCCATGGACGCCGACGGCAACTTCCTCGGTCTGAAGGTTCACACCACCGCCAACATGGGGGCGTATCTTTCGACCTTCGCCTCCTCGATCCCGACCTATCTCTATGCGACCCTGTTGGCCGGACAGTACAAGACGCCCGCCATCTACTGCGAGGTGGACGCGCTCTACACCACCACGGCACCGGTCGACGCCTATCGCGGCGCCGGCCGGCCCGAGGCGACCTACCTGCTCGAAACGCTGGTCGAGGAGGCGGCACGGGAGACGGGTCGCGATCCGGCCCAACTGCGGCGGCTGAACTTCATCAAGCCCGACCAGTTCCCCTACCAGACGCCGGTGGCGCTGGTGTACGACACGGGCAACTACGAGGCGCATTTGGACGCGGCCCTGGAACTTGCCGACTACCAGGGCTTTGCTGCCCGCAAGGCGGCGGCGGCAGAGCGCGGCAAGCTGCGCGGCATCGGCTTTTCCTGCTACATCGAGGCCTGCGGCATCGCCCCCTCGCAGGTGGTGGGCTCGCTCGGCGCTGGCGTCGGTTTGTGGGAGGCGGGCAAGGTCCGCTTCAGCGTGACCGGCAAGCTGCAGGTCTTTACGGGCTCCCACAGCCACGGCCAGGGCCACGAGACGACCTTTGCGCAGGTCATGGCCTCGACCCTCGGCGTGCCGTTCGAGGACATCGAGGTCGTCCACGGCGACACCCAGGAAACGCCGATGGGCATGGGCACCTACGGCTCGCGCTCGCTCGCGGTCGGCGGCTCGGCCCTGGTCAAGGCGGCCGAGAAGGTGATCGCCAAGGGCAAGAAGATCGCAGCACACCTCCTCGAAGCCAGCGAGGGCGACATCGACTTTGCCGATGGCAAGTTCACCGTGCGCGGTACCGACCGGGCGAAGTCGATCGGCGAGGTGGTCTTTGCCGCCTACGTGCCGCACAACTACCCGGCCGACCTGGAGCCGGGGATGGAAGAAACGGCGTTCTACGACCCCGCCAACTTCACCTACCCCTCCGGCACCTATATCTGCGAGGTGGAGATCGACCCGGACACGGGCGTCGTGCGGATCGAAAAGTTCACCGCCGTCGACGACTTCGGCAAGGTGGTGAACCCGATGATCGTCGAGGGCCAAGTGCATGGCGGGCTCGTCCAAGGCATCGGCCAGGCGCTGTTCGAGCAGACGCTCTACGATCCCCAAAGCGGCCAGCTGCTCACCGGCTCCTACATGGACTACACCATGCCGCGGGCCGACGACGTGCCGAGCTTCGACGTGGCGACCACCGAAACCGTCTGCACCCACAACCCGTTGGGCGTGAAGGGCTGCGGCGAAGCGGGGGCCATCGGCTCGCCGCCGGCGCTGATGAACGCCATTGCGGATGCCATCGGCACCCGCATCTCGATGCCGGCCACGCCCGAAAAGGTCTGGCAGGCCATCCAGTCCACCAAGTCCGCCATCGCGGCCGAGTGAGGGGGCACGTTCGATGTATGCTTTCGACTATCACCGCCCG
>RECO01000240.1 GCA_007694015.1 Geminicoccaceae bacterium
CGCGCGCCTTGGGCATCGCCGGCCCCTTCATCCCGTCGCAGGGGTTGGCGTCGAGCAGCGAGCGCTCGCAGCACCAGCCGAAGAACGAGCGCGTCACCGCGAAGGAAAGCCGCCCCATGACGGGGTGGTCTTGGGCAATGCCATCCACGAGCCGCGCCACGTCGCGGCGGGTGACGGTATCGAGTGCCCGGTCGCCCCATGCGGTGACGATGCGGCGACGGATGATGCCTTCGTAGCTTTCGCGGGTCCAAGGTCGCAGCTTGGCGACGTGCTCGCGAACGAAGCGGCCCGCCACCGCCGCAACGGTGTAATCGTCGCCCGGACCCTTGCGCGCTTCGGCCTTGTCGCTCGCCGGATCGGCACCCCCGGCCACGAGGGCAAGCAGCCGCCGCGCTTCGGCGCGTGCTCCATCCACCGTCCAAGGCGAGCCGTGCCGGCCGATGGTCACGCGCCACTTGGGCGCCTTCCTGCCCCCAGCCCCCGGTCGATACTCGACGAAATAGGACTTCGTGCCGCTCGTGGTGACGGACACGCCGAAGCCTTTGAGGTCGTCGTCGAAGATGAACAACCGCCGCACCGGGTCCGGCTGGAGTGCATCGACGGTGCGCTTGGTGAGCTTCGGCATGTGGGTTTCCCGTGGCTATCCCGCGTCTCGGATAGCCACCGAAACGGAAATCGAGGGTCATTCAATGCCACGGATAGCCAACGAAGCCTAGGAAATCCGCCACTTACGGACGCTCAAAATCACGGGGTGCAACGCCTGTCCTGTAATTAGTAATCACGGGGTCGCTGGTTCGAGTCCGGCATGCGGCACCATCTTTTCCAGCACTTGGCCGAACGGCCCCGGCGCGAGCGTTTGCCGAAATGCTCGACCATCCTGCACCCCCGCCCGCCTCCACCGAATCGGGCAATAATCCCGATTATAGGATTCTGGACCTTTTCGTGCTAGCGTGCCCCCGGCTTTTTGGACATCGTCGATCGCGCACCTCCGGTCCCCGGCATCGCCCTGGGCCAGCCCAAAAAAACGATTCTACAAAACGAACTGTCCCACCCCTCTTTCATTTAAAAACAAGTATTTAGACTGGGGATAACAGATATTATGACAAATCACGAAGTGACGCTGCCGACGCCAAGCCCGGTCCGTCATCGCCGCCACACCATCGCCGCCACACCATCGCCACCGCTCGGGGGTTTCCAAGGGGGCCAAAAGCCCCCTTGGCCGGCTTGTTGCCGCCTCGTTACCGCTCCCGTTTCCCCGTCATCGGCGCTGCCGAGCGCCGCCTTCGGCCTGCCAAGCGTTCGGCACGTGGCGGGGCCAGCGCAGCGGTGCCAGGGCGATGAGGTCGAAGCGGCAGGTCGCCTTTGGTGTGGGGTGGCGGGCGAGGAAGTGTTCGGCCGCACGGACGATGCGTTGCCGTTGGGCCGGGGGCAGGGCTTCGAGCGCTCGATCGAGGGTGGGGCGGTGTTTGACCTCGACGAACACGACGAGATCCCCGCGCGCCGCAACGAGGTCGATCTCGCCGACCGGGGTCTTGTAGCGGCGGGCGAGAACGCCGAAGCCTTTCAGGCGCAGGAGCCAAGCCGCCACGGTTTCGGCGTGGCGGCCCAAGCGTTCGTGGCTTGCCCGCGTCATGAGCTTTGCAGTGCCAGGGCGCGTTTGTAGAGGTCTTGCCGCTTGTGCCCGGTGAGCGCGGCGACCTCGCGGGCGGCCTCGCTGGGCGGCAGCCGTTGCAGCGCCTCTTCGAGTGCGGCGTCGATGGCCGCGTCGTCGAGCGTGGCCGCCGTCGTGGCGCCGCCGATGACGAGGACCACTTCGCCGCGTGGCGGGTCCATGGCACAGCTGCGCGCCAGTTCCGCCAGTTCGCCGGTGCGGACTTCTTCGAAGGTTTTGGTGAGTTCGCGGGCGAGGCAGGCCGGGCGTGCGCCCAGCACGGCAGCCGCTGCCAAGAGCGTTGCCTCGGCGCGCTTGGCGCTTTCGAACAGGACGAGGGTCGCGCGCAACGGTGCGAGCTCGCGCAAGACTTTGTCGCGCGCCGCGGCCTTGGCCGGCAGGAAGCCCTGAAAGAAGAAGCGATCGGTCGGCAGGCCCGAGACGACCAGGGCCGCGAGCAGCGCCGAGGGGCCGGGGATCGGGATGATGGCATGACCGCGGTCGCGCGCCTCGCGGACCAGCTTGAAGCCCGGATCGGAGATCAACGGCGTGCCGGCGTCGCTCACCAGCGCCAAGCGCTCGCCGCGGTCGAGGGCGGCCAGGACTTCGGGACGGGCGCGTTCGGCATTGTGCTCGTGATAGCGCCAAAGCGGGCGGTCGCTGCCGCAGGCCTGCAGCAGGCGGCCGGTCACCCGGCTGTCCTCGCAGAGGATCCGGTCGACGCCCTGGAGGACCCGCACGGCACGCGGGCTGAGGTCCTCGAGGTTGCCGATCGGGGTCGCAACGAGGTAAAGCCCAGGCGACAAGGCCGAGCCCTTCGCTGCGGGCACGTCGTCCGGCTGCGATGGTTTCGAGTGTTCCCGTTGCGGTGGCGGTGCCGTCACCATGTGAGGGTTCCGTGATTCCCCAACTCGTGTCCCGTCGCGCCGCGCCCCGATCGAGCCTCGACACCGAGCAGCGAACCGTCCGCCGTCGTCTGGCGCGCGGCCTCGGGGTGGTGCTGCTGGCGATGGTGGTCGCTGGCTGCCAGCCACCTGTCAACCGGACCGGCCCCGATGTGGCAACGCCGTCGCCGGTGCCGCCCGCGCCCATGGTCGCGGAACCGGTCGGGCCGCCGCAGCGCGTTGGCCTCCTGGTGCCCTTGACCGGCAATGCCGCGACCGTCGGCGTGGATTTGGCCCGGGCGGCCGAGATGGCCGTAATCGAGCGGGGCAACGATCGCCTGGAGCTGGTCCCGCGCGACACGCAGAGCACCCAGGAAGGTGCCACCCAGGCCGCGCGACAGCTCTTGGAGCAGGAGAATGTCGACGTCATTCTCGGTCCCTTGTTCGGCAGTTCGGCCGAGCGGGTGGGGGCCCTCGGCCGCGAGCGCGGCGTGGTCGTGTTGTCCTTCTCCAGCCAGAGCGCGATTGCGGGCGATGGCGTGTTCGTCCTCGGCTTTCGCCCCGAAGAGCAGGTCGAGCGGGTGGTCCGCTTCGCCATGAGCCGTGGCTACGAGCGGATGGCGGCGTTGGCGCCGGACGATGCCTTCGGCCAGACGGCCGTCCGGGCCTTGCGCGACACGCTGGCCGCACGGATCGGCGGCGAGCTGGTCGCCGTCCAGTTCTATGCCCGCGACGGCAGCGACATTGCCGCGCGCGTCGAGGCGCTGCGTCGCGCCGGAGGGGCGGCCGGCGACTTGCCGGCGTTCGACGCGCTGTTGTTGGCCGACGGCGGTGAGCGGTTGCGGCTGGTCGCCCGCGAGCTGCCGGAACACGGCATCAACCCGGTCGACGTGCGTCTGCTCGGCACCATGTTGTGGCCGGACGATCCGGCCGTGCTGAGCGAGCCGGCCTTGCGTTCGGGCTGGTATGCCGGCGTCTCCGATGCGGCCACGCGCGGCTTTCGCGACCGTTTCCGCCGCGTCTTCGGCGCGGACCCGCATGCTTTGGCGGTGCTTGGCTATGATGGCATGTTGATCGCGGCGGATGCGGCGACGGACCGGGCGACGGCCACCCGACGCATCACCGACGAGCGGGGCTACCAGGGTGAGGCCGGGATCATTCGCTTGCTGCCGTCGGGCATCGCCGAACATGGTCTGGCGGTGTTCGAACTGACCCCGGGCGGGCCGATGATCGTCGACCCGGCGCCGGTGCGCTTCCTTCAGCCGACGTCTTGAGGTCGGGCACGGCGGCCCAGATGCGCGCCGCCATCCACCAGGAGCAACTGGCCCGTGACCGAGGGCGTGGCGATCAAGTAGCGCAAGGCGCTGACCACGTCGTCGACGGGACCGCCGGTGCCGAGGGGAAAGCGGCCGACGATGCGCGCTTGGGTGGCCTCGTCCATGCCGACGTCGGCCAGGGCCAAGCCCGGGGCGATGGCGTTGACGCGGATGCGCGGTGCCAGCGCCAGGGCCAGGTTTTGGGTCAGCGCCCACAAGGCGGCCTTGCTCAGCCCATAGCTCAGGTAGTTGGCATCGGGCCGGGTGATGCGCTGGTCGACGAGGTTGACGATCAGGCCCTGGACGCCGGCGGGCAAGTGCCGGGCGAAGGCTTGGCTCGTGAGCAGGGGCGCCTTCAGGTTGACCGCCACTTGGCGGTCGAACACCTCGGGCGCGACGCTTTCCAACCGGTCGTGATCGAACCGAGCCGCGTTGTTGACCAAGAGGGCAGGCGCGCGACCCGACCGCGCCAGCTCTTCCAGCATCGTCGTGGCGGCTCGTGCCGAGCCGAGATCGGCCACCACCAGCTCTGCCGGTAAACCCTTCTGCCGTACCAGGGCGACCGCTTCTTCGCCCGCCTCGAGCGAGCGATGGACGTGGACGGCCACGGCAAAACCCGCATCGGCGCAAGCCTCGACGAAGGCGCGGCCGAGCCGGCGCCCGCCGCCGGTCACGAGCGCCCAAGGTATGTCTGCGGTCACGACGTCGCCGCCGGCGGGCTCCAGCCGGGTGGGGCCATCTCCAGCCCCTCGAAGACGAAGCCGGGGCTGACGGTGCAACTCACCAAGGACCAGGGTCCGAGTGCGCGCGCCGATTGCCACGCCAAGGGCGGCACCACCGCATGCCCGACCTCGCCGCCGAGCAGATCGCTGCCGAGGCAAACCCGCTCGATCCGGCCATCGCGCGCGATTTCCAGGCCCATTGGCGCCCCCGCCTGGTAATGCCACACTTCGCTCGCATCGATCCGATGCCAGTGCGACCGTTCGCCCTGCCGCAACAGGTAATAGATGGTCGTCACGCTGGCCCGTCCGTCAGAAAGCGGCGGACCGCGGTGGGTTTCGACGTAGTGCCCTCCCTCGGGATGTGGCACAAGGCGCAAGCTTTCGATGAGGCGGGCGGGCATGGTATCGGCAAGCGGCATGGTCGAAGCCTCGGAACCAACGGAACGGCAACGACTAGAGCGTTTTCCGTCGGCGATGTCAGCAGAGGTGTCGGGTCGGGCGAAAAGAGGGGAAGGCTAGGGGGCTTTTGGCCCCCTAGGACCCCCGAGCAGCGGCGTTGCCGCTGCCAGTTTTCCAAAGTGGCGGCGGCGCAGCCGTCGCCTGGGGGTTCCCAAGGGGGCCAAAAGCCCCCTTGGCCTTCCTGATTTGCAGCGACGAGGAGGGCGTTCTTGGACGGTAAGGTCACGGTCATCGGCGGTGGGCTCGCGGGCTCCGAGGCGGCGTTTCAGCTGGCGCGGGCCGGGGTGCCCGTGCGGTTGGTCGAAATGCGCCCGGTGCGGGCGACCGCGGTGCACAAGACCGATCGGTTGGCCGAGCTGGTCTGTTCGAACTCCTTTCGCTCCGACGACGCGATGCACAACGCCGTGGGCTTGCTGCACGAGGAGATGCGGCGGCTGGGCTCGTTGATCATGGCGATGGGCGACCGCCACCAGGTGCCCGCCGGGGGCGCTTTGGCGGTCGATCGGGAAGGTTTTGCCGCGGGCGTGCAGGCAGCGCTCGAGGCGGAGCCCTTGATCGAGATCGTCCGCCAGGAGGTGACGGCCTTGCCAGCGGCCAGCGACGGGCTCGCCATCGTCGCCACCGGGCCTTTGACCTCGACGCCGCTTGCCCAGTCGATCATCGAGGCGACCGGCGAAGACCAGCTGGCCTTCTTCGATGCCATCGCCCCGATCGTCTACAAGGACACGATCGACTTCGACGTCGCCTGGTTCCAATCGCGCTACGACAAGGAGGGGCCGGGCGGCAGCGGCAAGGACTACGTGAATTGTCCGCTCGACGAAGCGCAGTACCACGCCTTCGTCGATGCGCTGCTCGACGGCGAGAAGCACGATTTCAAGGCATGGGAGAAGGATACGCCCTATTTCGAGGGCTGCATGCCGATCGAGGTCATGGCGGAACGCGGGCGGCTGACATTGGCGCATGGCCCGATGAAACCGGTCGGCCTGACCGACCCGCGCACCGGCAAACGGCCCTTCGCCGTCGTGCAGCTGCGCCAGGACAACGCGCTCGGCACGCTCTACAACATGGTCGGCTTTCAGACCAAGCTCGCCTGGGGTGCCCAGAAGGCGGTGTTTCGAACCATTCCGGGGTTGGAAAAGGCGGAATTCGCGCGGCTCGGCGGCTTGCACCGCAACACCTTCATCAACAGCCCCAACCTGCTCGACGCCGAGCTGCGTTTGCAGCGGCGCCCGCATCTTCGCTTTGCCGGGCAGATCACCGGCTGCGAGGGCTATGTCGAGAGTGCGGCGATCGGCGGTTTGGCAGCGCGGTTCGTAGCGGCCGAGCGGCAGGGCCACCGGCTGGCACCACCGCCGCCGACGACCGCGCACGGGGCCCTGCTCGCGCACATCACCGGCGGCGCCGACGCCAAGACGTTCCAGCCGATGAACGTGAATTTCGGACTGTTTCCGCCCTTGGCCGAGCGCATCAAGAAAACCGAGCGCAAGCCGGCCCTCGCCCGGCGGGCACTCGCGGACCTGGCCAGCTGGGTGCAGCGATGGCCGTTGGCGGCTTGAGCGGGTCGCCGGTGTCGGAACTTGTGGATGACCGCGGCCATTTGCTTGTCATCCGTCGCGGAAGGCCGCACCCTGGAGTAAGTAGAATGGGTTGCGCCTTGCTGCCCTGAACTTCCCGCCCGCAACCTCGAGTTTTCCCAGTTTCGAGCATCATGTCCGAGCGCTCTCGCCCCTACCAAATCCGCGGCACGCTGCAGACCCTTTTGTCGCTCCGCGTCGAAGACCCCGAGGCCCCGACGTTTTTCGATCAACTGAAGGCCGACGTCTTGCGCTCGCCGGGCTTCTTCAAGAACGCGCCGGTGGTGATCGACGTCGAGCCCATCCTCGATCGGGCCCCCACCGAGCTCCGCTTGTTCGTGGCCAAGGTGCGGGCCTCGGGTTTGCAGCCCATCGCGCTGTCCGGAGGCGACAAGATTTGGAACGACGCGGCGGCGGCCGTCGGCTTGAGCCTCGTAGCGGGCGGCACCCACGTCCCGATCGGCACGGGCGGTGAAGCCCCGCCGGCGCCGGCCAAGCCCGAACCGGCGCCAGCCGCTGCCGCGTCGCCGCCCGCACCTTCATCCCCCGCGCCGACAGCCGAGGGGCCCACGCCAACCTCGTCGGGGCGTACCCTGGTCAGCGACCAGGCCGTGCGCGGCGGCCAACAGCTCTACGCTGCAGCGAGCGACCTCATCTGTTTGGCGCCGGTATCGAGCGGGGCGGAAGTGATCGCCTCCGGCCACGTCCATATCTATGCCCCCCTCCGCGGTCGTGCCTTTGCCGGGTTCGAAGGCGACGAAAGCGCGATGATCTTTTGCGACAAACTGGAGGCCGAATTGGTCAGCATTGCCGGGTTCCATCTGGTCAACGACGAACTGCCGACCGCGGCCTTGGGCAAGCGGGTGCGGATCCGCGTCGGCACCGGCCGCCTCGACATCGACATCATCGCCTGAGCGATAGCGTTCGTGGCGACAAGCTTGGGAGAACGGTCCTTGGCCAAAATCATCACGGTGACGTCCGGCAAAGGAGGTGTCGGCAAGACCACGTCCGCTGCCTCGCTCGGCGCCGGTCTAGCCAAAGCCGGCAAGAAGACGGTGGTGATCGACTTCGACGTCGGCTTGCGCAACCTCGATTTGGTCATGGGCTGCGAGCGGCGCGTCGTGTTCGATTTCGTCAACGTCATTCAAGACGATATCCGCGTGCAGCAGGCCCTGATCAAGGACAAGCGGCTCGACAACCTGTTCATCCTGCCGGCCTCGCAGACCCGCGACAAGGATGCCCTCGACCGCGACGGGGTCGGCCGCGTGCTCGACGAGTTGAAGCAGGACTTCGACTACATCGTCTGCGACAGCCCGGCCGGGATCGAGAAGGGCGCCTTGATGGCGCTTTACTTCGCCGACGAAGCGATCGTGGTGGCCAATCCCGAGGTCTCCTCGGTCCGCGACAGCGACCGCATCATCGGCATCCTGAACAGCCGCTCGAAGCGTGCCGAGGAGGGGCGCGAACCGGTCAAGCAGCACCTCTTGCTGACGCGCTACGACCCGGATCGGGTCGAGCAAGGCGACATGCTCAAGACCGACGACGTCCTCGAAATTCTGGCGATCCCGCTCTTGGGCGTGATCCCCCAGGACAAGATCGTGCTCACGGCCTCGAACGTCGGCACCCCCGTCGTCTTGGAGGACAGCTCGATCGCCGGTCAGGCCTACCAGGACGCGGTGCAGCGCCTGTTGGGTCACGACGTGCCGATGCGCTTCATCGAGCCGCGCAAGACGAACTGGTTCTCGCGGCTGCTCAGGAGGTCGGCATGAGACTGTTCGAATATTTCCTCGGCAATCGACCACGCACGGCGGATGCGGCCAAGGACCGGCTCAAGCTGATCGTCGTCCGCGACCGGGCCGCCACCGGCGAGGGCCCCGATTTCCTGCCGATGTTGCAAAAGGACCTGATCGAGGTCGTCCGCCGCTACGTCGACATCGACGACGACAAGGTGCAGGTGGACGTCGACCGCAAGGACAATCTCTCGATGTTGGAGGTCAACATCGAGCTGCCGGGGCGCTTCGGGCCGAACAGCTGAGCTTGACGGAGGCCGTCGGTCGCGCCCGCCGTCGGGTGGCGGCGCGAGATCCGGGTTGACCTACCGTCGGCGCGCGGCAACCTTACCGGCCCGTTAGATTTCCCTGGAGGAGATGGTGATGGGCGGCCCACCGCCGGTGCTGTACGAGGGCTATCGCCGCTTCTTGCAGCGCCGCCTGCCGGACCAACGCCACCGTTTCGAACGCCTCAGCAGCGGGCAGTCGCCGAAGGTGGCCCTGGTCGGCTGCGTCGACAGCCGCTGCAACCCGACCACCGTGTTCGACGCGCGTCCGGGTGACCTCCTGATCGTACGCAACATCGCCAACCTGGTGCCACCCTATCGCCTGGAGGGGGGCCGTTGCTGTACGTCCGCCGCCCTCGAATTTGCCATCAGCCAGCTTGGCGTGGAGCATTTGGTGGTGAAGGGTCACTCCGGCTGTGGCGGCATCAAGGCCTGCATCGAGGCCGTTGCCGAGGCGGCGCCCGACACCGAGTTCGTCGGCAGTTGGATCGACCTCGCCCGCGAAGCGCTCGGGCAAATCCATGCCGAGCCCTCGACGCCCGACGGCGACGCCCTGGTCGAGGCCGTTGGTCAGCGTTCGGTGATGATCTCGCTCGAGCGCTTGAGGGTTTATCCCTTCATCGCCCAGGCCCTGGCCCAGGGCCGGCTGCAGCTGCACGGCGCGTGGTTCGACATCGGCGACGCCAGCCTCTCCTGGCTGGATCGCGCGGCTGGCGCCTTTCGCCCCGTCGTCGTCTAGTCCTACTGTGTCATAAGCTGTTGCATTGTCTTAGCTTTGTTCGCTAAGGCTTTTG
>RECO01000180.1 GCA_007694015.1 Geminicoccaceae bacterium
AGCACCTCCAGACGGCCAACGAACCCGGACGCCCAACCCCCGCCCGCGCGGCCCAGACCCTCTCTCTTCCCCATGTCCCACCTCGCTGCCAACGAGTGGGAACCTCAAGGCGCCGACGCCAATCTCCAACAGCCCGTGCCAATGGGGCGGAGACATCGCTTACCGACCTTTCGTCCAGCGTGCCGGAACACGGCGTCGTCGAGCTGTCGGGGCGGCCTCCAGGGTCGAGACTGATGTCGGGACGAGGCGTTCTAGAGCGTTTCCCGAAACGCTTGATCCTCCCTCACCCCCGCCCGGCCACCCCAGGCTGCAAAGCAGCGTGGGACCCATGGCGGGCGGGGGTGAGGGAGGGTCCGTGCGCTACCTAACCGGGAAACGCTCTAGCGGCTCGAGTCTTCCTTGCTCGGCCGATGTGACCACGGTCTGATGCCGCAGCGATAGGCGGATCGGCCGATGAGGTGCGCGCCGATCGGTGCCGTCAGCACGATGAAGGCGAAGATCGCAAGCCCCTTGCCGACCACGCTGCTTTCACCGCCGACGAGGACCAGCGACAAAACGATCAGGCCCACCCCGAGGGTGCCCGCCTTGGTCGACGCGTGCATACGGATGTAGACGTCCTGCATGCGCACCAGGCCGAGCGCCGCGGCAAAGGCCAAAAATCCGCCGAGCACCAGCAGGACCGCGGCCACACCTTCCAGAACGCCGGTCATTTGGTCGCGTCCTCCTTGCTCTGCGGGGAGCGGTCGATGAACCGGGCAAAGGCCACGGTGGCCAGGAACGCCACCAAGGCGAGCACCACCGCGGCATCGAGATAGGCGTTGACGCCGGTTGCCAGCGCGAAGAGCGTCAAGAACGCGACCAGGAGCATCGTCAAGAGGTCGAGGGCAACCACCCGATCCGGCAAGGTCGGTCCCCGGATGAGGCGCACCGTGGTCAAGACCAGGCCAGCGATGATGAACAAGGCGGCGATGTCGATGGCGACCTGCATCATCCAGGTCAGATCGTGCCGGTGTTCGATGATCATCGCAAAGCCTCCAGCACCCGGCGTTCCATGCCGCGCTTCAGATCGCGGATGGTTTCCTCAGGGTCGTCGGCAAACATGGCGTGGATCAGCAGGTATTTGCGCTCGGGGTCGACGTCGACGGTGAGGGTGCCGGGGGTCAGGGAGATCAGATTGCCCGTCAGCATGATCTCCAAATCCTCGGTCGCATCCAGCGGCATCTTCAGCATCGCCGGTCGGGCGTAGGTTTTGGGCGTGATGATGTCCCAGACCACCGCGAAGCTCGAGCGCGTAAGATCGTAGAGGAAATAGAAGATCAGCCCGATCATTGCGAACGTGCGGCGGAAATATTGGGTCGGGCCGAACAGGTTGCGCGTGGCGTAGAGCGCACAGAAGCCGCCGATATAGCCGAGCAGCAGGTTGACCCCGCTGAAGCTTCCGGAGACGGCAACCCAGCCACCGGCGATCAACAGGTTGATGGCGAAGAGGTTCATGGCAGTGTTCCCAGAACGGCCCGCACATAGGCGTCGGTTTCGGTCAGTTGCGCAGCCGCCTGGACGGCGATGTCGAAGAAGGGCGAGGCGAAGAGGCCAAGTGCCGTGGTGGCAACCGTGAGCAGCACGATCGGCGCCACCAGCAGGGCCAACTCGTTACGGCTGAGCGACAGAGCCGCGGCACCGCTCGGATTGGGATGGGCCTTCCAGAACCCTTCCATCCAGATCTTCGACATCGAGTACATCGTCAAAAGGCCGACGAAGAGCGCGATGAAGCCGTAGAGATAGGCGTCCGCCTCGAAGCTGGCCTGGATCACCACGAGCTTGGCCCAAAAGCCGAAGAACGGCGGCAAACCTGCCAGCGAGAGGGCGGGCAAGAGGAAGAGCACGGCGAGCCAGGGGGTCCGCCGCCACAGACCGCCGATTTTGGCGAGGTCCTCGGAGCCGGTAAGGCGGGTCATCACCCCGCCGACCAGGAAGAGATTGGCCTTCACCACGATGTGATGGATGATGAAGAAGATGGCCCCGACCAGCGCCAGCGGCGTGAAGATGGCGAGCCCCAACAGGATGTAGCCGATCTGGCTGACGCTGTGGAACGCGAGGATGCGTCGGATGCTGTTCTGCGCCGCCGCCCCGAGCACGCCCACGACCATGGTGAACGCCGCGATGATCAGCAGCATGGTCTGCATCTGCGGCATCTGCGTGTCGTACATCAGGGTGAAGAAGCGGATCAGCGCGTAGACGCCGACCTTGGTCATCAACGCCGTGAACAGCGACGACACCACCACCGCCGGCGTGTGGTAGGACGCCGGCAGCCAGAAGAAGACCGGGAACAAGGCGGCTTTCACGCCGAAGCCGAAGAGGAAGATCACCGCTGTGGTCAGCACCACGGTATCGTTTTCGATCGCCGGGATGGCGTCGCGCAGTTCGGCCATGTTGAGCGTGCCGGTCGCCCCGTAGATCAGGCCGATGCCGGTCAGGAACGCGATGGTCGAGATGAGATTGAGCACGACGTATTTGACGGCACCGTCGATCTGCTCCTTGCGCCCGCCCAGGATCAAGAGCCCGAAGGAGGCGATCAGCATCACCTCGAACCAGACGTAGAGGTTGAAGATGTCGCCGGTCAAAAACGCGCCGCAGCCGCCGGCCAAGAGACTGTGCAGGAGCGTGTGGAAGCCGAAGCGCTCTTCGCCGTCGGTGACTTCGCCGAAGCTGTAGATGGTGGTCGTGACGGCGATGATGGCACTGATGACCACCATCGACACGGCGAAGAGGTCGGCGACGAGCACGATGCCGAAGGGCGGCAGCCAGCCGCCCATGGCGGCTGCGATCGGGCCGTGTCGGATCACCTCGGCGGCGAGCAGGAAGCTCGCAATCAAGAGCGCGATGCTGCCCAACAGGCTGAGCCAGCGTTGCGCGACGCGATCGTGTCGCGCCAGAAAACACGCGATGGCGGTGAGAAAGCTGATGATGATCGGCGCGGTCAACAGCACGGCGGTCAGCCCTTGTCGGCGCGCGGCTCGGCCACCCGCATGTCGTCCCCCTCCACCGTGCCGAGCACCTGATAAGCGCGGTGCACGAGGACGAGGGCGAAGGCGAGCAACCCGAAGCCGATGACGATGGCGGTCAGAACGAGGGCTTGCGGCAGCGCATTGGCCACCACGCCAACCGGTGCGTAGAGTCCTTCTGGGACCAAGGGCGGGGCCGCATAGGTCAGTCGGCCGCCAACGAAGATCACGAGATTGGCGGCATTCGACAGGAGCACCAGCCCGAAGAGGAAACGCACCATGTTGCCGCTGAGCATCAGGTAGAGGCTGGCGGCGACGATGACGCCGATCAGAATGGCGAGCGCAGGTTCCACGGGATCAGTCCTCGATGTCGAGCCGGTCGGGGTGGGCGACGTCGTCCTCGAGCGCGAACAGGATCGTCAAGACCGAGCCGATCACGACGAGATAGACACCGATGTCGAACAGCAAGACGGAGCCGACGGGCAGGCCGACCGTGCCGCCGTCCGGACCGGGGCCGTAGAACGGCCACATCCCCTGCAAGAACGCGTCGCCGAAGAATTGGCCCCACATGCCGGCGAGCAACGCGGCACCGAGGCCGAGCACGGCGATCGTCGGCGGTTGCAGGCGCAGGGCGCGGATCGTCTCCTTGACGCTGGTGGCCTTGGCGTAGAGGGCGAAGCCCGTGGCCCCGACCAGCCCGCCGATGAAGCCGCCACCCGGCTCGTTGTGCCCCCGCAGGAGGATGAACAACGAAAAGGCGATCATGAGCGGCGTCAGGATGCGGGCCGCCGCGGTGAGGATGATCGAGTTCATCGCGCATCTCCCTTGGGCTCTGGGCGCTCTGCCTTCAGGCGCAACAGCGCATAGGCGCCGAGTGCGGCGATCACCACGACGGCGAGTTCGCCGAAGGTGTCGAGCGCGCGGAAGTCGACCAGGATGACGTTGACGACGTTGCGCCCGAAGGCCGACGGCGCGCTTTCCTGCTCGAAGAAGGTGGTGATCCGGCGATCGAGGTCGGTCTCGAGCACTGCCAGCAGCGCCACCGTCACGCCAGCACCCACCACCGCCGACAGGGTGGCATGGCCCCAGCGCGGCCCCTTTTGCCAGTGCGCGAAGGCGGTGCGCAGCCGCGGCAGCTTCAACAGTGCCACCACCACGATGACGACGAACAGCGTTTCGACCAGCAACTGGGTCATGGCCACGTCGATCGCACCGTAGAGGACGAAAATGCCCGCGATGGCGATGCCGACCACGCCAAGCCCGACGATTGCGATGAGCCGCGAGTGGGTGACCGCCACCGCAATCGACGCGAAGGCGATCAGGCCCAGGATCGCCCACTCGATCAGCGGCAACGCCTGGAGGGCCGGCACGCCGATGAAGCCGCCCGCGACGATCGCCCACCACAACAGGGCGCCCAGGCTCGCCGTCGTCCAGAAGATGTAGTCGGTGACCCGGCCGGTTTGGATCGCGTCGGTTTGCCAGGCAGCGAACCGCTTGAGGTTGGCGAGCGACCAGTCGTAGCCGCGCTCGGCATCCCAAATGCCGCGCGCCTCGGCGCCGGCCAAAGCACCCCGAATGGCGGACAATTTGAGGTAGATGACGACACCGGTGGCGATGGTCAGGATGCTCAAGATCAGCGGCAAGTTGATGCCGTGCCAGAGCGCCACCTTGGCCTCGACCGGTTGCCCCGCGATCGACAGGGCGGTGGGGAGCACGAAGAAGGAGCCCGTGAAGGCCGGCAGCACGCCGAGCACGAGACCGAGACCGGCGAGGATGGCGGGGCCGATCCACATGCCGAAGGGTGGCTCACCGGCTTTTTCGGCGGCCTTCGTCGGTGCGCCGACGAAGGGCTTCACCGCCACTGCAGCTGCGACCGCAACCATCATGGCGCTGGCCGAGAAGGCGAAGACGACGACCAGGATCGGGACCGCCGGTGCGGTGACCACCGCCTCGTAGAGGAGTTCCTTGCTGATGAAGCCGAAGAAGGGCGGTAGCCCGGCCATGGAGAGCCCGGCGAGTGCGGCCACCAGCCAGGTCGCCCACATCTTGCGTCCGAGCCCACCCAATTGATCGACTTCGCGGGTGCCGGCCTTCTTGTCGAGGATGCCGATGGTCAAGAAGAGGGCGGCCTTATAGAGCGCGTGCACGACCAAGAAGGCACTCGCGGCGGCAAGCGCGTAGTCGTGGCCGATGCCGATCATCATCGTCAGCGCACCGAGCGCCATGACGGTGGTGTAGGCGAGCGCCAGCTTCAAGTCGGTCTGGCGCAGTGCCCAAACCGAGGCGAGGACCGCGGTCACCCCGCCGAACAGCACCAGCGTCCAAAACCAGAGGTCGGTGCCGCCGAGGCTGGGGTTGAGCCGGGCCATCAGGTAGACGCCGGCCTTCACCATGGTCGCCGAGTGCAGATAGGCGCTGACCGGGGTCGGTGCGGCCATCGCATTCGGCAGCCAGAAATGGAACGGGAACTGCGCCGACTTGGTGAAGCAGCCGAGCAGCACCAGGACCACGATGACGACGTAGAAACCGCTGTCCTGGATCAACTCGCTATGGGCGCTCAAGGCCGAGGCCTCGAAGGTGCCGGTGAGGATGCCGAGCAGCAGAATGCCGGCCAAGAGGGCGAGGCCACCGGCCAGGGTGACCAACAGCGCCTGCAGCGCCTTGGCGCGGGCATCCGCCTTTTCGTGATCGAAGCCGACCAGAAGGAACGACGTGACCGTCGTCAGTTCCCAGAACACGAACATCAAGATCAGGTTGTCGGCGAGCACCACGCCCAGCATCGACAGCTCGAATAGACCGAGCAGGATCAAGAGCCGCCAAAGTCCCGGATGGGTGGCGAAGTACGATGCCGTGTAGAGCAGCACCAACGCCCCAATGCCGGTGATCAAGAGCGCGAAGACCAGCGCCAAGCCGTCGATCAAGAACGACAACTCGATGCCCATGCCCGGCACCCAGGGCCACGCCACCCGGACGACCTCGCCGGCGCCGATCACCGGCAGGAAGGTCAAGAACCAAAGGAAGGCAGAGGCGGAGAGTAGGGCGGGGAACAAGCGCCAAACGCGTTCGGCGGCGCCGCTAGCAGCGGGTCGTTCGGTTGAGGCGACGGCGGTCAAGGCTTGGTCTCCAGGCGGGCAGGCGGGCGTCTGGCGAGGCTTCGTGCTAAAGTCTTACCACCGTTTTCCGCGGTGTCACTGAAGCAATGATGAACGACGCGACGGGTCCGCCGCACCGACGGCGCTGCCACCGAGCCGATCGTGCCGCTCAGGCCGTGGTGACCTGCGCCCGCAGCCGCCGCTGGTTGAGGACGACCAATGCGCCGAGGCCCAAACCCACCAGATCCGTCATCCAGCCGCCCGCGATCATGCTGAGCGCCGCCACCAACACGAGCGGCCGCTCGACGAGGTTGAGCCTGGCCAAGAGCCAACCCTGCACCGCGGCGGCGAGGAAGTAGACGCCGAGCCCGGCGGTGAGCAGCACCTGAAGAACCTGCAACGCGCTGCCCTGCATCAACAGAGCGGGGCTGTAGAAGAACATGAAGGGGACGATGAAGGCAGCGAGCCCCACCTTGAAGGCCGCGACCGAGGTGGCCATCGGCTTCGAGCCCGAAATCCCCGCGGCGGCGTAGGCGGCAAGGGCCACGGGCGGCGTGATGGCCGACATCACGGCGAAGTAGAAGACGAAGAAATGCGCGGTCAGCACCGGCACGCCGAGCTGGATCAGGCCTGGGGCCACGACCGACGCGGCGACGGCGTAGGCCGCGGTGGTCGGCATGCCCATGCCGAGCAAGATCGAGATGCCCATGGCGAAGATCATCGCCAGCAACTGGCTCTGTTCGGCGAGGGCCAAGAGCAGCGACGAGAAGCGCAAGCCCACGCCGGTAAGCCCGATGACGCCGACGATGATGCCCGCACAGGCGCACACGGCCACCAGTGGGATCACCATGTGGGCGCTCAACTCCAAAGCGCGCACGATGCCTCGGGGGCCGAGCGCGTGCGGCGTCAGCCAACTGACCACGGCGGCCGCGATGAGCGCGTAGGTGCCCGCCCGGATCACCGAGTAGCCCAAAAACAAGGCGACGATCAGCATCAAGATGGGGGCGAACAGATAGACTTGTTTCGCCAATTCCCGCAACACCGGTAACTCGTCTTCGCGCAGGCCCCGCATCCCGGTCTTGGCAGCCTCGAAGTCGACCATGAAATAGACCGAGACGAAGTAGAGAAAGGCGGGGATCAAGGCGGCGAAGGCGATCTCTTGATAGGGAATGCCGGTGACCTCGGCCATGATGAAGGCGCCGGCACCCATGACCGGTGGCATGATCTGGCCGCCCGAGGAAGCGGCGGCCTCGATCGCGCCGGCACTCTTGCCCTGGTAGCCGACCTTCTTCATCAGCGGGATGGTCAACGACCCGGTGGCGACGACGTTGCCGGCCGAGGTGCCGTTGATCATGCCCATCAGGCCCGAGCCGAAGATCGCCACCTTGGCGGGACCGCCGCGGGCGCGGCCGGCGGCGGCGAAGGCCACCGACACGAAATAATCCCCCACCTTCGAGGCCTGGAGGAAGGCGCCGAAGGTGATGAACAGGATGATGTAGGTGGAACTGACCGCGGTGGTCGGGCCGAGAATGCCGTTGTCGGTGTAGATGTAGGTGAAGAGGCGCTCGAAGCTGTAGCCGCGATGGGCGAGAAACCCGGGGAGATGCGGGCCGACGAAGCCGTAGAGAATGAAGACGGCCGCGATGATTACCAAGGGCATCCCGGCGACGCGTCGGGTGAGTTCGAGGATCAAGGCACAGCCGACCAGCGAGACCCAGAAATCGGGGCGGGTCGGCATCACGCCGGCGCGGAATTGCAGCGCGCCGAGGTTGAACACCAGATACAGGGCCACGGCCACGCCGGCACCGGCGAGTGCCCAGTCGGCGATGCCGACGCGGTCGGCTTCCGGCTCTTCCAGCCAAGCCACCAGCATGGCAAGGCCGGACCCGCCCACCAAGCTCCAAGCCCCCCATTGCCAGACCCAAGGCGGTGGGTTGATCAGCCCCGTCTGCTCGCGCAGCCACCACGCATAGGCGAAACTGCCGAGCGCGTAGAGGACGAGGCCCAAAGCGGCAAACGCGAACGGCTTCAGCACGAGATTGGGCCAGAGCCCGCCGCGCCCCGGCGAAGGCGAGAAAGTGCCGGTCGCGATCAAGGTGAAGCCGATCACCAACCCGCCTGCGATGTGGACGATGCGGAAGGTCCAGGTTTCGAGCGGGGTGACGTTCAACACCATGAGGTGGAAGGCGGTATAGGTCACGCAGAGGATGATCAGCAGCATCCCCAACGCACCTTTGAGGTTGCGCTGATTGGAGGCGGCCGGTTCGTCTTCCAGACCACGCGCCAGCATGTCGACGGCGCGGACGTCGTCACTCGTGCCCTTGATGTCGGCCATCCCCGCCCGTCCCCCTATCCGCCGGCGCCGTTGGTTCGGCGTCCTTCGACGAAAAACCGCCGGCCTTGCCGGCCGGCGGTGCCGTTGTTTAGGTCCTCAGCCCTGCCACTCCGGCGGGAAGAGCGCGGGATCGATCTCGAAACCGTTGTCCTGCAAATACTCGATGGCGCCCGGATGGAACCAGAGGAACGTGTTGTGCACGTAGTTCTCTGGCAGCGTTTCGATCGAAGCACCGTGGATTTGCATCATGCGATCGTGGTTGTCGAGCACGGTCGCCATGACCTCACGGACGAAGCTCGCGGACAAGTCCTTGTGGCCAATGGCGAAGTTCCACATCGCCACCGACTTCTGCGGCTCGGGCGTGCTGTTGTAGATCCCGGCCGGAACCTCGAAGGCACTCACCGGAAACGCTTCGACGAGCGCCGCCTGCTCGTCGGCGGTGAAGGAGAAGATGTTGACCGGGCGCTGCGCCTCCAGTTCGGCAAAGGCCGCGATCGGCAGCCCGGCGCAGAAGGCAAAGGCGTCGATCAGCCCGTCCTGCACCTGACCGGCGAGGTCGGAAGCACCGCCGAATTGCGGGTTCACGTTGACCCCGAGCGCTTCGAAGAACTGCGGCCAGTAAGTCCCGCACGTGCCACCGCGCGGGCCGACGCCGACCCGCTTGCCGTCGAGATCGGCGATCGAGCCGATGCCGGAAGCCTGCAAGGCGACCACCTGAAACGGCGTTTGGTACATCGGAAACAGGGCGCGGACGTTGCGGAACTCGACGCCGGGTACGATCGGGCTGTTGCCGTCCCACGCATCGCGCGCGGGGCCCATCGTCGTCATACCGAAATCGACGTCGCGGGTCTGCACCAGGGCCAGGTTCTGCACGGGGCCGCCCGTCGCCTCGGTGCTGGACGGCACCCTGGTCTTTTCGGTCACCAAATTGGCCCAGCCAGCGCCGTAGATGAAGAACGTGCCGCCTTGGCTCGCCGTGCCGACACTGAAATTCGCGGGCCAGTCGCTGCGGTCCTGAGCCCAGGCCGGCGCCGAGGCGGCCAACGCCACGGCCGCGGCCAGCGTCACTCCCTTGATCGTCGCAGTCATGCTGCTGCTCCTGTCTTTTTGCCGTATCAAATCGGTCTGTTTCGCCGCCGGCATGGCGGCCATGCACGTACGGTTGGTCGGTACACGACCCGGCTGCGACCGACAACCGCGGTCCCGTGCAGCGCAGCAAAGCCGAGCCTTGTTTCCAAGCGACGTTCGCCCAAAGCGTTTCCCGGTTAGGTAGCGCACAGGCCAGCCCTCACCCCCGCCCGGCCTCCCACGAGTGTACGATGCCATGGGTGGCCGGGCGGGGGTGAGGGCTGGTCAAGCCTTTCGGGAAACGCTCTAAGTGGCCGGGGACATCGCCCTGCCACGACGCCATGCCATTGAACCCGCCCTTCGTTTCATTGATCGTCCCCGCCTTTCGTACGCACGACACCATCGTGCGCTGCGTGCGCAGTGCGCTCGCCCAGACCTGGCCGCACTGGGAGTTGGTCGTCGCCAGCGACGACGGCACGGATTATCTGGCCACACTCCGGGCCAACGGCATCGCCGATGCGCGCATTCGCCAAGTCTCGACCGGCGGCGTCGGCACGGGCAGCCCCAGCGCACGCAACGCGGCGCTCAGGGCGGCCGAGGGTGCGGTCATCGGCCATCTGGATGCCGACGATGCGATGCGGCCGGATCGCCTGGAACGGCTCCTGCCGCTGGTCGAGGCGCATGGTGCCGCCGTCTGCAACACCGCCGTGCACGACCCGGCGGGCCGTTTCTACAAGCAGCCGCTGGCGCCGTTCCCGGTTCCGCGCCGCTTTACCACGGACGACCTGCTGACCCCGCGCGTGCCCTTTGCCTGCCTGTTTCGGCGCGATCTGCAGCCGCACGGGTGGACGCCCACGCCGTTTGCGGGCGACGTTTTGATCAATCTCGAACTGCTCAGCGCCGCCCCCACCATGCAGGTCCACCCGGAAGCGCTCTACCTCTATTACAAGCGCTTCGGCTCGACCACGTTGGCGCCGGACGCGGCGGAGCGGGCGGATCGGGGCTATGCGACCATCTTGGGGTTGCTCGCAGGGGGTGGCTTGCGTTTGTCCGAGGCGGTGCGCTTGGCGGCCTTGCGCCAGTTCACCTTCGACCAAAGGCTCAACCGTTTGTTCAGCGGCTATCTGGCGGAAGGGCGCGTCGCCCATCTCGAAGACTTCCTCGACTTGACCGATTGCGGCCGTGCCCCTTGGGTCGAGGGGGAACTCGAACGTTGCGAGGCAAACCGATGACGACCGCACTGGTGACGGGCGGGGCCGTGCGCGTCGGCCGTGCCTTCGTCGAAGCCCTGGCCGCCGATGGCTATGCGGTGGCGATCCATTGCCACGGCTCGACCGAGGCTGGCGAGAACCTCGCGGCCCGGCTCCGCGCCGACGGTGCCGAGGTCGCGGTGGTGCGGGCGGACCTCGCCGACGACAACGCCGTGCGCACGCTCGTCGGCGAAGCCGCAGCCAGGCTCGGCCCGGTGACGACCCTGGTCAACAGTGCCTCGATCTTCGAGCCCGACACGAGTGCCGACCTCGACCCCGCCTCGTTTCGCCGCCAGCTCGGCATCAATCTGCTGGCGCCCTTGCTCTTGACCCGCGAGCTGCGTGCCCAGTTGCCGAGCGATAGCGTCGGGAACGTCGTCAACGTGTTGGACCAAAAGGTCGAGGCACCCCTGCCCGATTATCTCTCCTACACGCTCTCCAAGACCGGCCTCGCCACGGCGACGCGGCTGTTGGCGATCGAGCAGGCGCCGCGGATGAGGGTCAACGCCATCGCCCCCGGCCTGACGCTGCCGAGCGGTGCGCAAAGCCAAGCCGCGTTCGAGGCGGTCCACGCGCAAACCCCGCTCGAGCGCGGCAACACCACGGCCGACCTCGTGCACGCGCTCCGCTACCTGCTCGCGGCACCCGCGGTCACCGGACAAATCCTCTACGTCGATGGCGGCCAGCGGCTGGAGCCCCGCTACACCGATCCGACGATCACGGGCCATGTTCGAAGCCCCGCGTAGCTGGCACCGCATCGGTCTGGAGGGGGTCACGGTCTCGATGAAGGTCGGCGCCGCCGACTTCGAGCAACACCCGAACCATCGCCAGCCCCTGGTGATCGATGTCGACCTCTACCGCTTCGCGGGGCCGCTGCCCGTCGCGGGCTTGGCCGACACCCTGGACTACGACCGCCTTTACCGGCAACTCACCGAAGTGTGGCCGAAGCGAGCGCACACCGATCTGCTCGAAACCCTGGCCGAGGACCTGCTCGCCTTCTGCTTCGAGGATCCGCGGGTCGACGCCGTGCGGGTCAAGCTGCGCAAGCCCGCCATCTATGGCGGCCAAGCCACGCCAGTGGTCGAGATCCTCCGGGTAAAAACGGACGCCGCCTAGCAGCTGTGCGCGCGTCTGCGGATGCACCGGCCGCTTACATCCTCTACGCTGGACGGCGGCCGAGTTGGGGGAGAACGTGATGCGGGTATTGGTCCTGGGGGCGGGCGTCATCGGCGTGACCAGTGCCTATGCGTTGCACCGTGCCGGGCACGAGGTGGTGCTCGTGGAGCGGCGCGAGGCCGTCGGTCAGGAGACCAGCTGGGGCAATGGCGGCATCATCCACACCAGCGAGGCGGGGCCGTGGTCGGAGCCGGGGGCTTGGCGGGAGGTGCTGCGCTCGCTGGGCCGCGAAGACGCGCCGATGCTGTTGCGTCTCAAGGCGTTGCCGGGGTTGTGGCGCTGGGGCCCGCAATTTCTGCGCGAATGTGCGCCGCACCGTTTTCGTCGCAACCTCCACGCCAATCTGGCGCTGGCGGTGGCGAGCGTGGCGGCGCTCGACCGCATCCGCCATGAGACCGGCATCACCCACGACGAGGTGACCCGCGGCACGCTCGAGATCTGCCACACCCAGGCGCAGCTGCACCATTTGGTCGACAAATTGGCCCCGCTCGCCGAACACGGTCTCAGGTTCCAGGTCCTCGACCGCGCGGCGGCGACGGCCCTGGAGCCGGCGCTCGCCACGGCGAGCCAGGCCGTCGTTGGCGCCATCCACTTTCATGCCGATCAATCGGGTTGCTGCGAGACGTTCACCAAGAAACTCGCGGACTGGCTGGTCGAACGCGGCGCGGAGCTGCACACCGGCACCACGGTCGAGCGGCTCCTGGTCGAGGGTGGGCGCGTCGTTGGCGCCGTGACCGACGGCGGGCCGGTGCGGGCCGATGCGGTGGTGGTCGCACTCGGGCCTTGGAGCCGGCGCCTGTTGCAGACCGTGGGCGTCGAGGTGCCGATCTACCCGGTCAAGGGGGTATCGATCACCATGGATCGCCGTGCTTGGCCCGAAGCGCCGACCATGACGGTCTTGAACCACGGCTGGTTCTTCGCGCTCACGCCGCTCGGCGATCGCATCCGGGTGGCGGGCTCGGCCGAGTTCACCGGCTGGGACACGACCCCGGCGCCGGCGCGGATCGACGCCATCCTGGGCCGGGCGGTGCACGTTTTTCCGGGTCTCAGGGCCTGTGCGGCGGCGCCCGGCCGGCGCGACTGGGCGGGGCTCCGCCCGATCGTGCCCTCGGGCGTGCCGATCGTCGGCGTCAACCCGAAGCCGGGCTTGTGGCTCAACGTCGGCCATGGCCATCTCGGCTGGACCCTGGCCGCCGGCAGCGCCGAGCGGTTGGCCCAGGCCATCGGCGGGCACAACGCCGGCTTGGCCGCCTGAGTGGAGCCGTTCGTGATCGAGCCCGAAGCCCCGATCCTCATCCTCACCGGTGCCGGCATCTCGGCGGAATCGGGTCTTGCCACCTTCCGCGGCGGCGGTGGTTTGTGGGAGGGCCATCGCGTCGAGGACGTGGCCACGCCCGAAGCCTTCGCGCGCAATCCCGCGCTCGTGCAGCGCTTCTACAATCTCCGCCGCGCGCAACTGCGCGATCCGGCCATCCGGCCCAACGCCGCGCACCGCGCCCTCGCGAAGCTCGAAGCCACCTGGCCCGGTCCGGTCACGCTGGTGACCCAGAACATCGACGACCTGCACGAACGCGCCGGCCACCGCGACGTCGTGCACATGCACGGTGCCTTGAACCAGGCTGCCTGCACCGCCTGCGACGCCGAAACGAGCTGGCTCGGCGACCTCGACGAGAGCAGCCGCTGCCCGGCCTGCGCCGCCGTCGGCGCGCTGCGACCGGCCGTGGTCTGGTTTGGGGAAATCCCCCAGCACCTCGATCGCATCGCCCGCGAACTCGCCGCCTGCGAGCTGTTCGTCGCCATCGGCACGAGCGGCGTCGTTTATCCGGCCGCCGGCTTCGTTGCCGAAGTGCGGGCGCATGGCCTGGCCCACACCCTCGAGATCAACCTCGAACCGTCCTCGGTCCACTCGGTTTTCCACGAAGGCCGCCAAGGTGCTGCCAGCACGCTGGTGCCGGCGTGGGTCGACGAGCTGCTGGCGCGGGTGGGGTAGGGAGGAGAGATCGAAGAGGAAGGGAAGGGGGGACTTGATGGTCCCCCCTTCGACCCCCCAACGCGACGGCTCACGCCGTCGCGACGTTATGAACGGGCAGCGACAACGCCGCTCAAATCCCTCAACTTGCAGCGGCAAAGCCGCTGCTTGGGGGGTGTAAGGGGGGACCATCAAGTCCCCCCTTTTCTTTTTCCTGCTTCTTTCCCTACACCGCCGCGCGGTCGCGTTGCGGGCGTTCGCTCCAGCGCTTCGGCTTGCCGGCGCTCGGGCGCCTGCGGGCGTGGCCGTGGGGTGCTTCGTGCTGGGCCGGGCGGTTGCCGCCGCGGCGGGGCTTGCCTTGACCGGCGTGGCGGACCGGCTCCGGTTCGCCCTGGCGATCGACGTAGCGGCGGATCGCTTCGAGCTGCTTCTTCTCGCCCGGATCGCAGAGCGAGATGGCGATGCCTTCGCCGCCGGCGCGGGCGGTGCGGCCGATGCGATGGACGTAGGTTTCGACCTCGACCGGCAGGTCGAAGTTGATGACGTGGGTCACGCCCGGCACATCGATGCCGCGCGCGGCGATGTCGGTCGCGACCAGGACGCGCGCGTCGCCGTCACGAAAGCGCTTCATCGCCCGCTGGCGGGCACCTTGCGCCTTGTTGCCGTGGATCGCTTCGGCATCGATGCCGTCACGTTCCAGGTGCTCGCAGACGCGGTCGGCGCCGTGCTTGGTGCGGGTGAAGAGGATCACGCGCGAAAGCGCCGGGTCGGCCAAGAGATCGACCACGAAGGCGCGCTTTTTCGCCTGCGGTACGATGTGCACCTGCTGCTCGATGCGCTCGACCGAGATGGTCTTTTCGGCGATCTCGGCGCGGACGGGGTCGGTGAGCAGTTCGGCCGCGAGCTTCTCGACCGCCTTCGGCATGGTCGCCGAGAAGAGGACGGTTTGCCGCTCGGCCTTGATGAGGGCCGCGATCTTCTTCATCGCCGGGGCGAAGCCCATGTCGAGCATGCGGTCGGCCTCGTCGAGGACCAGGGTTTCGACCGTGTCGAGCCGGACGATGCCCTGGTCGACCAGGTCGAGCAGGCGGCCGGGGGTTGCGACCAAGAGGTCGACGCCGCGTGCCATGGCCCGCTGCTGGCGGCTCTGCGGCACGCCGCCGACGATGACGGCCTGCCAGAGGCGCGTATGTTTTTGGCCGTAGAGCTTGAAGGCGTCGCTGATCTGCTGCGCCAGCTCACGGGTGGGGGCCAGCACGAGCACCTTGGCGCCGCGCTTGGTGGTGGGGGCAGGGGCGGCCAAGAGGCGGCTCATGATCGGCAGCAAAAAGGCGCCGGTCTTGCCCGTGCCGGTTTGGGCGATCCCCAACAGGTCCTTGCCTTCGAGCAGGGGTGGGATGGCCTGGGCCTGGATGGGGGTGGGGGTGGTGTGGCCCGCGTCGGCGAGCGCAAGGGTAAGGGGCTCGGCAACACCGAGCTCGGCAAACGACAGGGTCAATTCATTGTCCTAAGGGCGCCCTAAGCGGCGCCGAGCTGCCCGTCGCGCGCGTGTCGAAGGGCAGGGGTCACGTGGTGACTAGCTCGGGATGTTGGGCCGCACGAGGCCGCCCGTCGCGCGATCGCGAGAAAGACGAAGAGCTTTTGCGCAGCCGCGGCGTGAAAAGTCAAGCCTCGTCGGGGCTGCCTCAGCGCCCGGTGCGCTTGATGGCTTGGATCGCCGCATCCAGGGCACCGAGGAACCGCGAGCGGTCCTGTTTGGTGAACGGGCGTCCGCCGCCGCGGATTTGGCCGGTGTCGCGCAAGGTGGTGAGCAGGTCGCGGGTGGCGAGGTCGTTGCCGATCGAGGCTTCGGTGAAGGCGCGGCCCGTCGGACCAAGCGTACGCACGCCCTTGGTGACGCAGCGATGCGCGAGCGGGATGTCGCTCGTGACCACCACGTCGCCGGGTTGGGCCGCGTCGGCGATCCAGTCGTCGGCCCGATCCAGCCCCGCCTCGACCAAGACCAACTCGATCAACGGACTGGCCGGCAGCCGCAAATAGGCGTTGCTCACCACGAGCGTTACCAAGCCATAGCGGCCGGCGACGCGAAAGGTCTCGTCCTTCACGGGACACGCATCGGCGTCCAGGAAAATTCGGCTCAACGCGTTCGTGCCTCTGTCTTGCACCACGTCCCCTTACACCCGATTTAGGAGCGATGTCGTCTTATGTCGCCTGTCACGATTGCGGTGCGGTTCACCGCCGCGAGCCCCTGGCGCCCGGTCGAAAGGCCCGCTGCCGGCGCTGCGGCAGCACCCTCTACCGGCGTCGCCACGACCCGTTGAACCGCGGCATCGCCTTTTTGTCGGCGGCGCTGGTCTTGTGGCTTTTGGTGCACGTGTTGCCCTTGCTCACGCTTCGGCTCGACGGGGCCGCCCACACGGCGACGCTGCACGCTGCCGTGCGGGCCATCGCCGATGCCGGGCTTTGGCCCTTGGCGTTGATGGTGCTGGCCTTCGTCAGCCTGGTGCCGGGCACCAAGATCCTCTCCAGCTTGATCGCCGCCATCGCCGCCCGCCAGGGCTGGCGCCACCCGATCGCCCGGCTGGCCTTCACCCTCGGCCAGCGCCAGACGCCCTGGGCGATGCTGGAAATCTTCCTGCTCGGTCTGATCGTCGCCTACGTGAAGCTCGCGGCGTTGGCGCGGGTCGAGTTGGAGGCGGGGCTGGTGTTGTTGGCCCTGACCATCCTCTGCATCGCCGCCGCCGATGCGGTCTTGGAGCCCGAAGCCGTCTGGTCCCGGATCGGCCGGCCAACGCCACCCGTGCCGGCGCCTGACCGGGGGGTCGCCTGCCACACCTGTCACTGGCTGGCCCCCGCCGTGGCGCGTCGCTGTCCCCGCTGCAACGCCACCTTGCACCACCGCAAGGCCCGCTCGCTGCAACGGAGCTGGGCGTTTCTGATCGCGGCGGCGGTGCTCTACATCCCGGCGAACCTCTATCCGATGATGATCATCAGCCAACTCGGCCGCACCGATCCCACGACCATCCTGGGCGGTGTGGTCGACCTCTTCGCGGCGCAGCTCTATGGGATTGCCGTCATCGTCTTCGTGGCGTCGATCCTGGTTCCGGTCGCCAAGATCGTGGGCCTCGCCTGGCTCTTGATCGCCACGCAGCGCCGCTCGGCCGACAGCTTGCGCTCGCGCACCCGGGCCTATGCCGCGATCGAGTTCGTCGGGCGTTGGTCGATGGTCGACGTGTTCATGGTGGCCATCCTCGCCAGTTTGGTGAACGTCCCTGGTCTGCTTTCGATCGAACCCGGAATTGGTGCCTTTGCCTTTGCCTCCGTCGTCATCCTGACCATGTTCGCCTCCGCCAGCTACGACCCGCGTCTCGCCTGGGACGGTGCAACGGTGCGCCACGGCCATGGCTGAGCCCCCGCGCGACGACGACGCGCTGCCGCCGGAGGTGGCCCGCAGCCGCACGATTTCGATCGTCTGGCTGGTGCCGCTCTTCGCCGTCGGCGTGGGGCTTTGGTTGTCGTGGGACGCCTATCGCCAGCGCGGGCCGGTCATCACGCTGCAATTGTCCAACGCGGAGGGGCTGGAGGCGAACCAGACCCGCGTTCGGCTGCTCGACGTCGAGGTCGGCATGGTGACCGATCTCGCCGTTGCTCCCGATTTCAGCCACGTCGTCGCCACCATCAAGATGGACAAGGCGGCCGAAGCCTACATGGTCGAGGGCACGCGCTTTTGGGTGGTGCGGCCCCGCATCGGCCCGGGTGGGATCAGCGGCCTTTCGACGGTGCTGTCCGGTCCCTACATCGCCGTCGCTCCGGGCGAGGGCGAGCCGACGACCGAATTTGCCGCTCTGACCGTGCCGCCACCCTTCGCCCCGCCGGAACCCGGTCGGCGGTTCGTCCTCACCACCGAAAACCTGGGAGGCGTCGCCCGCGGCTCGGGTGTGTTCCACCGCGGCTTGCGCGTGGGGCAGGTGGTCGACTACCGGCTCATGCCGAACGACCGGGGTGTCGAGATCGACGTGTTCGTGCCCGAAGAAGCGGCCGAACTGGTGCGCACCGACGCCCGCTTCTGGCTCGCGAACGGGATCGAGTTCCATCTCGATGCGACCGGGCTTCGGGTGGAGATGACCTCGCTCGAGGCCTTTCTTGCGGGCGGCATCGCATTTCGAAGCCCCTTGGATTCGCTGGCTCCCACGGCGCCCGACGGCCAGGAGTTCGCGCTGTTCCGCACGCCGCAGGACGCGGAGGACGCAAAGGGTGCGGGCACCGTCACCTACATGGCCTATTTCGAGGGCAATATCGGTGGTTTGCGCACGGGCTCGCCGGTCCTGTTTCGGGGCGTGCGTATCGGCCGCGTGCTCGACGTGCGCTTCGACTTCGATCCCGTCACCGCGTCGATTCGCGTGCCCGTGCGCTTCGAGGTGTTCGAACGGCAGCTGTTCGTCGATGACGACGCCCCCTCGGTGACGGCGCGCCGCCAACTCGATGCGCTGACCGCGCAGGGGCTCAGAGCCCGTCTCGTGACCCTCAACATCGTCACCGGCGACCTTGCGATCGCCTTCGACGAGGTCGCCGATCCGCCGCCGGCCGCCATCGATTGGGCGCACGACCCGCCGATCTTTCCGACCGTGCCGGGCTCCTTCGACGAGTTGCAAGCCAGCTTGCAGGACGTACTCCGCACGTTCCGCGGGCTGCCGCTGGAGGAACTGGCCGAGGACTTCCGCCGCATCGTCCAGGGCGCGGCAGATCTGTTGACGTCGCCGGGGCTGACCGATGGCCTCGACGAGGCGGGCGCCGCTGCCGCCGTCTTGCGCACGCTCCTGGCCGACCTGCAGGCCGAATTGCCGGGCCTCCTGGCCACTGCGGAGCGGACGCTCGGCGAGGCCGATGCGGGCGTGCGCGAGTTGCGCCGCGCCATCGCCGGTGTGACCGACGTGGTCCAGGGCGTGGACCGCTTGGTCGACGGTGCCCAGACCGTGCCCTACGACACCCAGCGTCTGTTGCAGGAGCTGCGCCTGTTGACCCGTTCGCTCAACCAGTTCGTCGACTATCTGGAACGCAACCCCGAGGCGCTGTTGCGAGGGCGGCGATGAAGCGGCGCGGCTTCGTTCTCCTCGCCTTGGCGCTCGGCGCGTGCGCGAGCGTGCCGCCCCGGTTGCACAGCCTCGCCCCGAGCCTCGCCCCGGTAGCACCGCCGAGCGGTCTGCGCGTCGGCCTGGAGCCGGTCGACGTCGCCGCCATCCTCTCGCGCCGGGAATTGGTGCTGCGGCCCACGCCCACCGGCGTGACCCTCGCCCGGAACGACCTCTGGGCCGAGCCCCTCGACGTGATGCTGCAGCGCGTGCTCGCCGAGGACTTGGCCGCCGCCTTGGGTGCGGTTCAGGTCACCCGCCTGCCGACCCGGCTGCCCCCGGACGTCGACCGGCTGGTCGAGGTGTCGGTGCTCGACCTCGACGGCCGCGATCAGGCCACCGCCCGGCTCACGGCCACTTGGCGCATCCACCAGGACCGGCCGCGGCGGGTCGTGCGGGAGGGGCGCAGCGACATCGTGGAGCCGTTCGCGCCGCCGGGCGACGTCGAGGCCCTGGTGCTCGCGATGAACCGCGCCGTCGCCCAGCTCGCCCAGGATATCGCCAACGCGCTGCGGGCAACCGCCTGAGCCCTTTGGCTGCGTAAATCAAGCTGGCGTCATGTGCTCGTAGGCAGCCGCTGGTGGCCACCGGGCTCGGGCCGGCTATAGTTGCGGCGCAGCGACGAACGCATTGACGGAGGAGACCATGGCCAAGCTGATCCACGCGATGGTGCGCGTGCTGGAGCTGGAGCGCTCGATCGACTTCTACGACCGGGCGTTCGGCTTGAAGGTCGCCGACCGCTTCGACTTCGACAGCTTCACGCTGGTCTATCTGCGCAACGCCGAATGCGACGTCGAGGTCGAGCTCACCTTGAACAAGGGACGTAGCGAGCCCTACGATCTCGGCGACGGCTACGGGCATCTGGCCTTCTGCGTCGACGACCTCGATGCCCAACATGCCCGCTTCGAAGCCCAGGGTCTGGCGCCGAACAAGATCGTCGCCTTCGAGCGCGATGGCGCCTTGATGGCGCGCTTCTTCTTCGTGCAGGACCCCGACGGTTACAAGATCGAAGTCCTGCAGCGCCACGGCCGCTACCGCTGACCGCTGCTCGCGGCCAACCGGGTGCGCCGCGCCTTACGAGAGCGCGTCGATCTCTGCGTTGGAGAGGCTGCCCGGAACCAGCGTGATCGGGACGCGCAAGCCGCCGGCGTTGACGATCAGCTCGCTCACCAGCGGGCCCGGTCCCTCGCCCTCGCTCGCCGTGCCGAGCACGAGCAGGCTGATTTCCGGTTCGTCCGCGATCAAGGAGAGCAGCTGTTCCCGCTTTTGGCCCGTGCGCAGGTAGAGGGTGGGCTCGATGCCCGTCATGTCCTTGACCTCCCGGGCGAGGCTTTCCAACTGGCCTTCGACCTCGGCGCGGGCCTCCTCCTCCATGACGCGGCCGACGCCGACCCATTGTTGGAACTCGACCGGCTCGATCACGCCCAAGAGCGCCACGTGGCCGTCGGTGTGGACGGCGCGGCGGCAAGCAAAGCGCAGCGCATTGCGCATTTCTTCGCTTTGGTCGGCGACCACCAAGAACACGCGCCGCGGGGCCGGCGGGTCGTCGATCATGCTCAATTCCTCCTGAACGCGAGGGCGGCCATCCAGCCGGCGAAGATGGCAAAGCTGATGGCGCCGAGGGCGTAGAGCGGGGCTTGGTCCTGGGCGACGTCGGACATGCGCGCCTCGAACCCGACCTTGCTGATGACCAATGCACTTTGCTGGGCGGCGACGATGCTGCCGCCCTGGATGGCGAACACCTCGACCTGATAGCGTCCCGGCGGGACATTGGCGGGAAAGGGGATGGTGGTGCGAAACAGCCCGCGGCCCAGGAACCGCACCCTCAGATCGTCGGCATAGAGCGCTTCGCGTTGCTTGTTGCGGATCAGGCCGGCGCGAAACCGCTGCAGTCGCTCCGCCTCGCTGGCTTCGTCGGTGGCCAGCCGCAGGTGCTCCAGCCCGATGCCGTGGCGCGCCAAGGCACCCGGCCCCAGGATCTCGTCCGGCGGTCGCGTCGCCGCCACGGCGTAGAACGCCGGAATGTCGCGAAACGTCATCGCTTCCTGGTTGAGCCAGATCCCGGCGAAGCGGTCCTTGCGGCGCACGGTGATGGTCTCACTCGGGCCGCGGACGACGACGATGACGTCGTCGGCCTCGTCGGCGGTGCCGAACAGGAGCACGTCCGAGCCGCCGAACGCCGTGGTGATGGGGATGAGGTGGCGCGACAGATCGGCGACGATGGTGGCGGCGCGAGCTTCACCGGCTCCGCCCAAGACGAGCAGGAGGGCGGTGAGCCAAAGTGCTGCGGTGCGCCTCATGCCCGCGACCAGAGCGTGCGCCAAGCCGGCCCCCAGCCGCCGGTGGCCAGGACGTGGACCATCCACGCCGATCCCGCGATCATGCCGAAAAGGCCGGCCCAGGCCGCCGGCGCCAGCATCGCGGCGCCGCCGATGCCGGCCCCGAGCGTGCAGCCGCCGACCGCCGCCCCGCCGATCCCCATGGCGGCGCCGCCGAGCAGGTGGCGCCTGGTATCGTCGTCGAAGCGGGCCGGATCGAACCGCCAGCGGCCCGCCCACCCGGCACTGATCGCGGCACCCGCGACCGTGCCGACCAGCACGGCGAGCCAGGCGGTTTGCGCGGCGCTCACGGGCGCGGCGACGGTGATCGGGACGAAATTGAGCGGCAAGGCGGTGCCGAGGGCGCCGGTCGCGCCGAGCACGGCGAGCATGGCCACCCCCAGCAAGCCCGCGGTCATGAGGCCGGCAAGCTGGCGTTGTTCGACGTGACGCGCGCACCAGGCAAGCGCCCCCAGGCCGATCGCCAGCGTCAGGATCGCGAGGGCGCTGGGTCCGCCGACGGCCGTCGCCTCGGGCGGCAAGACCAGGACGGTCAGGGCCGCCAGCTTCGCCATCGCGAGCAGCGCCAGCATCGCCTTCACCTGACCGCTGGCTGCCCGCACCACCAGCCGCGACGCGCAGCCGCCGCCGAGCACCATGCCAACGCCGAACAGGATGCCACCCGTGAGCGCAAGGCCGAGATGGGCGCGCGGCCAGGTCAGGGCCGCGGGGTCGATCAAGCCGCCGAGCCAAGCGCCCTGAAGCGTCACCAGCGTCGTGGCCAGGGCCAAGAGCCACCATCGGGCGCGGCGGAGGCTGCGAAACAGCACGAAATCGGCCACGGCACCCATGGTGCAGAAATGGCTGCGCTCGAGTGCTGCCCCCACGACGAGACCCAAGCCGCCCAAGGCGACGACGATGGCTATGGTCTCGCTCACCGGCCCATCCAGCCCCAAGGCCAATATCTCCCGGCCATTCGAGGAGCGTGCTGGCCCGAGCCGCGGACGAGGTCAAGTCTGGAGGTGCGGCGCGGCTCTCACGAAGCGTTCGCGAGCAACAGTTCGCCCACGTCGAGAAAGCGCTGCGGATCGACCGGCTGACCGTCGACGATCACCTCGTAGTGGAGATGCACGCCCGTCGCCCGTCCGGTGCGCCCCATGCCGCCGATCTTCTGGTCGGCGGCGACGACGTCGCCCTTGCGGACCAGGTACGTGTGCAGGTGCGCGTAGAGTGTGTGCACCCCGTTGCCGTGATCGATCTCCACCAGATTGCCGTAGGCGCCATACCGTCCGGCGCGCAGGACGGTGCCGGCGGCCGTGGCATGGATCGGCGTGCCCTGCGCACCGGACATGTCGATGCCCCGATGAAAGCCGAAGCGGCCGCGGATGGGATCGCGCCTGGGACCGAAGCCGCTGGTCAGCCGGTACTCGCCGCGCACCGGCGACGACAGGGGCACGGTCGTCATCACCCGATCGATCAGCGCCGCCATCTGCAGCTCGGGCAAGGCCTGGGCGTCATTGAGCTCCTGGAACGGGCCACCCACGCCATTCGTGCCGTTCTTGAGGGCGCCCAACACCAAGCGCGCCGGGTCGACACCGGTCGACGCCAAAAGCCCGGCGATCTCGTTGCCGGTCGCGTCCAGCCAGCTCGCGACGTCCGCCTCGGCGATCGGCTCATCGGCAACGATCCGCGCCACGAACGCGCTGTTGGCGGCTTCGGCCATGGCCATGCGCACCTCTTCCGGTGCGCGCGTCGGCTCGAACAGGCGCTCGGCGATGGTCTGCGCGGTGCTGGGCGTGGCTAGCAGGAGGGCGAGGATGGCGCCGGTCAGCCCAGGTTGCAGCAGCCCTTTGGGCAGCCTGTTGGGCAGAAGCGTTTGCGGCAGAAGGCTTAGGGGCGGGCGCTTTCGAGGCGCTCCGGTCATCCACCTCCGCGCGGTTCGGTGGAGGTGGATGACCGGGGCGTTACCAAGGCTTGGTCGCACGCAGCTGTCTCCGTCTGTCCGTCACCAACGTACCGTGGGGCGCACATGCGCACACGATGGTACGGACTACGCAGCCGCTGTTTTATTCCCTCGACGTTTTCGCAAACTCAATTCGTGCCCGCGCGGGCGCAGCCCGTGGGGCGACAGGCGATTTCGTGACCCCAGTCGATCAGGGTCGTGACCGCGAGGTTCACGGCCTGGTCGACCGCCAGCTCGGATTGGCCTCGATCGAGGGCCAAGGCCACCAGCCTGGGCGGCCCGTCGGCCGCGAGGCCAGGGGCGTGCGTGCGCCCGAGGATGGCGCGGGCCTCTTCGTCGCGCAGCAGATCGACGGGCCGGTTGCTGCCCTGCGGTGCGGTCACGAAGGCCAGCACGCAGGCGGGGGCGGCAGCGCCGGTCCGGTCGCGCGGCAGGTCGAGGGAAATGGTCCGCGGCAAGTCGAAGCGATCCTGCAGCGCCAAGAGGCAGCGGGTACCGAGCCCGCTGTCATCCGTGCCGCCGACGATCCAGGTTTGGGGTTCCACGCTCAAGGTCGCTCTCTCGTTGGTCACCGGGCCACTGGTGCCGGGCCCGTTTGCTGCTTGTTTAGATTGACTCGAAAAAACCCGCACCGCCATTCGCCCTTCGCCCATAGCGCGCCGGAGCTTGACCCGGCGCTGCGCGATGCCGACCTTGGGCCCGTGCAGAAGGTGCGCGCGCATCCCCACTGGGTCCAGGCCCGCGTCGACTACGTCGCGGATGCAGCACTGCACGGGCTCGGGCTGGCGGGTGCGGTGTGGGCGGCGAGCCTCGCCTGGGCGCGGGCGACGGCCGCCGGCGATCCCTTGGTCGCCTGGGCGCTCTTCGTCTACGTCGCCGGCATGTTCGTGCTGGGCGCTGCCTCGGCCGCGTGCAACCTGAGCCGCGGCTTGGTCGCCAACCGGACGCCTTTGCGGCGGCTCGACCATGCCAGCATCTTCATCATGATCGCCGGCACCTACACGCCGTTCTGCGTCCTGGCCATCGGCGGCTTTTGGGGCGGGGTGCTGTTGGGCGTCGTTTGGACCCTGTGCCTGCAGGGTGCGGCGCTTCGGCTGTTCGGCTGGCCGAAGCGCGAGGGCGTCGCCTCCACCCTCTACCTTGCCGTCGGCTGGGTCGTCGTCCTGGCCCTCGTGCCCTTGATCGAAGCGCTGCCGCCGACCGGTCTTGCCTGGCTCGCCGCGGGCGGTGTCCTCTACTCGACCGGCGTGCTGTTCTACCTGTGGGACGGCTTGCCGTTCCACCGCGTCGTCTGGCACGGCTTCGTGCTGGCCGCTGCCACCTGCCACGCCGTTGCGGTGTTCGGCACCGTCGCACCGGCGCCTTGAGCCGCTCGACGGCTTCTGGGCGTTGACAGCGCCCGGCGATCGGCGCCATCCCCTGCGGCCGAAGCTGCACGGAGACCACGACCATGCTGTACGACCATCGCACCTATGTCTGCCGGCCGGGGACGATCAAGCTGCACCTGGAACTTTACGAGAAGCTCGGCTGGGCCGTGCAGCGGCGCCACTTGGGCGAACCGGTCTTCTACGCGGTCACCGAAACCGGCAACGTCAACAGCTATGTCCACGTCTGGGCCTATGCCGATGCCGGCGACCGCGCCCAGAAGCGTGCGGCCATGCAGGCCGATGCCGAGTGGCAGGCCTATCTGAAGGCGAGCGCCGAGGCGGGCTACCTGATCGGCCAGGAGAACAAGCTCATGACGCCGACGAGCTTCTTCACCACCTCGAGCTGAGGGCGGCCGGCCTGCGCTTCAGCCGCCATCCGGCCGGCCGCCCGGCGGCGCGCCTCAGCGGTCCTCGCGTTCGCGCCGCTCGCGCTGCTCCAGCGGTTCGTCCAGATGGGCGAGCGACGAGCCGTCGCCGCGCCGCTTGGCGAGGCGGGCCTTGCGGTATTGCCAGCCGCCATAGGCGACGAACGCCAAAAGCGTCGTGAGGGCCAGGACCATCACCAGGGTGTTTTCACCCATGATCGAACTCCTTCGTCGTGGTTCTGCTCGACCAACGACGCCACCCGCGATGGGTTCCGAGCTGCCGCTGCTGCGCTGGCGCCAAGACCAGGCGGTGCGGCCGCATCCCGTCATGGCGCGGCTGGCGGCAGCCACCGCCGCCTTGCCCGAGGGCCGGATGATGACCGCCCCGGAGCAGGCGGAACTCCTGGCCTTTCTCGTCGAGTCGATCGGCGCCGAGCTGGTGGTCGAGGTCGGCACCTTCACCGGCTACGGCACGCTCGCCCTCTCGTTGGCGCTGCCCGAACACGGCCGCTTGATCACCCTGGATGCGACCGATTGGGGCGGCCTCGGCGACCGGCACTGGCAGGAGGCGGGGGTGGCCCAGCGGATCGAACGCCGCCTCGGCCTCGCCGAGCCGAGCCTCGAAGCGCTCGTCCAGGGCCCGGAGCACGGCCGGGTCGACCTCGTCTACGTCGACGCCGACAAGAAGGGCTACCCCCGCTATCTGGAGCTGGCTTTGGAGCTGGTCCGGCCGGGGGGGCTCGTCGCCCTGGACAATTGCTTTTGGGGCGGGGCGGTCGCCGAGGCGAGCGACCAGAGCCGCCAGGCCCGTGCGCTGCGCGCGGTTGTCGCGCGCTGCCGCGAGGACCAGGGCCTCGCCATGACCCTGGTCCCGATCGCCGACGGCCTCTTGCTGTTGCGCAAACGGCCTGTCGCTCAGTCCACCGGCACCTCGATCAGATAGGGGCCGGGCTCGGCGAAACCCTTGGCGAGTGCCTGCACGAGTTCGGCCGCATCGGTCACCCGCTCGCCGGGCACCCCCATACCCTTGGCGAGGCTCACCCAGTCGATCACCGGGCGGTCCACGGTCAACATGTCGAGCGCGGTGCGCCCCGGATTGGCGCCGACCTTGTAGAGCTCCTGGTGCAAGCTCTGATAGCCCTGGTTGGCGAACACCAGCGTGGTGACGTTCAGCCCCTCGCGCGCCTGGGTCCAGAGCGCCTGCACCGTGTACATGCCCGAGCCGTCGGCCTGCAGCGCCAAGACCGGCCGATCCGGGCAGGCGACCGCGGCGCCGCTGGCGAAGGGAAAGCCGATGCCGATCGACCCGCCGGTGAGGCTCAGCCAGCTGTGCGGCACGCCGCCGCGGGTCATCGGGTAGATCTCGCGGCCCATGGTGAGCCCCTCGTCGGCGACGATGGCACCCTCGGGCAACAGGGCCGCCACCGCCTGGCCGATGCTCTCCGCCGTGAGGCCGCCGCTGACCGGCGCCACCGGCCGGCGGACCGTCTCCAAGGGCGCATCCGTGACCTTGACGCCCAGGCGGTCGGCGAGCCTCGCCAAGGCCTCGGGCCCCGATTGCTCGGGCCGGGCCAGGGCCAGGACCTCGGTCCCGTCGAGCAGCACACGGCTCGGCTTGCCCGGATAGGCGAAGAACGCCACGGGCTCCGCCGCCTCGACCGTCAAGCAGTGGCGAAACGGCGCCAACAGCTCGATCGCCTGGTCCACCGGGTAGGGAATGCGCGGCACGAAGGGCAGGTCGCCGCCGCGCTCCAGCCGCGGATTGGAGGTCGGCGCCATCAGGGTCGCCCCGGTGCGGGCCGCGATGGCCGCGGCGAGCCGCAGGCTTTGCGGATCGCGCAAGGCGGAAAAGCCGACGAGCAAGAGCGTCCGCTGACCGCCTTGGAGGATGCGGGCAGCCGCGTCGATCTGGGCGTCGTCGATCGGCTCGGGCGCGTGGCTCGGCAGGGCCGGGGCGGGACCTTGGGCTTCGTCCCAGGCGGTGTCGGCGGGCAGGACCAGGGTGGCGATACGGCCCGGATAGCTGGTGGCGGCCGCGAGGGCCGCCGCCCCTTCGCTGGCGACCTCGCGCGCCGAGGCCGCGGTGCGCACCCAATGCGAAAACGGCCGTGCCGCCCCCTCGACGTCGCCCGAGAGTGGCGCGTCGTAGGCCATGTGCCTCGTCGCATGGTCGCCGACCACGTTGACCATCGGCGTGCGCGCCTTCTTCGCGTTGTGCAGGTTCGCGCTGGCATTGGCGAGGCCGGGGGCGAGGTGCAACAGCGTTACGGCCGGCTTGTTCGCCATCCGGGCATAGCCGTCGGCGGCCCCGGTCACGACGCCCTCGAACAGGCCCAGGACGCAGCGCATCCGCTTGGTCCGGTCGAGGGCGGCAACGAAGTGCATCTCCGAGGTGCCGGGATTGGCGAAACACACCTCCACGCCCCCATCGGCCAGGGTGTGGACCAGACTCTCGGCACCGTTCATGGCTGCTCCTCGCAAGGCTCGACTTGTCGGGGCCTGTGCAAAGCGCCTAAGTCGGGCCCACGTCAAGCCGAGGAGCGCTCCGATGATGGAAAAGGCGGTGCCGACCGTGTTCATCGACAACGACCGCACACGGGTGACGGAGTGGCGTTTCGCACCGGGTGCCGCCACCGGCTGGCACCGCCACGACTACGCCTACGTCGTCGTGCCGATGGTGAGCGGTCAGCTGCAACTGGTGGATGCAGCCGGCAACGCCACCTTCGCCGAGCTGAAGGCGGGTGTGCCCTATTTCCGCGACGCCGGCATCGAGCACGACGTCATCAACCCCAACGCCTTCGAATTCGTCTTCGTCGAAACCGAGTTCAAATAGCGGGCAGGGTCCGCCATCGGTCCCAGCCGATGTCGCGGCCGGGAAAAGCGATCGGCCGCAGCGGCCAATCCGCTTCGAGCCATTGCCGGAAGGCCCGACCCAGCCGGTCGTCGAGCCCCGTCTCCGCCTCGCTCGTCCGCACCCACCAAAACGCCATGGCCGCATAGCCGGCCCGGTCCGACGGATAGACGTAGGCGCAGCCGAGGCAGCGGGCGTCGTCCGGCCTGACCACCGTGTAGGCAAAGGAATGGCCCATCGTGAACTCGCGCTGATGCCAGGCGAGGTCGACCAGGTTCGCCTCCAAACTGAGCCCGCGGGGCCAGTCGCTCACGGGATCCATATGCCCGACCAGCCGGTCGACACTGCTCATCACCGCGTCATAGTCCTTGACCACGTCGTGGATCGTCAGCGGCCGCAATACGAAGCCCTTGCCCTGCAGACGTGTCGGCGCAACCATGCCGCCGGGCAGGAGCGGCCGGCGATAGGCCACTACCCAGCCTCCACCCCGCACCACTCGGCGATGAACAACGCCAAAAACAGCGTCAGCTGCTCGACCGAGCGAAGATCGACGCGTTCGTCGAAGCCGTGGATCCACTCGCCCGACGGCCCGAAGCAGAAGGCCGGAATGCCGTAGTAGAGGTCGTAGAAGCGGGTGTCGGTGAGCCCCGTCATGATCCGCTCGGGCACCGTGTTCACGCCGTAGACGCTTGCCGCCGCGCGCCCGACCACCGCTTCCACCGTCGCGTTCTGGAAGCTGTGGCCCTCGGCGATGAAGCCGCTCCAGACCAGCTCGGGCGGATGCTCCCGCAGAAAATCGTGGTGCTTGGCGGCTTCGGCGACGGTGCGCTCGATCTCGGCCCGGCAGTCGGCCAGGGACCAGCCGGGCAGGACGGCGATGCGGCAATCGACGTCGCACCAGGCCGGCACCGACGAGGCCCAGTCGCCGCCCTTGATGATGCCGGCGTTGAAGTTGATCGGGTGGTCGAGATCGCCGAAATGGGTGGCGGTCTTGGCGCGCTCGTTCCAGGCCAGCTCCAGCCCGTGCAAGGCCTGCAACAGGTGGTAGGCGGCCATGATGGCGTTGGCGCCGTCACCGGCATAGGCGACGTGGGCCGGGCGGCCGCGCACGCGCAGGCGAAACCAGAGCACGCCCACCTGCGCGCGGTTGAGCCGGCCGCCCGTCGGCTCGGGGATCAAACACGCCTCGGCGCGATAGCCGCGGGCAAGCGTGGCGAGGGCGCCGAGCCCGGTGCTCTCCTCCTCGACCACCGACTGCACGTGGAGGCGGCCCTTGGGCGTGAGGCCCACCGCGTCCAGCGCATCGAGCGCGCAGAGGATGGCGATCATCCCCGATTTCATGTCGCAGGCGCCGCGGCCGTACATCCAGTCGCCCTCGACGACCGGGTCGAACGGCGGATGGCGCCACATGTCGAGCGGGCCCGCCGGCACCACGTCGATGTGCCCCTGCAGGATCAACGAGCGCCCATCGCCCGTCCCCTGGCGGGTGCCGACGACCGAGCGCACCGCCGCCGAGGGCGTCTCCAAGGGCCCCCAGCCCGCAAGGTGCCGCAACTCGTCGGCGGCGATGGTCCAGTCGTCGACCGCCAGCCCCCGCTGCCGCATCAAATCAGCCATCAAATCGAGCGCCGGCCCCTCCGCCCCGCGCAGGCTCGGGATCGCCACCAAGCGCCGCGTCGCCTCGATCTGGTCATCGAACCGGGCGGCGATCGCCGCCGCCAAACGTCCCCGCAGCGCCTCGTCCACCTGCATCGTCATCCTCCTGGCCTTGCATTTGCAATGCAGCTACGGCTACGCGCATTCGTCAAGACGACGGCCGGCGGGAGAGGGCGGGGATCATGCGGATCGAGGCGGATCTGGTGCTGCGCGGCGGCAGGATCTGGTGTGGCGCCGAAATAGGCGCTGCGGGTTCGCTTGCCGCTTTCGGCGGCAAGGTGCTCGCCACCGCTGCCAATGGCGACCTCGATGACCTGATCGGCCCGCGGACCCGGGTGATCGACCTCGAGGGCCGGCTCGCCACGCCCGGGCTCTACGACGTCCACCTGCACCTGTTGCCCTTGGGGCTCTACATGGCACAGGTGGATCTGCGGCCGAAATCGGCCCCGACCCTCGACGCCCTGCTGCAGGCCATGGCCGACCGCGCGGCGGCGCAGCCCAAGGGCAGCTGGGTCATCGGTGCCGGCTACGATCACTTCAAGCTCGACGTCGGCCGCCACCCGACGCGCACCGAGCTCGACCGCGCCGTGCCCGATCATCCGGTCTACGTGGTGCGCACCTGCGGCCACCTTGCCGTCTGCAACAGCCTGGCCCTTCAGCTTGCCGGCATCGACGCCGACACCCCGTCGCCGCCGGGTGGCTTGATCGAGTTGGTCGACGGCGAGCTGACGGGCCTCTTGGCGGAAAACGGCCGCGACGCGGTCAAGGCGGTCTTGCCGGAGCCGAGCCAGGACGACCTGGTCGAGGCGATCGAGCGGGCCGGGCGCTATTGCCTGTCCTTCGGCGTGACCAGCGTGATGGACGCCGCGGTCGGCATGCGTGCGGGCTTCGCCGAGATCGGCGCCTATTTCCGCGCCAAGCGCGAGGGGCGCCTGCCGGTTCGGGTCGACATGTGCCTCTTGGGCGGCGACGGTGGCATCGCCGAGCGCTGCTTCGAGGCGGGCCTCGTCACGGGCACGGGCGACGCCGAATTGCGCGTCGGCCCGGTCAAGATCTTCACCGACGGCAGCGCCGGTGGGCGCACGGCCGCCATGGTCGAGGACTATCAAGGCGGCGGCAAGGGCATCCTCTGCCTGGAGGACGGTGCCCTCAACGCCTTCGTCGAGCGTTACCACGGCCAGGGCTACCAGATGGCGATCCACGCCATCGGCGACGCGGCGATCGAGCAGGTGCTCAATGCCTACGAGCTGGCGCTCGCCGCCAGGCCTTGGCCGGACCGCCGCCACCGCATCGAGCATTGCGGCTTCAGCACCGCCCAGCAGATCGAGCGCATGGTCCGGCTCGGCATCTACCCGGCACCGCAGCCCTCCTTCATGTACGATTTCGGCGATCTCTACGTCGACGTTCTGGGCGAGGCGCGGGCGGCTGGGGCCTATCCGATGCGCACCTGGCTCAGTGCCGGCCTGCAGCCATCGGCCAGCACCGACTGCCCGGTGACCGACGTCAATCCGTTCCCGAACCTTTATTCGATGGTCACCCGGCGCACCGACCGGGGCACCTTGCTCGGCGGCCAGGAGCGCCTGACCATGGCAGAAGCGCTCACCGCCTACACCGTGTCGAGCGCCTTCGCCGGCCGCAGCGAGCAGGAAAAGGGTCGCCTGGTGCCGGGCCAGCTCGCCGATGTCGCCGTGTTCGACACGGACCTCCTGGCCGCCGAGCCCGAGGCCGTGCTGCAGGCGTCGTGCGACCTCGCCATCAAGGGCGGCGAGGTGGTGTTCGACCGCCACGCCATGGTGGGCTGAGGCCGTGCTGCAACACGTCACCTACCGCCTGTTGCTCTCCATCCCCGTCCTGTTCGGGGTGCTGCTCTTGGGCTTCATGCTGCTGCAACTCGTGCCGGGCGACCCCGCGCGGGTGCTGGCCGGGCCGATGGCGCCGCCCGACGTGGTCGAGGCGATCCGCCAGGACATGGGCCTGGATCAGCCGGTCATCGTGCAGTTCTTCCTCTATCTCGGCCGGGTGCTCCAGGGCGACCTCGGCCGCTCGATGATCTCGAACATCCCGGTCATCGAGGAATTGGCGCGCACCATCGGGCCCACGGTCGAGCTGATGTTCGCCTGCCTCGTCTGGTCGGTCCCCTTGGGGCTCCTGCTCGGCACCATCGCCGCCGTCTACCAGGGCCGTTTTCTGGACCAGGCGGTGATGGCCTTTTCGGTCGCCGGCGTGTCGATGCCGATCTTCTTCATCGCGCTCCTGTTGATGATGTATTTCGGCTTCTACTGGCAGCTTCTGCCCTTCGTCGGCCGCGGCGGGCCGCTTTGGACGATCGAGGGCTTGCGCCACATCGCCCTGCCGGCGCTCTCCTTGGGCCTCATCTTCATCGGCCCGGTCGCACGCATGACCCGCACCGCCGTGCTCGACACGCTCCGCGCCGACCACGTCCGCACCGCCCGCGCCAAGGGCCTGAAGGAGCGCGTCGTGGTGCTCCGCCACGCGCTCAGGAACGCCTTGATCCCGGTCTTGACCCTGATCGGCCTCCAGGCCGGCTACCTTTTGGGCGGGGCGGTCGTCACCGAGACCATCTTCTCCTGGCCGGGGGTCGGCCGGCTTGCCGTCGGCGCCATCCTCGCCTCCGACTTCCCGCTCGCGCAAGGCACCATCCTGGTGCTGGCCTTGGGCTTCATCCTCATCAACCTGATCGTGGACCTGCTCTATGCGGCCCTCGATCCGCGCGTGAAGACCGGCTGATGGCCGCCGTCGTCGCCGAGGCCCTGCCGCGCCGCCGCTCGGTGCTGCGTCGCATGTTGCGCGGCCGGGGCACGGCCGTCGCCTTCGCCATCCTCGCGACCATCGTCGTCGCCGCCCTGCTCGCGCCGTGGATCGCGCCCTATGAGCCGTTCGCCGTCGCCGGCCGGCCCTTCCTGCCGCCCTTTTGGGCCGAGGGCAGCGATCCCCGCTTTTGGCTCGGCACCGACGGCCAAGGCCGCGACATCCTCACCCGCGTGCTCCACGGCACCCGGCTCACGCTGTTGATGGGCCTCGTCAGCGTCGCCATCGGCGGCTCGATCGGCATGGCGCTGGGGCTGCTCTCGGCGTTCTTCCGCGCCGCCGACCCCTATCTGATGCGCCTCGTCGACGTCTTGCTCTCCTTTCCGGCGATCCTCTTGGGGCTGGCCGTCGCCGCCGTGTTCGGTCCGGGCGTCACCGCCATCATCGTCGCCCTCTCGGTCGCCACCATCCCGGACGTCGCCCGCGTCACCCGCGGTGCCGCCGTCGTCGTCATGGGCCAGGACTACATGGAGAGCGGGCGTGCCGTGGGCCTGCCCAACCACACCCTGATCCTGCGTTACCTCGCGCTGAACTGCATCTCGACCGTGTTCGTTTTTTTGACGCTGCGCTTCGGCCAGGTGATCCTGATCGGCGCTGCCTTGAGCTTCCTCGGCCTCGGTGCGCGTCCGCCCACGGCCGAACTCGGCATGATGGCCGCCCAGGGCCGCGATTTCCTGTTTCTCGCCCCGCACATCGCGACGATCCCGAGCCTCGCGATCTTCGTGATCGTGCTCTGCGCCAACATCGTCGGCGACGCCTTGCGCGACGTGCTGGACCCGAGGCTCCGCAGTTGAACTTCGGCAGCTGAATTTCAAAGGAGGGTGGAAGATGCCGTTCTGGACCAAGAGGCGGGGAGGGGCGTTGGCCCTTGGCCTTGCCGCCGTGCTCGCGGCCAGTGCCGCCAGTGCGCAGACCATCACCGTCGTGCGCGAGGTCGACAGCGATCGCTACGACCCGCACCGCAGCACCGCGCGCGGCGCGTCCGAGGTGCTGTTCATGATGGCCGACACGCTGGTGGCCCTCGACTTCGACATGCAGACCATCCAGCCCTTGCTCGCGCACAGCTGGGACGTGTCGGACGACGGCCTCGTCTACACCTTCCATCTGCGCGACGACGTGCAGTTCTGCGACGGCCGGCCGATGACCGCCGACGACGTGGCCTTCTCGCTCAACCGCTGGATCGACCCGGAGACCCGCTCGCCGGTGCGGTGGCGCGCCGGCAACGTCGCCGAAATCCGCGCCCTCGACGACGTCACCGTCGAATACCGCCTGAACGCGCCGTTCAGCGAACTGCTCTACCAGCTGACGCAGAGCTTCGCCTCGATCATCGACCGCTACAACGTCGAGGAACTCGGCGACGACTTCGGCGTGCGCGGCTTCAACGGCACCGGGCCCTTCTGCTGGGTCAACTGGACGCCGCGCGACGAGTTCGTCCTCCAGCGCCACGAGGCCTACAGCTGGGGGCCGCCGATCTACGAGAACCAGGGCCCGGCCCATGTCGAGCGCATCGTCTGGCGCATCGTGCCCGAGGAAAACACCCGCATGGCGGCGGTCGCCACCGGCCAGTCCCAGGTGACCCAATACGTCCCCTACAACTCGCTCGCCATGCTGCGCGCGACGCCGACGGTCGACGTCCACCAGTCCGACGCGGCCTTTTGGACCTACTTCATCGGCTTCAAGATCGACCGCGACATGGTCGACGACGAGATCGTGCGCCGCGCCATGGTGATGGCGGTCGACCAGCAGACGATCGTCGAAAACCTCTATTTCGGTGAGGTCGAGCCCGCCTTCTCCTACATCAGCACCGCCGCACTCGACTGGGACCCGGACCTCTACGCCGACCTCATCCGCACCAACCGCGAGGAGGCCAACCGCCTGCTCGACGAGGCCGGCTGGGTGCGCGGCTCGGACGGCATCCGCTCCAAGGACGGCGTGCGCCTCGCGCCCGTCGCCTACGGCTTCACCGGCTCGACCTGGCAGAACCTGATGGAAGCGGTGCAGGCGGACCTGCGCCAGATCGGCGTCGATCTGCAGGTGCAGCTGTTCGATGCCACCGTCGCCTGGGGCCGGCTCGCCACCCAGGAGTTCGACCTGTTCGGCATGAGCTTCCCCTACATCTCGGCCGGTGACGCGTTGAACCTCTACTTCCGCTCCGAGAACATGCCGACGCCGAACCGCATGAACTGGAACGACCCGTTGACCGACGAGCTGCTCGACAAGGGCAAGAGTGCGGTCGACGACGAGACCCGGTTCTCGGCCTACGCGCAGGTGTTGCGCCAGGTTCACGAGGCGGCGGTGTGGATCCCCCTGTTCCACGAGCCGATGACCATCGCCCAGTCGACCCGCCTCGCACCCGTGCGCCCGCACAACATCTACGGTGCTGGGCTCTACAAGGGGCTCGACCTCCGCTTCCTCGACTGACGCCTGACCGGGTCGCGGCCCCGTACGGCCGCGACCCACGCTCTCGGGAGCCCGCCTTGACCACCACCCTCATTCGCGGCGCCAGCTGGGTCGCGGCCTACGACACGAGCGCGCAGCGCCACGTCTACCAGCAGGACGCCGACGTCGCGTTCACCGGCAACCGCATCGTCCATGTCGGCCCGAACTTCCAAGGTACGGCCGATCACGTGGTCGACGGCAAGGGCAAGTTCGTCATGCCCGGCCTCGTCAACATCCACAGCCACCCGCTCTCGGAGCCCATGAACAAGGGTTTTCTCGACGAGCTGGGCTCGCCCGCCCTCTACATGAGTTCCTTGTTCGAGTTCATGCCGATCCACCGCCCGGACGGCCCCGGCATGGTCGCCTGTGCCAAGATGGCGCTGGCCGAACTCCTGATGAGTGGCGTCACCACCCTGGTCGACCTCTCGGTCGGCTATGACGGCTGGTTCGAGACCTTGGCGCAAAGCGGCATCCGCCCGGTGGTGGCGCCGATGTACCGCTCTGCCCGCTGGTTCACCAAAAACGGCCACGTCGTCGACTACGAATGGGACGAGAAGGCCGGCCGGGCGGCGATGGACGCGGCGTTGCAGCTGGTCGACCAAGCACTCGCCCACCCCTCGGGGCGCTTCGGTGCGATGATCGCACCGTCCCAGATCGACACCTGCACGCCCGAGCTGATCCAAGACAGCCTCGC
>RECO01000265.1 GCA_007694015.1 Geminicoccaceae bacterium
CAACCGATGCCGATTGCCACCTTGTCGGCACCGGCGGCGATGTGGAAAGCGATAAGCCCATAAGCTGGCTCCTTGTTGCACCGCTGGTCGTTGGGCCCGTCGTCGGCTTGGAGCTACGCGCACAGCCCTGCATCGACATCAACACCGCATCGCGATCAGAGCTGACCTTGATCATTCACATCGACGAAGAACGAAGCCGCCAGATCATAGTCCTTCGCGAAAGAGCACCATTCCAAAACGTCGAACAACTGACCGGCATCCGAGGCATAGCTGCCGCACGGATGCGGGACATCCAGGCACAAGGGCTCGCATGCGTGCGGTGATGGCGGCGCTCGCGCTGATGATGGTGCCCGCGGCCCCCCCGCGGCCTGCGTCGACATCAATGCCGATCCGAAGGCGGCCCTGGTCGAAATCGTCCACATCGACGAGACGCGTGCCGCCGAGATCGTCGAAGGACGGCCTTGGCCCGGCGTGCGCGCACTCACGGAGATCCGGGGGATCGGTGCCAGCCGCGTGCGCGACATCCTCGATCAAGGCGTCGCCTGCGTCGGTGTCCGGGCGGCGGCCGGTCGCCGCGACGTCATCAGCGGCACAGCGACCGTGCTCGACGCGGATACCTTCGTCGTGGCCGGCGAGCGCATCCGACTGATCGGGATCGATGCGCCGGAGAACGACCAGCACTGCCATGTCGACGGCCGCCCATGGCCGTGCGGCGAGATGGCGACCGCGGCCGCCGAGGCCATGGTCGGTCGCAGCGAAATCGCCTGCGAGGTCTTCGGCCGCGACCGCTATGAACGCCCCCTCGCGGTCTGTCGGCGCGGCGAGGTGGACCTGAACGATCTGATCGTTCGAGAGGGGTGGGCGCTTGCCTGGTATCCGAGCAGCGGCTCAGTCGTGCTCGGCCCGAGCTACGAGGCAGCGGAGGCCGAAGCGGCCGTGCACCGGCGCGGGATGTGGCGCGGCCAATTCGTCGAGCCCTGGGAATGGCGGCGGGGGCAGCGGTAGGCAACGGCTCCCGTAAAGCCAAGGCGAAGTGCGGCGAGCGGTCCAAAGCGCGACCGTTCAGCCTTCACCTTCGGCGCTTGGATCGGCGAGGGCGCGCAGACGGCGGGGAAGGTCGGAGCGGCCGTGCAGGAAGTCGACGACGATGACTTGATCCCGGTCCTCGACGAACACCACGAGATGCTGGCCGGCGCGCGTGAACCGAAGCTCCTCGGGCAGGTCGGGGTCGATGACCCGTCGGCACGACTGCGACGGCGCACCACCTTCGGCGATGGCGTGGCAACGCGCAACGAGGTCGTCCTCGTAGGCTCGCGCTTGGCGCGGCCCGAACGTGTCGTAGGTCCACCGAGCGATCTCGACGAGCGAGACCTCCGCCTGGCGCGTCAGGCGCCAAGGCTTCGCCGCCATCAGGACAGGGCGCGCGCGGCGGCGAAGGCGCGGCGGATCGCCTGCTCGCCAGATCCTTCAGCGAGCTCACCCGAGCGGGCTTGCTCCAGGCCGGACTTCAATCGGGCGCGCAGGTCGCCAAGTTCGGCCTCCTCGCGCTCCAGCAGCCGCAGGCCGGCCCGCAGCGCTTCGGAGGCGTTCTGGAAACGCCCGGACGTGACGAGCCGGTCGATCAACTGGGACTGGGCTTCGGTCAGGACGACGTTGCGGGTGGCCAAGGGCACCTCCACCGGTTTATTGGCCGTATATGCCAATGAACGAGTACTTGTCGACCGCGTCGACGCCCGCGCAGCCGTCGCCGCACAGCTCGCTGCCCCGGAGGGCTGGCAATCCTCGTCGCCGCTGCCTCGCGCACCCAACGGTTCCGGTATCCGGGCCAGCACTGCTTCGCAGGGGGCCCCGACAGCCGATGAAGGTGGACCCCAGCAACGACCCGGAGGCGCCGGAGCCGATCGTCGACGTGAACCTGCCGCTCCGATCTCGAAGCTGACGCGAGCGCGCCGTCGGCAAACGGGACGCGGCGGCGTAAGCGCTGCGGCCAAGCCGCAGCCGTGCCACGCACGGCCACCGGCCAAGCCGGCGGGACGACGCCATCGACCACGGCGCCGGGCGGAGACATAGCGCTCGGCGTCGAAGACGAGGCTGCCGTCGCGCCAGGCGCGACCGGTCGCAAAGGCGACAAACGGCGACGGCGCCAAGCGCCGGCCCGACAAGAACCGAACGGTCGACCACGCGCGAGGAGGACGCGGACCGCAGCCACGCGGCGACTGCCCATGGTCGCGGCAGTGGGCCGCCGGCCAAGCCGGCGGAAACCGCGGCTCGATGGAGCGGCCGCTGCCGAGGCGCCAGATGCGCGGTCCTGGCGCCGCGCCGCAACGACCCGTCGTTGCCTTCCACGCCGGCTCACCTATCCGCGAGGCCGCCTGCCGCCATCGCTTCCGCTGCGCGGCCGCCACGGCGTCATCCGCAATCGAAGCAACCCGGCAAAGAGGCCGAGCAGGCAGAGCAGCGAGTTGGCGATCAGGATCGGCACCCGATCGCCATAACGCACGTCCAGGCGGTCGCTGAGACCCGCCACATAGCGCCGGATCGGCATCGCCACCGCATGGGCCTGGCCCGGTTCGCTCCGGTAGGACGGCGGCCCGAGCGGCGCCAGCCGTTCCGATTCGAGAATCAGAACCGGCCGGAAGACGCCGTCCCACTCCGACAGCAAGAGCGACCCGAACTCCGGTTCCAGACGCACCGCCAGCAACTCCGCCCGGGTGAAGGAAACCCGCGTGATCGGCAATCCGAACGCCGACGCGTGAACCAACTCGCAGCCGGCAGTGTCACAGCTCAGACGGCTCTCGACCGGCATGGACGCACCGAAGCCGATGCCGAGAACGAGCAGGACGACGCGAAGCTCGCGGCGGCTCATCATGGTTGCGGTTCTCCCAAGCCGAAAAGGAGCCGGCCGAGCGGCGGGCATCCATCGCGCCTGGCGCGGGCGCGCACCACAACGCCACGCGGCCAGGCCGACGACGGCGCCAGGCGCCGGTCGGACGGGAACCGACCGAGCGCCCGAGACGCGCGCGCCGTCATGCCGAGGCGGTGGGTTGCGACGGCAATGCCGGCGTGCCGGCCAAGCCGGGATCGCGCCAAGCGCGACGGATCAGAGGCCTTTTCGCGCTGCGGCCGAGACGGCCCGCTCCGCCGTCGACTTGAACATCCGCATGCGTTCGTCCCGTTCCCGCTGAAGCTTGCGGACCTCCGGTTCGTCCATGCCGGCCATCCTCAACGCCTGGAACTCATTGGCACGCAGGAAAGCGAAGAACCGCGAAAGGAACTCGGCGTAACCACGGATCGGCACGAACTCTGCCTCGATTCGTCGAATGACCGCCGCCTCCCAAGCTGGCGCGTCGTGGAATATCGCCATACTATAACGTGCGGGCTTGTAGCTGCTCGGCTTGAGCGCTTGTGGATACGCATGCCGGCGGTTGTTGGAAAACTCATACTTGAACCAGTATGGCGTGATTTTCCGCTTACCGTACCGGACATGGCAGCCGTAAAGTGGACGCTCTTTTCGCCGTTCAGCGGTCTGACGACCACGGTGGTGCTCGACCCAATATTGATCGACCAGAGCCTCGGCCCGGCGGCGCAATTCCTGCATCCGCTCCCATGCCTTCTCGTAGAACGGTTCGAACGTGACCTCCTGAAGTTCAAGGAATGGCCCGCTGTGTTCGAGGTCATGAGCTTTCGGCATTGATCGCTCCATCGGCGGTTCGTGATGCTCCAGCTTCAGCGGAGCCCGCGATGAAAGTCCTTTACGAAAGCAAGCCTCGCGGACGACGTTCGGTGGGGATTCTTGTGCCCGGTTGCGCTCTACACTCACGCGACCAGATTCAGTCTGGATCAATGCGACCAGATTCCGTCTGGACCAACGCGACCAGATTCCGTTTGGGTCAATGCGACCATATCTTCTCTAAGATGCTATGGCTGCCGCGTCCGCGATTTTAACGTCATAGCAGGTTTTTTTACTCTCATATGCGAGCAAAAATCCCCTGGGCCGGACGCTGCCGCGCCGCGTTCACATGCGTAAACTCCCGCGCCGTTGCGACGTGAAGGTGAGGACCAAGGAAGGGCACCGGCGCGGCACGGCTGCCCAATGGGCTTGCAAACGGCCAGCACGGGGCTGAGCGAAGATCGGCATGAGGTGGCGATGCCGATGCCTTGGCAGCCAAGGGCGGATCGGCGACCACACGTCCAGGAGAAGTCATGGCCGACACCTCACGGCGAAGGCCCGAACGCGTCACGGGCGCAAACGCCGCGCATGGGTGCCGACACCAACGGCCAGCACGGGGCCGCGTGCAGGTCGGCGTGAGGTGTCGACGCCGACACCTCACGTCGAACGCCCCGCGAGGCTCACTTGCGCGAAGGACGTGCGTCGCCGCGGACGCGAAGGTGCTCCCCACCAGGCCGGCGGCCACCGCGCCGGCGAACGAGAGGAGCACACCCCAATGGCGGCCGACGTCCATCCTGACCTGCACGACGATGCGAGCCCGATCGCCCCGACGGCGACCGGCACCTTCGGGCTCGACATCGGCTATTCGAACCTCAAGACTGCGGAGTTGCTCGACCCCCGAACAGCGGCACTCCGCACCCGGCTGCGGCCGGCCGGGGCCGGTCCGCTCGCGGACCTCACCCGCGGCATCGACCGTGGCGACGTGCCGACGGTGGTCGAGATCGACGGCGTCGCCTGGGCGGCCGCCGTACCGCACCAGGCCTTCGAAGGCTACGAGCGGGGAACCCACGAGCGCTACTGGCAGACCGACGGCTATCTGGCCCTGGCCCGGGCCGGGCTCGCCGACGCCGGCACCACCACGATACGGTTGCTGATCACCGGCCTGCCGGTCGCGCAGGCCAAGGACCCCGCGACCAAGCGGGCGCTGGAGCACCGCCTCGGCGGGGTTCACCCGGTCGGCCAGGACGGGCTGCGCCGGGAGGTGCGGGTCGAACGAGTCCGCGTGGTGCCGCAACCGCTCGGCGCCTTCGTCGACGCGCAGACCTGGTTCACGGATGCGGAGATGCTGCGCGAGGGGCGGGTCCTGGTCCTCGACCCCGGCTTCTTCAGTGTCGACTGGGCGGTTTTCGAGGCGACACGCTTTCGGCCGGGCAGCAGCGCGACCAGCCATTTCGCGATGAGCGTCCTGTTGGAGCACGCGGTCGCGCTCGTGAAGGAGGAGACCGGCCTCGTCGTCCCGCCGGAGCGCTTCGAGATCGCGCTCCGCGAGGGACGCCACCAAGTGCTGGGGGAGGGCAGGCGCTTCGAGGCACAGCCCTATCTGGAGCGGGCCGCCACGAAAGTGAGCGCGCAGGTGATGACCCACCTGGAGCGTTCGCTGCGGGGCGAGGAGACCCGCCCGGACGTCATCGTCCTCGCCGGGGGCGGTGCAGCGCTCTACCGCCCGGCGGTCGAAGCGCTGTTCCCCCGCTCGGTGGTGGCGGTCGCGGCAGCGCCGGCGCTCGCCAACGTCCGTGGCTTCGCCCTGATCGCGGCCAAAGCGGGCTCATGAACCGCCCGACGCGGGTGCGCCTCAACTTGATGGTGGATGGGAATCATCCGGCCCTGCTCGAGGCACTCCTCGCCACCGCGAGCCCCAAGCGGGCCGAACGGATGCGGTGCCTGGCGGCGATCGGTCTCGCCGCCGAACGCGGCCAGCTGCGGCCGGGTGGAGCATCCGGGGCCACCGGCGTCGGCCTGTCGAACGGGGCCGTTTCTGCTGAGGGACAGCCACCACCCAGCGCGCTCACCGGGCTCGCTTGGGACGATGGACTGTTGGGCGACGACGAGGCTTGAGGCGGATTTCCGGGTCGGCCGGGGATGCTGCAGGGTGAGGAGGGCGGTGGAGGGGAAGGCCGTGGACCTGGCGGCAAAGCTGGAACTCGAGGAAGCGTGGCAGACGGCGCTGATCCTGCCGGCGGCGCACGAGGACTTCCGCCGGCCGTTGACCGAGCTTCGGCTACCGCGGCCGGGCGAGCCCACCCGACTGGCGTTCCGCCTCACCGTGCTGGAGGTGCATCGCTCACGGGGCCAGGGTGCGGCCGGCGGGCGGTTGGTCGCCCGCGATGCGGTGGGCGTCGTGGTCATCTGCCTGCTCGATCCGGCCGTCCCGGAAACGCTGCTCGCGACGGTGGAGCCGGGCCGACAGGCGCTCGTCCTCGGCCGGGTGAACCGGCACGAGGCCTGGACCCTGCATCGGGCGGAGGTGGTGGATCCACGCTGGGAGGGCCGTCTGCGCCCGCTCTATCCCCGCGTGCGCGGATGGACTGCTGGCGAGGTCAGGCGGACCGTTCTCGACGCCGTGCGCCGATACGGGCCGGGCGCGGCCGAGCACCTGGCAAGGGTGGTGCCGGACCGGGCCCGCCAGGGGGAACCCCGTCCGCCGGACGTCCGTGCACTGGGCTTCCTGCGCCTGCTGCACAAGGCGCACCTGCCGGCGACACGGGAGGAAGCGGAGATGGTGCTGACGCGGCTGGACGAGGCCGCCGCCCACGCCACGGCCGCGGCACTGCGACAGGCGGCGGCCGGGGTCGAGGCCCGCTGGCACGGTCCGGTGGCGATCGACGACCATCTGCGGCGGATCCCGTTGGCGCTGACGCCGAGCCAAGTGCAAGCGTGCCGGGAGATCGCCGCCGATCTTGCCGCCAGCCGGCCGATGCGCCGGCTCCTGTTCGGCGACGTCGGCAGCGGCAAGACGGTGGTCTACGGGGTGGTCGCCGCGGCCGCGGCCGAGCACGGCTGCAAGGTCGGGATCATGCTGCCGAGCACGGTGCTGGCGAGCCAGGTCCACGCCGAGATGCTGCGGTGGTTCTCCGACCGGGCGGACGACATCGCCCTCGTCACCCGGACGCAGGGGAGAAAGGCCCGGGCCGCAGCGGTCGTGGTCGGCACGACGGCGCTCCTGCATCGCGTGCTGGCGGAACGCGACTTCGCGATCGTCGACGAGCAGCAGCGCTTCGGCCGGGCGCAACGGGACGCCCTGGGTGGGGCAAGTGCCCACGTCCTCGAGGTCACCGCCACACCGATCCCGCGCTCGCTGGCGTTGGTTCAACTCGGGCTCACCACCGTCAGCCGGCTGGAGGGCACCTTCGTCCGGAAGCGCATCGTCACCCGGCTCTCCCGCGCGGCGGAACGGCGGAGCTTGATGGCGGCGGCCCTGGAGACGGTACGGAGCGGCGGCCAGGTGCTGGTGATCTATCCGGCCCGCGGCGCCAACAAGAGCGATGTCCGCAGCGTCGAGGAGGAAGGCGGGCGCTGGGAACGGCACCTGCCAGGCCGGTGCCGGGTGATTCACGGCGGCCTGGGCGAGACGGAAAAGAACGAGGCCTTGACGGCGATGCGCGAGGGCAGGGCGGATGTCCTGGTTGCCACGACCGTGGTCGAGGTGGGGGTGGACCTGCCTGAGCTGCGCCGGGTGATCGTGGTCCACGCAGAGCGATTCGGGCTCACCACGCTGCATCAGATTCGCGGCCGGGTGGCGCGCCGCGGCGGCCTCGGCCACTGCGATCTCTATCTACCGCAGCCGGTCGGCGACGAGAGCTTCGAGCGCTTGTTGGTGCTCACCCGTGAGCAGGACGGGCTGAAGATCGCCGAGGCCGACCTGCGGCTTCGCGATTGCGGGGAGCTGCTGCCGGAGGGTGCGCGCCAGCACGGCAGCGCCGGCAATCTCTTCCCGCTGCGGCCCCTGAACATCGAACGCGTGGCGTCGGTGCTGGGCGCGAGCGGATCGATGCCGGCTCGAAGCAGCGGTGCAGGAGGCTAAGGGGAGAGGCGTCTCGGGCCGCCGGCACGGTCGAGCTTCGGGGCGCGCCGCCGCGTGACGCGGTGCACGAAGTCGGGGCGATGCTGATGGCCACAGGCCGGACAGCTCGTCGGCCGTGCGTTCGACGTGAGGTAGTAGTAGCGGGAGCCGCAGAAGCCGCAATCGACCGGAGCGAGCTGCCGGGTGCGATAGCCGACATGGAGGTAGTAGCAGGAGGTCGCCGACAGGGGCGCGTAGTTGCCAACTTCGCGATGGCGCGCAAGGCGCTGGACCATGTGCCTGTTGCGCAGGAACAGACGGACGTAGGCGAGATAGAGGTCGGGAAAGCGGTGCCGGCAGAAGTCCCGATGCGCCGGCCCGATCCGGCAGCCGTGACAGGCGGCCGGCGCCGCACAGGGGAGGCCGATCGCGGCCTCGACCTCGGCGAGGAACAGGCTGCTGAGGCCGACTTCGGGCGCGTAGCGGCAGAGCGACTGGACGAAGCGGGAGGGGCCGGTCTTCACCGGTTGCGCTTGGAGGTCGCGCAGTCGCCTGACTTGGTAGGGCGCGAGGCGCGAGAGCACGGACACCGCCTGCGGGTGCAGGCCGATCGCGACCAGGCGCGATGCCAGCGAGATGTCGAGCAGATGGCCCGTGGCCTTAGGATCCGCCATCGGTTCGGCCCCTCCTCGTGGCGTAGGCGAAGAGGACGGGCCCTGCGTCGATCTTCGGCTCGAGAACCTGATCGACCAGCACCGGAAGGACGGGGCTGGCGACGACGAGGAACGAGGACGACGATGCCAGCTCGTGCACCTGCAGGGGTGTGAGCTCGGCCAGACGGGATGCCTGCTCTTCGGTGATCTGCAAGAGCCGTGAGGCCATGTAGGGGGATGCCGCACACAAGGCCACCAGCGACGCCGCCACGATCTGATTGAACTCCGTCAGGCGCTGGGAGACGGGATCGTTGGCGATCTGGGCGATCAGCGAGGCGCCTTCTTCGTCCGCGGCGATCGTATCGTCGTCGATGCGGCCCTTCGGGCTCGGCGGATCGACCGGGCTCATCGGCCGTGCTCGGCGATCTGGAGAAGACGCTGGTAGTAGCGGTAGACCCGTTCGCCGTAGGGGCGCTTGTGCTCGGGCCGGGCGCTGTGATAGCGGCCGAAACCGCGGACAAGGTCGCCCTGCTCGGCAAGCGCTTCGCAGAGGATCTGGGCCCCTACCCGGAGATTGGTGTCGCGGTTGAGGAGGTCCTCGGGATCGTCGACCCGATGGCGGTGATGCCAGAGGTTCACCTGCATGAAGCCGATGTCGACGTTGCAACGGTCGCAGAGACCGCGGACATAGGCCGCCGCCGCTTCGAAGCTGTCGAAGTAGCGGGCGTCGCCGGCGCGGTTGGTGGTCCAGGGGTGGGGAGCGACGCCGTTGCCGGTGCGCCGGCCGCTCTCCGCGAGGGCCACGGCATAGAGCATGTACGCGTCGAGCTGGCAGCTCGCCTCGCGGGCAACGCGGTCCCAGTGGGTCCCCTGCAGGCTGAAGCCGGCCGCCGGGACGGATGCGACAAGGCCAGGGACGGCGACGAGAGCGGCGCAAAGCCAGCGAGACGCGCGGTTCATCAGGACGGTCTCCGCTTCGTGGTCGGATTCAACCCAAAGCCCCAGAAACGCCCGGAAA
>RECO01000247.1 GCA_007694015.1 Geminicoccaceae bacterium
ATAGACCGCATCGCAGCCGTCCCAGGCGAGTTCGAGCGCGATCTCGGCAGTCTTCTCGATGCCGAGCTTTTCCATGTCGTCGATGGTCAGCACGTTGGTCTGGCGGCGGCGGGCCTCCTGCACCCCCGGCCTAGGCACCTGCCAGCCGCCGATGCCGACCTGCACCAGGTTCTTCGCCTGCACGTTCGGCAACTCGGTTGCCCAGTACCAGGGCGTGGTGTGCATCCGCTCGTCCAGGTCCTTCTCCTGGATGTCGATGTGCCGGTCGAAGTGGATGATGCCGATGTTCTTGGACGTGCACTGCGCGATGCCGCGCACGCAGGGGAAACCGATCGAGTGGTCGCCGCCGAGCATCAACGGCAGCGCCCCCGAACTCGCGACGTGCGCCACGCCGCGGGTGATCTGGTCGAACGACTTTTCGAGGTTGGCCGGGATCGTGAACACGTCGCCCGCATCGCACAGCGTCATCTGTTCGCGCAGATCGACGCCGAGTTCGTAGTTGTAGGGGGTGTAGAGGGCGGAGATGCGGCGGATGCCCTGCGGGCCGAAGCGGGTGCCCGGGCGGTAGGTGGTGCCGCTGTCGAACGGGATGCCGACGATCGCCGCGTCGTACTGGCCGACGTCGCGCACGTTTTCGACATAGGGCGCCTTCAAGAAGGTGTTGATGCCGGCGAAGTGGGGCAGCTCACCGCGGGCAAAGGTGGGGATGGACTTGTCGGTCAGGCATTCGGCCCCCGGCAGCCCCATCTCCTTCGCCCACTTCACCTCGCGCAGCCAGCCCTTGGCCGAGAGCTTGCCCTCCGCCTCGACCGACTTCCAGCCCTGGCTTTCCAGCTTCGAATAGCTCGGGTGGTGGTGGCGCTTGTCGCGCCCGGGCAGGGCGAAGGGGGGCAGCGGCTGGCGCATCGTCGTCCTCATGCGGGCAGAAGGGGCCGCGCACGGCCCCTGAGGTCGTAGGTGATGGTGGCACCATAGCGCTCCGGCGCTTGGCGGTCATGGCGCACCTTGTCGAACGTGAGCACACGCGTGCCGAGCTTGAATGCCTCGCCCAGATCGTGCGTCACCATGACCACGGTCATGCCGGTGGCGTGCCAGAGCTTGGAGATGAGCTGGTGCATGTCGATCCGGATGCCCGGATCGAGCGCGCCGAAGGGCTCGTCGAGCAGGAGCAGGCGCGGCTCCAAGACGAGGGCTTGAGCCAGGGCCAGGCGCTGCTGCATGCCGCCCGAGAGGGCACTCGGCCAAGCGTCGGCAACGTGGGCGAGCCCGACCTCGGCGAGCAGCGCCGAAGCGCGCGCGCGCGCCTCCTGCCAAGCCCGGCCCCTGAGGCGCCCGAGCGGCCCGCCGCTTTGGAATTCCAAGCCGAGCATCGCGTTCTGCAACACCGTCAGATGCGGAAAGACCGAGTAGCGTTGGAACACCACACCGCGGTCGGGGCCGGGCTCCGGCCGCAGGGGCCGTCCGTCCAGGGTGAGCCGACCCTTGGTCGGCCGCTCGTCGCCGAGGAGGATGCGCAAGAACGTGGTCTTGCCGCAGCCGGACGCCCCCACCAGCGTGACGAACTCGCCCTCGCGGATGGTGAGGTTCAAGCGCTCCAAGACCGAGCGGTCGCCGTAGCTCTTCCACAACCCCTCGACGACGATCACCGCACGTACGCCCAAGGGTAAAGGCGCCGCGACAGGGCCGCCAGGGCCGTGTCCATCAGAAACGCCAAGAGCGTGATCCAGGCGACATAGGGCAGAATGACGTCCATGGCGAGAAAGCGGCGCACCAGGAAGATGCGATAGCCCAGCCCCTCGGTCGAGGCGATGGCCTCGGCGGCGATGAGAAACAGCCAGGCCGGCCCCAGCGCCAGGCGCAAACCCGACAAGAGCCGCGGCAGCATCTGCGGCAACACCACGCGCAGGGCGATCTGCAGGGTCGACGCCCCGAGCGTTTGCGCCTTCACCAGCAATTCCCGCGGCAACTCGCCGACGCGAAAGGCGATGTCGCGGATGAGAAAGGGGGTAATCCCGAGTGCGATCAACACCACCTTGGCGAGTTCGCCCAGCCCGAAGGCGATGAACAAAATCGGCAACACCGCCAAGGGCGGCACCATCGACACCACGGCGACGAACGGGCCCAGCGTCGCCGACGCGATCGGCACGAGGCCGATGGTGATGCCCACCCCAAGCCCGATCAGCGCCGCCACGCCGACGCCCATCGCCAAACGCTGCAAACTCGCCGCCGTGTCGGCCCAGAGCAGATACTGCCCCGTCCGCCGATCCTCCTCGAACGCCATGCGATGCATCGCCTCGGCCATCTGCGAAGGCGACGGCAACAGCTTGTCGTTCGGGTTCACCTCGAGGCGCGCGTTCGACGCCTGCAGGTAGACGAGGCCGACGAGCAGGAACGGCAGGACGGCAAGGATGAGTGAGAATTGCTGGCCGGGGCGGCGGTTGAGGAGGCGCATGGGTCAGGCAGGGGGGTGAAGAAGGGGTAGGGGGGACTTGATGGTCCCCCCTACGACCCCCCAGCGCCGGCAGGGCCGGCGCCACTTCAGTGGCGGCGGCGTTAGCCGTCGCCCGGGGGGTGCGGGGGGCCAAAAGCCCCCTGCAGCTTTCTTGCTCACAGCTCGCCCGTAGCTGCCATGGCCATGAACTCGTTGGTGAAGCGGAGTTTGATGTTGGCGGGGTTGCCGAGGACCGTGCCGTCGGGGAAGGCGATGCCGACGAAGTCGAGGCCGCCTTCGAGCAGGCCGTGCTCGTCGGAGAAGAGGCGGACGTTTTCCATCGTGGTGACGAGATCGGGCGAGTTGGTGAAGGCGACGGCGTCGGCGGGGTCGAAGAACATTTCGGTGGAGGCGAGTTGCATGTCGTAGCCTTCGAGGTCGGTGCCGGAGGCTTCGGCCATGGCGGTGCGGGCGGCGATGGCGGCGGCGTCGTCGCCGGACATGATCGCCATGGTCTCGTACCAGGCGCCGACCAGGGCTTTGCCGAAGTTCGGGTTGGCGGCGAGCACGTCGGTGTTGACCACCATCATGTCGATGATTTCGCCGGGGATTTGGCTCGAGTCGAACAGCTTGGTGGCGCCCGGATAGGCTGCCACTTCGGCCAGCAGCGGGTTCCAGGTCACGACGTGGCGGACGTCGGCCGAGGAGGTGAAGGCGGCGACGAGGTCGGCATCGGAGGTGTTGACCACCGTGAGGTCGCGCTCGCGCAGGTCGTTCATCTCCAGGGCGCGGGCCAACAGGTAGTGGGAGACGGACAGCTCCACCAAATTGACGCGTTCGCCGGCGAGGTCGGCAACGGTCGTGGCCGTCTTGGAGACGATGCCGTCATTGCCGTTGGAGAAATCGCCGATGATCAGCGCGGTGGAATCGACGCCGCCGACGGCGGGGATGGTGAGCGCGTCCATGTTGGTCATGACGCAGCCGTCGAAGGCGCCGGCGGTGTATTGGTTGATGCTCTCGATGTAGTCGTTGATCTGCACGACCTCGATTTCGATGCCGTATTTGTCGGCCCAGCGCTGGACGATGCCGGCATCCGCGGCATAGCCCCAGGGCATCCAGCCGACATAGATCGACCAGGCGATGCGGAAGGTGGTGCGTTCCTGCGCCGTGGCGGGGAGGGCGGCACCGACGAGGCCGAGGACGGCGAGGGCGAAGGCGAGGCGGCGCATGGACGATCCTCCGGCGTTGCAACGATGTCAGGAAAACAGCAAGCTGCATGCCAGCGGGGCAGTTCAGCCGCCGATGGCGGCAATGCAGCGTGGCCGCCTTGTTTTTGGGCAGGCGTGCCCGCGGGAGGTCAGCTTTGTTCTTGCCGGTCGTCGAGCCGTGGTTCGCCCTCGAAGCGCTCGATCCCACCATCCTCAAGATCACCGAGCCGCACACGGACCCCTTGATCCGCGCCAACCTGTTCCTGGTGCGGGGTCGGGAGCGGGATCTGTTGATCGACGGCGGCAACGGTATCGTGCCGCTGCGGCCGTTCCTTTCGAGTCGGCTCACCAAGCCGGTCGTCGCCCTTTGCACCCACGCCCACGTCGATCACGTCGGCGCCATCCACGAGTTCGAGGAGCGTTTGGTCCACCCCCTGGAGGCCGAGGCGCTGGCCCACCCGGCGGGCGACGAGAGCCTGTTCTTCGAGGACTTTCCGCTGGCGTTTCGCCAGATGTTGCAGCGGATCGGCTACCGCGACGTGCCGCCCTTGATGATCACGGCCCTGCCCGACCTCGCCTACGATCCCGGCAGCTATCGCCTGGTGCCGACGCCGGCGACGCGGCTGGTCGACGACGGTGACGTGGTCGAGACTGGCGATCGCCATTTCGAGGTGCTGCACCTGCCGGGCCACAGCCCTGGCCAGATCGGCCTGTTCGAGCCAAGGACGGGCATCCTGTTCGGCGGCGATGCGATCTACGACGGCACCTTGCTCGCCGACGGCCCCGGCATGTCGCTGGGCGCCTATGTCAGGACGCTGGAGCGCCTGCTGGCCCTCGACGTGACGGTGGTCCATGGCGGCCACGGCGCCAGCTTCGACCGCCTTCGGCTGCACGACCTCTGCCGCGACCACCTGGCCCGCTGGCGCGCCTGACCCTTCCCTCCTGAAGTCCGGCGGCAGCGCCGCCGGTCGGGGGATTCAGGGGGCCCAAAGCCCCCTGACCCTTGCCCCTCGTTCCCTTCTATCCGAACTCCAACGCCGCGCTTTGCGGGCGGTGGTCGCTCGGGCGGCTTTCGCGGCCGCTGCCGGGGCGGAGTTGGCGTTCGAAGGCATCGTGTTCGATCTGGGCGTTGCGCAAGGCCCCCCAATAGACGCTCGGGGCGAGGAGGATGTGGTCGAGCAGGAGGGGGCGATCGCGGATGTTGTCGATGAAGTCGTCGAAACGGGCGGTCCAGTTGCGGTGGCGCATTTCGCGGTCGATGAAGGCGTGACGGAACATTTCACGGGGGTTGAAGGGATTACCGGCGACCACCGAGACGACGTTGTTGATGAGGTAGTTTTTCTCGAAGTAGTCGACGCCGGGCCCGTCGTTGAGGTCGCCGGCGACGACGAGGCGGGCTTCCGGATCGGCATGGAGGCGGGCTTCCAGCCATTCGCGCACACGCATCAGCTCGGCGGCGATGCGTCGGCGGTTGCGGACGGCGAGGGTGACGAATTGCGGGCGGGTGCCCTCGTTTTGCCAGAGACGACGGCCGTCGTGGATGAACTTGGACTTGGAGTGGATATTGACGAGGACGACGGTGCGGCCGGCGATCTGGAGGACGATGACCAGAGGGGCTCGGGTGAAGTCGTAGCTGTCGAGGATGAGGTCGCCGGTAATGTCCACTTGCCAGGGTTCGGCGAAATCGATCTCGTCGGGCTCGGGCCAGAGCCGGGCGGCCGCTTCGACCGGGCCGTTCCTGCGGACCAGGGTGTAGAGCCGCTGGCTGCCGTTTCCGGTCGGGCCGAAGACGTCGAAGCCGCCATCGAGGTGAGCGTCGACGAAGAGTTCCATTTCGCCGCGCCGGCTCGGGCCTTCCTGGACCGTGAGCACGTCGGGGCGGAGATCGCGGATGACACTCGCTACGCGCTCGGCCAAACCGCGCACGTCGGCGATGCCCCTACCGGGGTTGCTGTCGCGCCAAGCCGGCCCGCCCTCGCGAATGGGGATGAACCAGTCGTTCATCCACTCGATGTTCCAGTTGACGAGCTTCATGGCGACCTCCCTCCGTTTTCATGAACGCAGGGTAACACGATTTGGAGTTGAGCGGAGGCTCAGGCAGCGTTGAGGCGCCAGTCGTAGGCGTAGCGGCGGATCGAGGTGACGTCGTCGAGGGCGGTCCGAAGGGCGGGTGCTGCGTACGCGCGGAGATGATCGAGCACGGCCGCTTCGCTGCCGCCGAAGTCGGCCTGAAACCAGTTGTAGATGCTGGAGACGGTGACGTCGCCGCCGGTCGTGACGATCACGCCGCGGGGGTCGTTGACGAAGCTCGTGGCGGCCCGGTCGAGTTGGGCGTTCAGCCGCGCCGCGGCGAACGGCTCGGGCTGGAGGTCGGGGCAGCCGATGGCGGCGCAATTGACGGCGTAGTGGATGCGCGGCTCGGCAAAGACGGGGCGAACGATGCCATGCTCGATGTCGTCGAGCGAAAGCCTGCGCCCTTCCACCCGCACCAGTTGCTCCCGCCAGGGACCGCTGGCGCGACGTCGGCCGAAGGTGATGTCGCGGATGCTCTCGACCGGGTAGTGGTCGAGCACGACGGCGATTGTCAGGGCGTTGTAGAGATTGAGCCAGAACGCCAGCTGTTCGGGGCGCGCGAGCGCCGTCACGGTCGTGGCTTCCAGGCTTTCGAGGTAGGCCGCCAAGGCCGCGCGGTCGGTTGCATCCACCGCGGCGTAGCGCACCCGGTTCGGCCCGTTCGGGTCGACCACCACGTAGCGTTCGAGCAACCCGGCCCAACGGCCGTGATCGACACGCTCCGCGGCCGCAGCTTCGTGACGGGTCCAATGCGGATCGATCAGGCTGGCGGGCGGAGCCGCGAGGCGTTCGATCCAGGCAAAGCCCGCTGTGGCAAGACCTGCACTCGCCGCAATGCCGCGCAGCACGTCGCGTCGATGCATGGACGTTCTCCTTCCTCGTCAGCGAGAGCTAGAGCGTTTTCGGCAAGGCTTGCCCATCCCGCACCCCCGCCCGGCCACCCATGGGATCGTACACTTGTGGGTGGCCGGGCGGGGGTGTGGGATGGGCACCGATCAACCTCCTGAACGAAAAACGCTCTAAACGCGCCAGGGCGGGACACCAGGGGCGAACGCGCTATGTTGAGGTCGGGTGCAGCCGAGGTGCGGCTGCGCCGAGGAGGATGGTGGTGATCCGGCGTTTGGGGTTCGGCCTTTTGGGTCTGTTGTGGAGCGGGGCGTTGGCGGCCGAGCCGGGGCTGGAACTCGGCGTGTGGCCGGGGGTCGGCCGGGTGAACGTGGCGGGACAGGGCTTTTGCACCGGGACGCTGGTGGCCGAGCGTTGGGTCGTGACCGCGGCGCATTGTCTGTTTCACCCGCTGACCGGGCAGCCGGCGCGGCTCGGCGACATCCATTTCGTTGCAGGCTGGGATCGGGGTGACTACCTGGCGCACGCCCGGCCGCGCGCGGTGGTGATCGATCCGGCCTACGACTGGTCGGCACGGCAGCGCCAGGCCGGCTTCGCCCACGACGTGGCGTGGCTGGATCTGGGCGGGCCGATCGACGTGGCGCCCGTGCCGATCGCGTTGCGCGCGACACCGCCGGTGGAGGTGATGCTGATCCACTACAGCCAGCGCCGTCCGCACCTCGCCGCCTTCAGCCGAGCCTGCAAGGTGATCGGCGAACTGGGGCCGCTTTGGCGGCTCGACTGCCCGGTGGAGCCGGGGGCATCGGGGGCTCCGGTGCTGGTCGCCGACGACGAGGGTGGCGGCATCGCGGCGATCGTCATCGGCCGGACCGAGAGTGCGACGCGGGTCGGCAGCCTCGTCTTGCCGCTCCGCGAGGGCCTTTTGCCCCGCCCCTGAGGGTGCGACAACCCGACGCATACTTTTGAGCGAAGCCCGCGAGATTTGAAGCCCAGCGAGGGTTGGTTTGCAGACCGCAACCTTCTCGTGGAGTGGGGTGTCCGTCGCTCTTGCCTGCCTTTGTGAAGGCGGAGCCGCCGCTCGGACCTTGGCCCGTAAACCTTTGAGAGGGGATTGAAAGATGGACGTGGAAAGCTTGACGATCACGCTGTCGCTGGGAACTCTGCTGTTCGCGTTGGCTTACGCCTTCCGCGAATATCAAGCCACGCAGCGCAACCTGAAGAAGGCAAAAGCGGAGCGGCGCGGGCGGCAATAAACCCAAAGCCGACGGCAGAGTCCGCCGGCCTCTGAGATACCTACGTAACAGCGGCGGGTTCGGATCGGTCCGAACCCGCCGTTTCGTTCTGATCGCCGCATTCGATAACGGTCCGAGAAGGCCTCGTCGGGATTGCGGGCGGTGCGCGGCCTTGGGCTGGCAGGCCCCAGCCCAAGGCCGCCGCGTCGTCGCCGCCGACCACCCCTCGCCACAACGCTGCCCTCGGTGATCGGCTGGTAGACGAACGGCAAGAGCCGTGCTGTCTGACCGGCGAAACGAGCACGGCGGGTGCGGGAGGAAGGGAGGGAAAAGGCAAGGGGGGACTTGATGGTCCCCCCTTGGACCCCCCGGCAGCGGCGTTGCCGCTGCCACTTTTTCTAAGGGGCGGCGGCGCAGCCGTCGCTTGGGGGTCCTAGGGGGCCAAAAGCCCCCTAGTCTTTTTGCCTTACCCTCTCCTTTCCTTACCGTCGCCGCCGCAGCAACCACGCAAAGGGGAGGACCAGGGTGGCGGCAACGACGAGAGTGGCGGTGGTGACCGGGGCCGGGACCGGCGTTGGCCGGGCGGTGGCGGTGGCGCTGGATGGGGCGGGCTATGCCTGCGTCCTTGCCGGCCGGCGTGAGGCCGCGCTGGCCGAGACGGCGGCGATGGCCAAGGGAGCGACCCTGGTGGTGCCGACCGACGTGGGCGATGCGGCGCAGGTCAAGGCACTGTTCGAGGCCGCGGTCGCGCGCTTTGGCCGGGTGGACTTGTTGTTCAACAATGCCGGGATCGGCGCGCCGCCGGTGCCGGTGGACGAACTCGACGTCGAGACGTGGGATCAGGTGGTTCGGGTGAACCTCTCGGGTGCGTTCTATTGTGCGCGGGAGGCGTTTGCGGTGATGCGCCGGCAGAATCCGCAGGGTGGGCGGATCATCAACAACGGTTCGATCTCGGCACACACGCCGCGGCCGTTTTCGGCGCCCTACACGGCGACCAAGCACGCCATCACCGGGCTCACCAAGTCCCTGGCACTGGATGGCCGGGCGTTCGACATCGCCTGCGGCCAGGTCGACATCGGCAACGCCGCCACGCCGATGACCGAGCGCATGACCCAAGGCGTGCCGCAGCCGGATGGCTCGACCCGCGTCGAGCCGCGGATGGATGCGGCCCATGTCGGCAATGCGGTGGTGCACATGGCCTCGCTGCCGCTGGATGCCAACGTGCTCTTCATGACGGTGATGGCCACCAAAATGCCCTTCGTCGGCCGCGGCTGAGCCGGGGCTCGGCCGCTGGGTGCGCGGGGCACGCAGCGGCCGAGCTGCACCGGCCGGTCGAAATAGGACAACCGTTCGTTGCCATCGGCGGTGCCGGCGGTACGCACCTGCTGCAGGTGGCGGGCGATCGCCTCCGGGTAAGCCCGGCCGCAGCGTTTGCCGAGGGCGCAGCGCGCCGCTGTTA
>RECO01000249.1 GCA_007694015.1 Geminicoccaceae bacterium
GTAGAGCCCCGCGTCGCCGAGCCCACCGCGCCGTCGGCGGAAATCGTGTGATCGGTCACACGACGCCCATGCGCCCGCCCCCGGCAACATTCCTGATGAGGCAACGAAGTCGAACGTCAGCAACATTCCTGCATGAGGCAACACGACGGCCAACGAGGTTGACGCTCTACAGTGCGCGCCGCCGCGACCGTCACGCTCGCCAACATGGCCTACAACATGAAGCGATGGTGCTGGCTCGACCGGCGGATTCTGTGCGTGTGACCCCGCAAGGCCCCGAGGAGCCGCGCTGCCGCCCTCCTTCGAGATCAAGACCGGAGCTTTCACCGGCTCGAAGCTTCACCAACCAACGCCGGAGCGCCCAAAGCCCGAGAAATCGCGGTTATCGGAGGTGTCCACGTTCCAGACCAAGCAGGATTTGGCCCTGCAACAGATCGAGGCGGCACTCGCCGCCGACGTGCGCCGTGGCGTCGTCCTGGCAGATGCCGGATATGGGGCGGACATGAAGTTCCAGGCCGGGCTGTTGGCGTTGGGCCTCGACTACGTCGTTGGCGTGCAGGCCCATGCGACCGTCTGGCCCGACGGCACGGTACCCCAGAATAGCGATGCGCCGCCCAAGCCTTGGTCCGGCCGCGGCCGCCGACCCCACAACCTGCGCCGCACCCCGGACCACGGCCCGGTCCAGGGCCGGCCGTGGGCGCAGGCCTTGGCGCCAACGGCGTGGCAAAAGGTGACCTGGCGGGAAGGCAGCAACGCAGCACTGACCTTCCGCTTCGCCGCCACACGGGTCCGCCCCGCCCGCTATGTGATCTTGGGGGACGAGCAGCGGCGCGAGCCCTGGCCCGAGCTTTGGCTGCTGGTCGAATGGCCCGAAGGTGAGGGCGAGCCGACCAAATTCTGGTTCGCCAACCTCGAAGCGGACGTCGCCCTCGACGAACTGGTCCGCCTCGCCAAGGTGCGCTGGCGGATCGAGCGCGACGATCTCGACCTGAAGCAGGAACTCGGCCTCGGTCATGACGAGGGCCGCGGCTGGCGTGGCTTCCACCACCATGCCAGCCTCTGGATCGCCGCTTACGGCTTTCTGGTGCGCGAACGGCTCGCCTTTTCCCCCTCCGGCACCGATGGCACCCCGAGCCTACGCCGCCGCGTCCCTCCCTTACCCTAAGGTTTCGTCCCTCGCGGCCGCACCCCCAAGACCCGAGCGGCACGTCCCCAATTCCATCACCAGCCTGCGCCTCGGCCTCACCCGCCACCTTGCCCGAGCCCTACCCAGATGCCCGTGCTGCCTGCATCCAAAGTCAGCCATATCCATGTTATGACACAGTAGGACTAGCCGGCCCGAACAACGTCTTGACGGCGGCGCACGTCGTCATGGACACCGACCGCGGCGATCCGGTCGGGCTGCGCGGCGGGCTTTACGACGACATTCGCGTCTCACCCGCCGCGCATGCCGGCGAGCGCGGCCTCGGCACCTTCGACGTGGTCGACGCCTGGGGGTTGCAGACCTTCACACATGCCCGGATGATCACACCGGGCGAGGTTGCCTACGACGTCGCCATCCTCTCCACGCGGGAGCCGATCGGCGAGTGGTTCGGCTGGCTGACGTCTTTGGCTTGGACCTCGGCCGGCAGCGTTGCCTTGTCGGGCTATCCCGGACCGGCGGGGTTGCAAACGACCGAACGGGTCCCGCCGCCGCCACGCGCGTGATCGACGACCGCAACGGGGCCGGGATCGACATCCTCACCTTCTCGGCAGGCTCGACGGCGCCGGGTAGCAGCGGTGGCCCCTTGTGGTTCGAGACGGCGGCAGACGTGCACGTGGTGGGCGTGGTCTCGCCCGCAGATCGGGGCTTTTCGATCAGGCGCGACATCGAACTCAGCATCGACTACATCGCCGCCTCCAATGCTCTTATCCATTGGGAGATTGGCGCTGTTGCCTGATCGGGCTGACCCTCGCCGAAGCATGCAGCGGGCGGGGGTGCGGGATGGTCGAGCCTGTCGGAAAACGCAGCAGGCGCCAGCGTCGCGCCCCATGCACGTGAGAGGTCGCCTCGCACCGGGAAAACTGGTACGCGACACTGGCAGTCCGGTTGATGTCACGCAACATGGGGTTCGACCCGATGAGGGCAGCGCTGCCACAGCGCGCGCGATCCGCGCCACGCTCGCCGCTTCGCCAAGCGGTCGGACTCTCGACCTCCGGTCTTATCGCGGTCGGCGTCTTCAGCTTCTTCATCAACCTGCTGATGCTGGTCTCGCCGCTCTACATGCTGCAGATCTACGACCGCGTGTTGTCGAGCCGCAGCGAATCGACGCTGTTGCTGTTGAGCTTGATCGTCGGCGCCATGCTGCTGGTGATGGGACTTTTGGAAATCGTGCGCTCGCGGGTGCTCGTCCGCGTCAGTACGCGCATGGACAAGGCGGTCGCGACTCGCGTCTTCGAGGCGCTCTTCGCCCGCAACGCGCTACGGCGCATGAACAACCAGACGCAGGCCCTGCGTGACGTCGACAACGTGCGCCAGTTCATCTCCGGCCAGGGGCCCTTCGCGTTTTTCGATGCGCCCTGGGCGCCGATCTACATCGGCATCGTTTTTCTGTTCCACCCGTTGTTGGGTGTGGTGGCGCTCGGCGGTGCCGTGGTCTTGTTCGTGTTCGCGCTCTTGACCGAATGGCGCACGCGCGGGCCCCTGACCGAGGCCAACCAGCACGCCGCCAAGGCCAATACCTTCGCCGAGGCCAGTCTGCGCAACGGCGAAGCGCTGCAGGCGATGGGGATGCTGCCCGGCATCATGCGGCGCTGGCACGGGTTCAACCAGCAGACGCTGGAACGTCAGGCGCTAGCCTCGGACCGCGCCGGGACCATCAGCGGCTTGACCAAGTTCGTTCGGCTCGGTGTGCAGTCGGCCATTCTCGGCACCGGCGCCTGGCTGGCGATCCACCAGATCATCTCGCCCGGCGCCATGATCGCCGCGTCGATCATCATGGGGCGCGGTTTGGCGCCGATCGAGCAGGCGATCGGGTCGTGGCGGCAGTTCGTGGCTGCGCGCGGGGCCTGGGCGCGGCTGGATGATCTGTTGATGGAGACCCCGGCAGCGCCGGAACGCATGGCGCTGCCGCCGCCGAAGGGGCATCTCGCCGTCGAGCGCGCGGTCGTTGCTCCGCCGGGTGCGGATCGGGCAGTGCTCAAGGGCGTGAGTTTCGCACTGGAGCCTGGGGAAGCGCTGGGGCTGGTCGGGCCAAGTGCCTCCGGCAAATCGACCCTGGCCCGCGCGCTGATCGGCGTATGGCCGGTGCAGGCCGGCAGCGTGCGCCTGGATGGCGCCGACGTGTTCCGCTGGGATCATGCCCATCTCGGCCCGCATTTGGGCTATCTGCCGCAGGAGGTCGAGGTCCTCGACGGCACCGTTGCCGCCAACATTGCCCGCTTTGCCGACGAGATCGATCCGGGCGCCGTGTCCCAGGCTGCGCAGAAAGCCGGGGTGCACGACATGATCCTGCGCCTGCCGGAAGGCTACGACACGCTGATCGGCCCGCATGGCATCGCCCTCTCGGGCGGTCAGCGCCAACGGATCGGGCTCGCCCGCGCGCTTTACGGCAATCCGCGTTTCGTCGTGCTCGACGAGCCCAATTCGAACCTCGACGCCGAGGGTGAGGCGGCGCTGTCGCGGGCGATCGACCAACTCCGCCAGGAGGGCTGCACGCTGATCATCAGCTCGCATCGGCCGAACGTGATGCAGCACGTCGACAAGATCTTGATGCTGCGCGACGGTGTGGTGGAGATGTTCGGCCCGCGGCAAGAGATCCTGCAGCGGCTGACCCGCCCGGCCAACCAGCCCAAGCTCGTATCCTGACCGCAGCCAGCGAGGCCCCCGTTCGAGCCATGTCGACCCAACTCCTCACCGGCCCCGCGGCCCCGTCGAAAGAGGCCCCGTTCGACTACCGCCCGGCCATCGTCGTTGGCCTGGTGATCCTCGTGATCGCCTTCGGCAGCCTTGCCGTTTGGTCGGCGGTCGCGCCCCTGGCGCGCGGCGCCGTCGCGGGTGGCATGGTGGTGGTCGACACCAACCGCAAGGAGATCCAGCACCTCGAGGGCGGCATCATTGCCGAAATCCTGGTGCGCGACGGCGACCGGGTGGCGCCGGGCGACGTGCTGGTGCGGCTCGACCCGACCAATCCGGCGAGCACGCGCAACGTCCTCCAGGTGCAGTACCTCGCCGCCCTGGCCTTGCAGGCGCGGCTCATCGCGGAGCGGCGCGGGGCCGATGCGATCGCCTTTGCGCCCGAGCTGCTCGACGAGGCCAATCCCTTTGCCCGCGACCTGATGGCCAATCAAAAGGAGCTGTTCCTGGCGCGGCGCAACGCGCTGGAAGGCCAGACCGACATCCTGGAACGGCGGATCGCCCAGTTGCACGAACAAATCCGCGGGCTCGAAGCGCAAATCCAGGGCAACCAGGAGCAGGTCGACATCCTCACCGACGAGATCGGCAATTTGCGCTGGCTGTTGGAGCGCGGCCACACCTCGCGCACGCGCATCCTGGCCTTGGAACGCGAGCGCGCGGAACGGCAGGGCGACGTCGGCCAGTTCACCGCCGAAATCTCCAGGCTCCAGGTCGCCATCGGCGAGACCGAGCTGCAACTCCTGCAGATCGACCGCGACTTCCAGCGCGAGGTGACGGCGGAGCTGGAGCGGGTGCAGGCCGAGCTGTTCGACCTGCACCAGCGGCTCACCGCCGCCGACGACGTGTTGTTCCGCCGCACGGTCACGGCGCCCGAGCACGGCATCATCGTCAACTCGCAAGCCCACACCATCGGCGGCGTGGTGCAGCCGGGGGCGACCCTCATGCAGCTCGTACCGATCTACGACGAGCTGATCGTCCAGGCGCGGGTCGATCCGGCCGACATCGACCTCGTGGCGCTGGGCGCCGAGGCGGAGGTGCGGTTTTCGGGGCTCGCCATGCGCAATTTGCCGATCATCCTGGGCGAGGTGATCCACGTCGCCGCCGACGTCACCGAGGACCGACAGGGGATGCTGTACTTCGAGGCGCGGGTGCGGGTGTCCGAAGAGCAGCGCGGCCAGCTCGGCGACGTGGTGCTGTTGCCGGGCATGCCGGCCGAGATCGTCATCAAGGCCGGCGAGCGCACCTTGGTCGACTACCTGATCAGGCCGCTCGAGGATGCCATGTTCCATGGCTTCCGCGAGGACTGAGCCCGCGCCCGCCGCCGCCCGGCCGCCCTGCTGGCGGCTGGAGTTGGCGGAAGCGCCCCTGGTCGACCTCGCCGCCCGGCTCGGGCTCTCGCCCAACGCCGTCCAGCCCGGCGCCGAGACCAGTGCCGGCGGGCGTACGGCCGTGGTCACCTACCCCTCCTTCTTCGTCACCGAGCCGCACGTCTTTGCCGCCCTGGTGCAGGCAGCACTCAGCGTCGAGGGGCCGGTGCGCCTGGTGTTGGAGCAGGACACGGCGCACGGGCCCTTGACGCGCGAATTCGTGCCCGAGCCCTCGGCCGCGGCCCTGGCCGAGCTGGAAGCGGTGGACCCGCCGCTCGGCCAGGGGCTGCGCCGGCTGTTCGACGACCTCGACGACCGTTACGGAGACCGCAGGTGAACGTCACCACGACCGACCTCGAGGGCGTGCTCTTGCTGACGCCGCGCCGCTTCGCCGACGAGCGGGGCTGGTTCCAGGAGACGTTCAACGCCCGTGCGTTCCAGGCGGCGACCGGCTTGGTGGCGGACTTCGTGCAGGACAACGAGAGCCTGTCGCGCGAGCGGCATACGCTGCGCGGGCTGCACTTCCAGTCGCCGCCCTTCGCCCAGGGCAAGCTGGTGCGGGTGGTGACGGGGGCGGTGTTCGACGTGGCGGTGGACCTGCGCCACGGCAGCCCAACCTTCGGGCGCTGGACGGCGGCGACGCTCACCGCCCGGGGCGGCGAGCAGCTCTGGGTGCCGGAAGGCTTCGCCCACGGCTTTTTGACGCTCGAGCCCGACACCCGCGTCGCCTACAAGGTGACGGCGTTCTACGCCAGGGATCACGATTTGGGGCTCGCCTGGGACGACCCGGAGCTGGCCATCGCCTGGCCGCAGCGGCCACGCGCGCTCTCGGACAAGGACGCGGCGCAGCCGCGGCTGGCCGCGTTGCCGCCGTGGTTCGGCGTGCCGGGTGGCACGAACGGCACAGCTTAGGGCGCACACACCGACCATAATCCGCGAGCTGTGGCGGGGCTGCAACGAATCTTTTTATCCACGGCTTTGCGCCTACCGCCGGTTGACACTCGACCTAGGCCGCAGTACCCGCAACTCGGGACCTGCCGAGGATTTAGTCATATAAGTCGATCCCAGGCCTCGGCATGACCAAGGAGCTCGAAAGCGATCGTGTCGACCACGCTGCCGATGACCGTCGTCTCGCCTGACCGCGACCCCGCGGCCGGGCGCGTCCGCGCGCTCGGCCGAGCGGTCGCGTCTCCGAGCCCGCTGTTCGTGCCCGCGGGAACGGGCACCCATCTCTCTCGCGCACTGTTTTAGGAGAGCACCCCATGGCTACGCCGACGCAATTCGACGAGCTATACTATCTCAATGCCAACCCGGATGTTGCCACCGCGGTCGCGCTCGGCGCGTTCTCGTCGGGGCTGCAGCATTTCCAACTCAGCGGCAACGCCGAAGGCCGTGCGCCCAACGCCTTCTTCGATGCCGCTGCGTATCTGCAACAAAACCCCGACGTCGCCGCGGCCATCGAGGCCGGTGCCTTCGCCAGCGCCTGGGATCATTTCGCCGCGCACGGTGCGAGCGAAGGCCGGGCGCCGAGCTTCGCGCTGTCGCAGTTCGACGCCGAAGCCTATTTGGCGGCCAATCCCGACGTGGCCGAGGCGGGTATCGACGCGCTGACGCACTGGTTGACCTTCGGTGCCGCGGAGGGTCGCGCCCCGTTCATCGTGGGCTTCGACGTGGAAGGCTATCTCGAAGCCAACCCGGACGTCGCCGCCGCCGGGGTCGATCCCGTGGCGCACTGGCTCCAGTTCGGCATTGCCGAGGGCCGCGAGGGTGCCGGCGTGAGCCCGACCCCGCCACCACCCTCGCCCTTGCCCGAGTTGCTCGCCGACCTGCAAGCCGCCCAAGCCGCACTCGACGCGTTCCTGGAGGCGGAGGAGGCTACCGCCGCGGAGATCAGAGATGCGCTGACGGACGCTGAGGCCGCACTGGCCGCCGACCCGGGCGGCAGCATCAACCAGTTGAACGCCGACCTGCTCGACGCGCAGGACGAGTTGGCGGCCGCAGAAGCGGCGGTTGACGCCATTCCCGGCTTGCGTGCCGCGCTCAACACGCTCGACGCCGCCGAAGCGGAGTTGGAGGCGGCTGCGGCGGCCCAAGTCGAAACGGAGGCCGAGGCTGCCGGCGCCGTCGCCGAGTTCAACGTGCGCAACCCCCTTACCCTTGCCGTGTACACCGCGCCCGAAGCCGGAGATGCGGATGAGGACGTGTTGACCGTCGGTGGAGAAACCGTCATCTCCCTCGACGACGAGGGCAATCTCGTCGTGGCCGCGGAGCCCGAGGGCGTTGGCATTGCCGACCTCATTGCCGCTGTCACCGCCGACGTCGCCGCGATCAACGCCTTGGGTGCCGCCGAAGACGCCGTCGAGGCCGCCGAGGACGCGATTGAAGACATCGAGGGCGGTGAGGCTGCAGTCGATGCCTTGGTCGCTGCGCGGGAGGCGGTCGCGGAGGCCGAGGCTGCCATCGCCCAGCGGCTCGAGCTGCAGGCGGCGGTGGACGAAGCGCAGGCTGCGGTCGACGAGCTCGATGCGCTCGAGCAGGCGATCGCCGACGCCGAGGACGCGATCATCGAGGCCGGCTTCGCTCTGCCGGTTGCGATCGACGCCGCCGTCGCTGGGACCGCCGAAGACGACATCTTCCTCTTCGTCGCCTCGCCGGGCGACGCGTTCGATGTAACCCTCTTCGGGGACGAGGGTGTCGACACGATCTTCTTTGGCGAAGGGTTCACCCTGGTGCAGATCCCGGAGGATCTCACCATCGAAAACCGCGTCGGCGACCGCGAGGTGCTCGAAATCCTCTGGCAGGAAATCGGCGGCGACTTGGTGCTCTACGTCGAGAATACGCCCGAGGCCGGCCGCGACATCGGCGCGGGTGCGCAGGATGACATCACCACGATCACCCTGGTGGGCGTGGCGGCGGCCGACATCACCTTCGCAAATGGCTTCATGACCGCGGGCACGGCCGACGTGGCCTGAGCCGGGGCTTCGCCCGCCTGGTTGCAGCCGCCCTGAAGCGGTTGGGAAACCCCCGGCTCTGCCGGGGGTTTCTGCTTTTTTGGGAGATGACTGCCGATGACCGATCCGTTGCCCGTCACCCCCGCAAGCTGTCGCGGGCTGCGCTGGCTGCCGCGGCTCGACGACGGCTTTGCCAGCCGCACCGCGCTCGTGCCGCTGCAACCCCAAGAGCTCGGCCGGGCAGCCGCCGCGATGCCGCTGGCCTTCGTCCGCCGGGGTGCGCATTGGGAGGTGGTGGGCGTGTGCGGTCTCGCCGCCGAGTCGTCGCTGTTCGTCGACGAGGGGCATTGGCTCGGGGCCTACCGGCCAACCTGGCTCGATCTTTGGCCCTTCGCCGCGGTCGAGACCGGCAAGGGCATGGTGGTGACGATGGCGCCCGAGGCGCGGGCAGCCGGCGCGGCGGCGGGCGAGGTGTTGTTCGATGCGGCGGGCCAGCCCAGTCCGGCCTTGGCGGCGATGTTGGAACGGCTGCAGCAGTGGCACCGGCAGCAGGCGACGTTGCGTTCGCTGACGCCGACGCTGGCCAAAGCGCGGTTGCTGATGCCCTGGCCCGACGCCTTGCGCGCGTCGCTGGGCTTGCAGATCGAGGGGCTGCATTGCGTCGACGAGCGCGCGCTCAACGCGCTGGACGACAGGGCCTTTGCGGCGTTGCGCCAGACCCTGCCGATCGCCTTTGCGGTCAATCTGTCGATGGGCCAAGTGCACCTCTTGGAGCGCCTGCGGCGCTGGCACGAAGCCAAGACACCGAACACCCCCGACGTTGCCGGCGACCTGGAGTTCGACTTCAGCCAAACCCACTAGTGCACAGGCGCATTCGGAGCGTTCCGCTCCGGATGCGCCGTTGATGCACTAACTCCATGGAATCGTGCAGCTTTGGCGCGGTCGGACGTGAATCGTCCGACTGCGCCGCTGCACTAGAGCGTTTCCCGGTTAGGTAGCGCACGGGCCATCCC
>RECO01000251.1 GCA_007694015.1 Geminicoccaceae bacterium
TGAGGACGCGGATGAAGCGCTCGGCGCAGCCATTGCCCTCGGGCTCGCGGACGAAGGCGGGCGAGCTTTCGAGGCCGAGGAAGGCGAGCTCGGCCTGGAAGTCGTCGGCGACATATTGGCTGCCGTGATCGTGACGCAGCCTAGTGCAGCGGCGCAGTCGGACTAATCACGTCCGACTGCGCCAAAGCTGCACGATTCCATGGAGTTAGTGCATCAACGGCGCATCCGGAGCGGAACGCTCCGAATGCGCCTGTGCACTAGTGCGGTCTCCGGTTGGGTTGAGCTTCGCCCATCCCGCACCCCCGCCCGGCCGCCCATGGTATCGTACACTCGTGGGCGGCCGGCCACCCCACGCTGCCAAGCAGCTTGGGGACCCCGGCTGGCGGGGTGCGGGATGGTCAAGCATTTCGGAAAACGCACGGAATAGCGACCACGGCCAAGCTGGCGGGCGTAGCGTCCAGCTTGGTTGACATCCGCCGCATATCGTACCAACTTAGTGCCAATTCCAGGCGGTGAGCGGGACGGACCGGATGTTGCGGATGGCGACGTTTTGTGAGGAGATCCAGCACCTGAAGGCGGCTGGTCTTCGGCCAACGCGGCAGCGTCTCTCGCTGGCGCGGCTGCTGTTCGCCGAGGGCGACCGCCACGTAACCGCCGAGGATCTCTACCAGGAAGCGCGCGGCGCCGGGATCCAGGTCTCGCTTGCCACCATCTACAACACGCTCCACCAGTTCACCGCGGCCGGCCTCCTGCGGGAAGTGCCGGTCGACACGGGCCAGTCCTATTTCGACACCAACACGACCCATCACCACCACTTCTTCGAACCCGAGCAGGGCGTGGTGATCGACATTCCGGGCGAAGCGGTCGAGTTGAACGAACTGCCCACACCGCCCGCAGGCTACGATATCGATCGGGTGGAGGTCATCGTTCGGCTGCGCCGCGCGGCACGGCCCTGAGCCTGCCGGACCCGGTTGCCCCCGCCCGATCGGGTGGCGAGGCCAAGCGTTCAACACGCCGCATCGCTCGCCCGTAGCCGCGCCAACACGGCCATGTGATCGGAGCGGGGGACGCGGATCGTGCGCGCACTCAGGACTTCGACGCCGCAGCCGACCAGCACGTGGTCGATGTGCAGCCGGAGCGGGATCGGCAGCCAGGAAGGCCAGGTCCCCTGCCACAGGATCGGCCCGCTCAGCCCCGCCCGCTCGCCGAACATGGCCATGACCCGGCCCCAAGGCACGGCATTGAAGTCCCCGGTCAGCACCATCCGTTCGTGCCCCGCCACCGCCTCGGCGATGAATTCGCTCTGGCGCAGGTTTTGCGCGGGGCTGCCGGGCGGGATCGGGCGCAGGACGTGGGTGACGCCAAAGGTGAAGCGGGTGTCTTCGAAGGTGACGGCCGTCAACTGCACCTTGCCGCCGTTTTGCGGGTCGAAGCGATAGGCAATCGGGCTCGAGGGCCAGCGCGACAGCACCATCGTCTCGCAAAAGAGGCCCTGACCGCAGTGATCGACATAGTCGAAGGCGCCGGGATGGGTTTCGAAGCGCGCCCGCGTCGCGGCCGTGGCTTCGTTGAACAGCACGACGTCGGCGCCCGTGGCGTTGAGCCAGGCGTCGAAGCTGCCCTTGGGCGGCACGCCGGCGTGCTGGTTCAGATTGGCCACGAGGACGGTCAGGACCGGAGCGTCCTCGGCGGTGGCGTGGCCCCAAGGTGCGGCCCAGGGCAGGGCGGGCAGGCCGAGCGGCGGCAGCGACAAGAGCAGGGCAGTTCCCGCCAAGGTCGCCCGCCACCACCGCGCCAACCGCCACGTCAAGCCGAGTGCCAGGGCCAGGGCGAGGGCTCCCTGCAGCCCGAACTGCGCGACCACGTCGATGGCGCCGTGCAGCCAGCCCAGCTGCACGCTGACCAGCACGACCAAACCGGCGACGAGCGCCAAATCGGCCGTGACCAGCCCACACCATCTGAGGACCGGCAAGACGACACGAGTGCCGACACGCAACGCCCCGTTGGTCAGGGTGTGATGCCCCAAAGCCCGCTCGCCTGCATCCAGCCCCGCCGCCGATCGATTTCCACGAAGCACCAAGCCGCTTGGCAGCGCAACAGCTCGCCCAACACCAGCGGCTCGGCGACGAGCATCGCCACCGCATCCTCGGCCGGAGCCCGGCGGAGGGTTTGGGCTTCGCCGATCACCATCACCGTCCGCCGGCCCGACAACAGCCGTTGATGCATCCAGCCGCGGGTGCCCTCGTGATCCTCGACCTCGCGCCAGGTGTCGAACTCGTCCAGGACCTTCAGCGGCATGCCGCGCCGGCGGTAGATCGCGATCACGTCGTAGCTGTTGCGGGGCCCCACCCGGAGATTGGCCACCTCGACACCGATCGAGACGAAGCGCGGAACCGGCAGACCGGTGACCCGGCCGACCTCGCCGGCCAGCGCGGGCAACGCTGCCACGAGGCAGCCGACGATCAACACCGGCCACCACCAGTTCCGCGTCGATGTCACCGCCGCTCCGTCTCCCAGCACGGCCCCTCGGGGCGTCCGTCCCGCCTTGCTTGGCCCGAAGCGACCGCAAATGCAACCGTCGCGCGGGGTCCACTCGGCTTGGCCCTTTGCCTCGGCTCTGCTATGCCGCCGAGGCAGAGGAACACATGGATTTGGGAGTGACCGCGAGATGACCCGCACCCGCCCGCTCGTCGTCGTCACCCGGCGCTTGCCCGAGCCGATCGAGGCGCGGATGATGGAGCTGTTCGATACTCGGCTCAACGACACCGACGAGCCGATGGGCAAGGCGGAGCTCATCGAGGCGGTGAAGACGGCGCATATTCTGGTGCCGACGGTGACCGACCGGATCGATGCGGCCATCCTGGCGCACGCCAACCCCGACCTCAGGTTGATCGCCAACTACGGCACCGGCACCGACAACATCGACGTCGACGCCGCCTACAAGCGCGGCATCACCGTCACCAACACGCCGGGCGTGCTGACCGAAGACACCGCCGACATGACCATGGCGCTGATCCTCGCCGTGGCGCGGCGGATCGTCGAGGGCGAGCGCCTTGCCCGTTCGGGCGAGTGGAATGGCTGGAGCCCCACCGCCATGCTGGGCCACCGCATCAACGGCAAGCGGCTGGGCATCCTCGGCATGGGCCGGATCGGTACCGCGGTCGCCCGGCGGGCGCGCGGTTTCGGGCTCTCGATCCACTACCACAACCGCAGCCGCGTCCATCCCTCGCTCGAACACGAGCTCGAAGCCACCTTTTGGGAAAGCCTCGACCAGATGCTGGCGCGGATGGACATCGTCAGCGTCAACTGCCCGCACACGCCCGCGACCTACCACCTCTTGTCGGCCCGCCGGCTCAAATTGCTGCGCCCGCACGCCTACGTCGTCAACACGTCGCGCGGCGAGGTGATCGACGAGCCGGCACTGACGCGGATGCTGCGCAACAAGGAACTCGCCGGCGCCGGGCTCGACGTGTTCGAACACGAACCGGCGATCAACCCGAAGCTGCGCGAGCTCGACAATGTGGTGCTGCTGCCGCACATGGGCAGCGCCACCATCGAAGGCCGTCTCGACATGGGCGAGAAGGTCCTCATCAACATGAAGACCTTCGTCGACGGCCACCGCCCCCCCGACCGCGTCCTCCCCGCCCAAAGCCGCGGCGCGGTGGCCTGAACGTCATAAAGGAAAGGCCAAGGCTGGTCCGAGGGGGAGGTTTTGCGCTCCCCGGCAGGCGCGCTGCGGCTTGCCGGCTCTTGCGCGGTTCTCGACATTCCCGGGTCGGATGGCCTGGGCAACCGAGCCGCTCGGCTGAGGGCAGACGCACGCGGTATTCGTTGAACCCTTGATCGAGCAATGCGGCTCGGCTGCTTCCTGCTGCTGGGGTGGGGAAGCTGCCATGGCGGCTTTGCGGGATCCGTATCGACGTGGCGCTGCTCGCCGAGTGGGACGGCGTTGCGGGGCTGGTGGCCGTACGCCCGGTCTCGAGGCATTGGCACACCGCACCTGCATCCTCCCCCAACCCCTCGAATTCCAGGCCCCGGCCCATTGGGATGGCCTGGGCCGCTTGGTTGCCGAAGGTTGGGGGGGGGCGGCGGCCAAGAGCTCCCGCGTCCTTGCCTGCTTCCCGCTCTCTTCGGTCAGGACACCGTCAGTGCTTGTCCCGAGCCGTGGCGGACGGCGGCGCGCTGGGTCGTGAGCCAGTCGATGAGTCGGCTCGGCGGCAAGGGCGGTGAGATCAGGTAGCCCTGGCCTTCCTGGCAGCCATGGGCGAGGAGGAAGCGGCGCTGGGCGTCGGTTTCGATGCCTTCGGCGATGACGCGGCGGCCCATGCTGGCCGCGATGTCGATGGTGGCGCGGACGATGGTTTCGTCGCCCGCATCGCGTCCGATGCCGTCGACGAAGCTGCGATCGATCTTGATGCGGCTTACCGGGAACGTCTTCAGGTGCGTGAGCGAGGCGTGGCCGGTGCCGAAGTCGTCCAGTTCGACGGCCACGCCGGCATCGGCGAGGTCGTGCAGTTGGCGCGCGATCAATTCCTGCCCGCGGGCGACGAAGGCGCGCTCGACGACTTCGATGGTGACGGCATCGGGGCCCAGCCCGGCTTGCGCCACGCGGTCCAGCAATGAGGACGCGAAGTCGGGTTGGCGGAGTTGGAGGTCGGCGACGTTCAGGCCGATCGGCCCTGCAACCAGCCCCAGGCGACGCAGCTCGAGCTGCATGTCGAGGGCGACGTCGAGGATGCGGTTGCCCATTTCGATGATGAGGGGGCCGTCCTCGATGAAGGGGATGAAGTGGTCGGCCCCGAGCACTTCGCCGTCGGGCCGCCGCCACCGGGCCAGCGCTTCGAGCCCGATGACCGCGCCGGTCGCGAGATCGACCTGCGGCTGGTAGTGCAGGATGACCTCGCCGCGCAGCAGGCTTTGGCGAAAGGCCACCTCGACCGCCTGGCGCCGTTCGACCGGTGCGCGCATTTCCGGGCGAAAGAGGCTCCAACGGCGGCGGCCTTCGGCTTTGGCCTCGTGCAGGGCCAGATCGGCGTCGAGCAGGAGGCGGCTGGGGTCGGGGTCGGTGGCGGGAAACAGGGCGATGCCGATGCTGGCGGAGAGGCCGAGCCGCGCTGCGGCGTCCGGGCAGGCGTCGTCGATCGCGCTTAGCAAGCGTTCGGCAAGGTCGACGGCTTGGGCGACGGTGACCTTGTGCGTCGACAAAACCGAAAACTCGTCGCCGCCCATCCGCACGGCGAGGTCGTCGGTCGACACCTCGCTGCGGATGGCCTTAGCGATCGCCACCAGGGTTTGATCGCCCACCGCATGACCCAGCGTGTCGTTGACCGTCTTGAAGTGATCGAGATCGATCTGGAGCAAGGCGTGCGGCTTCGCCAGCGGGCGTGCCAAGGCCTCCAACAGAACCTTGCGGTTGCCGAGCCCGGTCAACTCGTCCTGGAACGTCTGCGCCCGGAAAGTCTCGTAGACGTCGATGAGCTCGCGATAGCCCTCGCGGACCCGGCGGCTCATCGGCCGGAACACGAACAGGAGCTCGAACAGCAAGAGACCGAGCGTGGCGGTGATGAGCACCGTTTCCAAGCGGTGCCAGCCGGCGAGCTCCGCATTGGCCAGGGCTTGGTGCTGGCGCACGAACCGGTCGAGGGCGTAGCTCAGCGAGCCGGACGCGCCGTCGATGATGTGTTGGACGTAGGCGGGATCGCTCGTCGTGATGCGCCCCAGGGTCCGCAGGTGCTGCTCGACCGCGCGGTCGACGAAGCGTGGGCCGGCGACGTAGGCCTCTTGGAGCGCGGGCGGGATCGTGACCTTTCCGGGCATGCCTTGCAAGGTTTGATGGACCCGTGCGAGTTCGTGCAGGTCGGCGAAGAGTTGATGGTCGATATGGGCGTCGGGCTGGTCGGCTTTGGCGAGCCTTCGGCTGGCGAGCAGCGCGGTGCGCTGGGTGAGATTGCGCAGGTCTTGAATGGTTTGGTACGCCTCGCCGTAGAGTTTTTGGCGGGCGACGATGACGTCCTTCACCCAGAAGGTGGCAAGCGCAAGTATCGCCACCAGCCCCAGCGCCAAGACCGAGGTGATGACGATGCGGCGGGGGACGGTGCGGGCGAGGGCGGCAGAGTTGGCCATGGGTGATGCTGTTTCCCGAAACCGAGGGCAGCGCCGATTGAGCCACGTCGCCCTCTAGGAAAGGTTAACGTCGCGCCGGTGACAGCGCCGCCCGGGCCGTGCAGAAAGGTCGCAACGACAAGGCCTGCACAGGGAGGAGCATCAGCGTGGACCTCGAAGCTGCCTTTGCGGCGACGACGCCACCGGCGGCGGCGCGCTTTCAGGGCTTTCCGGCCTACAACTTCGTCGGCGGCCACAACGATCCGGCGGCGGTGCCGACCGCCGCATTGGCCGAAAGTGCGGCGCGCGTGCTGTTGGCCGAGGGCCATTTGCTCGCGACCTACGGCCTCGACAGCGGCCCGCTCGGCCACCTCGGATTGCGGCGGTTCGTGGCGGCGAAGCTGCACGACCAGCGGGGCATTCAAGCCGCGCCCGACGACGTCTTGATCACCTCGGGCTCGCTGCAGGCGCTCGATCTGGTCAACGAGTTGATGCTCGAGCCCGGCGATACCGTCATCGTCGAGCAGCTGACCTATGGCGGAATGCTGACCCGCCTCGCCCGCAAGGGTGTCCACGTGGTCGGCATTCCGCTCGACGAGCACGGGCTCGACACCGACGCGCTGGAGGTCGAACTCGAGGCGCTGGCAGCACGCTCGATCCGCCCGAAATACGTCTACATTGTGCCGACGTTGCAGAACCCGACGGCAACGGTGATGCCGGTGCACCGCAGGGAGCGGTTGTTGGCGCTGAGCCACCGCTTCAACGTGCCGATTTTCGAGGACGAGTGCTATGCCGACCTCGTCTGGGAGGGCGACTGGCCGCCCGCTCTGCGCGGGCTTGCGGGCGGCGAGCACGTCATCCACATCGGTTCGTTTTCGAAGTCTTTGGCACCGGCGCTCCGGCTCGGCTACGTCAGCGCGCCCTGGTCGGTCCTTTCCCGGTTGTTGGCGCTCAAGACCGATGCCGGCACGCCGGCCATCGAGCAGATGATCGTCGCCGATTATTTCGGCCAGCACTTCGAGACCCATGTCCGCGACCTGAAGGCGAGGCTCGCCCAGAAGTGCGAGGTGTTGATGGAGGCGTTGGCCGAGCAGTTCGGGGCGGCGGCCGAGTTCCAGCGGCCGAAGGGCGGGATTTTCCTTTGGGTGAAGTTGCCGGAGGCGGTCGACACCAAGGCCTTGGAGGCGGCGGCCCTGGCCGAGGGCGTGGCCTTCAATCCCGGTATCGAGTGGGCGACCGATGCGGCCGTCGCCCGGTCCTCGCTCAGGCTCTGCTACGCCCTGCCGGACGTCGCCACGATCCGCGCCGGCATCGCCAAGCTGGCGGAGATTTGTCACCGGGAGACGGGCGTGCCGGTCCGAAGTGGCAATCTGCCCCGCGCCTGACGGCGTTGCCCCACGGCGCTGCCGGGGGTAAGGCCGATGCACGTTTTCGGAGGACAGCATGTCGAAGCACGGGCTTTTCATCGGCGGCGAGTGGCACAAGGCCGAAAGCTACGCGCCCAATCGCAACCCGTCCGATCTGGCCGACGTGATCGGTGACTACGGCCGGGGCACGGCGGCGGACGTGGACGCGGCGGTGGATGCGGCGGCAGCCGCGTTCGTCGCCTGGAGCCATTCGACCCCGCAGCAGCGTTTCGACGTGCTGGATGGCGCGGGCGACGAGCTGCTCGCGCGCAAGGAGGAGTTGGGCGAACTCTTGGCGCGCGAGGAGGGCAAGACGCGGGCCGAGGGCGTGGGCGAGGTGACGCGCGCCGGCCAGGTGTTCAAGTTCTTTGCCGGCGAGGCCTTGCGGCTCACCGGCGAAAAGGTGGCCTCCATCCGCCCCGGCGTCTCGGTCGAGGTCATGCGCGAGCCGGTCGGCATCGTCGGCCTGATCACGCCCTGGAACTTCCCGATGGCCATTCCGGCCTGGAAGATCGCGCCGGCGCTGGCTTCTGGCAATTGCATCGTGTTCAAGCCGGCGGACCTCGTGCCGGCCTCGGCCTGGGCCTTGGTCGACATTCTCGACGGTGCCGGGTTGCCGAAGGGCGTGTTGAACCTCGTCATGGGCCGGGGTTCGGTGGTCGGCGAGGCGATCCTCGGCCATCCGAAGATCGCGGCCGTGAGCTTCACCGGCTCGGTGGCGACCGGGCGGCACGTGGCTGCCACCTGTGCTGGCAGGCTCGCCAAGGTGCAGCTGGAGATGGGCGGTAAGAACCCGCTTTTGGTGCTCGACGACGCGGACTTGGACGTGGCGGTCGACTGCGCGGTGCAGGGGGCCTTCTTCTCCACCGGGCAGCGCTGCACGGCCTCGTCGCGGCTGATCGTGACCGAGGCGATCCACGACCGGTTCGTCGCCAAGGTGACCGAAACCTTGCAGGGGCTCGTGGTCGATCATGCGTTGAAGGCGGGCACGCATATCGGGCCCGTGGTGGACGAGGCGCAGCTCACCCAGGACCTCGACTACGTCGCCGTCGGCATCCGCGAGGGGGCCAAGCTGCATTGGGGCGGCGAGCGGCTCAACCGCGAGACCGAGGGCTATTTCCTGCAGCCGGCGCTGTTCACCGAGACGACGAACGCGATGCGGATCAACCGCGAGGAGATCTTCGGCCCGATCGCCGCGGTGATCCGGGTGAAGGACTACGAGGAAGGGTTGATGGTGGCGAACGACACCGAGTTCGGCCTGTCCGCCGGCATCTGCACCACCTCGCTCAAACATGCCGAGCATTTCCAGCGGCACAGCCAGGCCGGCATGACGATGGTCAATCTGCCGACCGCGGGCGTCGACTACCACGTGCCGTTCGGCGGGCGGAAGGGCAGTTCCTACGGCCCGCGCGAGCAGGGCCGCTACGCGCAGGAGTTCTACACCACGGTGAAGACCTCCTACGTGCGGCCGCTCTGAGGGGCGAGGACCGCCCTTCGCAACACGCCGCCGAGCGGGCGCTTAGGGCGTTTTCCGTTTAGGTTGAGCTTCGCCCATCCCGCACCCCCGCCCGGCC
>RECO01000132.1 GCA_007694015.1 Geminicoccaceae bacterium
GAAGATCAGCCCCAAACGGTCGAGCCGCACCCATCCCGCGACAGCGGGTTAGTCCTTTGGCGCAGAGGCGCCTTGGTGGGCGGAGGGGTGGTGGGGTTGCTTGGGGAGGGGGTGGAGAGGTGACCGCTGCGGGGGGGGGTGGCTTGTGCATTGGCACTCGCAACAAGAATGCCGGTAGGGAAGGCGAGGCTGGTGTGGTCGGCAATCCGCCAAAAGTTTCGGGGGGTGCGGGGGGGGGCCATCAAGCCCCCCGCGTATCTTTGGGGGGGGGCTTTCCCTCTGCTCACCGGGGCTGGGCCGCGCCGTCGTTCTGCCCAGCCAGCCAGTTCACCAACCGCCGGCGGACCGCGTCGAGATGGGCCTGCATGGCACGCCGCGCGGCTTCGGCCTCCCCGGCCTCGAGCGCGTCCAGCAAGACCACGTGCTCCATGCCCTGATCGGCAAAGGAGGCCGGCATGCGGGGGACGTGACACATCCGGGCCTTGCGGCGGAGATCCTCGATCATCCGGCCGAGGAGCGGCTGGCCGGCCTCGTTGGCGACGGTGTCGTGAAACGCATCGTCATGCGCCCAAAAGCGCTCGAAGTCGGCCGATCGGCCGGCCGCGAAGGCCGCCGCCTCGCGACGCAGCCGGCATAGGGTCGAAGGTGCGACGCGACCGGCGGCCAAGGCCGCGGCCTCGGCTTCCAGGGCCCGGCGCACGGCCAGGATCTGGAGGAGATCGTCGACGGAGAAGCGCCGGATCATGACGCCGCCATGGGCCAGCCGCTCGACCAGACCTTCCCCTTCGAGCCGGTTCAAGGCGGCCCGCAGCGGCGTTCTGGAAACGCCCAGGACTGCCGCGATCCGCCGCTCGCTCAGGACCGCGCCCGGTGGCATCGCCCCGTCCATGATCTGCGCGCGCAACTCCTGAAAGGTCCGCTCGGACAGGCTCGATCGATCCACCTCGGGCAGGTCGGCGGCGGGCGGCGCGCATTCGCTCATGTGGGATCCGTGAACGAGGAACGACCGGACCATAACGCTGGCCAGCGGGCAAATCGAACAGTTTCGACTGTGTTCAACCGATGCGCAAATCTGCGTCATTTGTGATCAATTTTAGGGCACGATCCCGGCGCCGCCGCCGCGTTCCGAGACCGACGCCGGCGTTTGAGGGGTTGGCATGTAACCTGCTTGCCATGGTGGGATACCATCGGGATACCTGAACGGACGAAGATGATGACAGCCTGCCTGCGCGTGGAGCCCCTGGAGCCCGCGGCGTTCGCGCCGTTCGGCGACGTGTTGCAGCCACCGGCCGCCGCCGGCCGGCGCTATTTCGACGCCAGCCTGCGCAACGACCGGCCCGATGTCGGCGCCAGCCTGTCGCTCTCGCGGGTCGAACTCGCCAAGGCGCTGCCGCTCACGGCGGTGCAGATGGAGCGTCACCCGAAGAGTTCGCAGTCCTTCGTGCCGCTCGGGCCGGTGCCGTTCCTGGTGCTGGTGGCGCCCCACGCTGCCGCCGGCGGCCCGGACATGACGCGGGCGCGGGCGTTCCTCGCGGAAGGCGGCGTCGGCGTGACCTACGGGGCCGACGTCTGGCACCACCCGCTGACGGTCTTCGGCGCTCCCGCCGGTTTCGCCGTGTTCATGTGGCGCGACGGCGGTCCCGAGGACGAAGAGTTCGTCGACATCGAGCCCTTGACGGTGTTGCCCATGGAGCCAGGAGCATGACCCCCTACGACCGCGATCTCGTCGGTTACGCCGACACGCCACCCGATCCGAAATGGCCGAACGGTGCCCGGATCGCCCTCAATTTCGTCATGAACTACGAGGAAGGCTCGGAGCCGTCGGTGCAGGACGGCGAGGGCTACACCGAGACGGCCCTTACCGAAGCGCCGCTCGATCCGGGGGTGAAGGGCCGCGACCTCGCCGGCGAGGGCATGTTCGCCTATGGCTCCAGGGTCGGTTTCTGGCGGCTGATGCGGCTCTTCCAGGAACGCAACCTGCCGATGACCGTGTTCGGCTGCGCGCTCGCCATCGAGCGCAACCCCAAGGCCGCGGCCGCCATCAAGGCGTCCGGCTTCGACGTCTGCTGCCATGGCTGGCGCTGGGTGCAGCACTACTGGCTGACCGAGGAGGAGGAGCGCCAGCACATCCGAAAGGCGATCGCCTCGCTCCAGGCGACGGTCGGCGAGCGGCCGCTCGGCTGGTATTGCCGCTACGGCCCGAGCGTCAACACCCGCAAGCTGGTGGTCGAGGAAGGCGGCTTTCTCTACGACAGCGACGCCTATGACGACGAACTGCCCTACTGGACCACAGTCGACGGCAAGCCCCACCTCGTCGTGCCCTACAGCCTCGTTCACAACGACGGCAAGTTCAACCGCGGCGGCATGGTCACCGGCGGCCAGTTCTTCGAGTTCTTGAAGGACGGCTTCGACATGCTGTGGCGCGAGGGCAAGACGCAGCCGAAGATGATGTCGGTCGGCCTGCACATGCGCCTGGTCGGCCACCCGGCCAGGGCCTCCGGCCTCGAGCGTTTCCTCGACTATGTGATGGGCCACGAGGGCGTGTGGATCACCCGCCGCCTCGACATCGCCCAGCATTGGCGCACGCACCACCCGCACCCCGGCACCTGAACCGCACCCCGGCAGAGGAGACCCATCCATGCAGCGTTTCGCACCCAACCGCCGTACCGCGCTGAAGCTCGCCGGCGCCGGCGCCTTCGGCCTCGCCACCGGCCTCGGCTGGCGCCCCGCCTTCGCCAACCCGCGCGGCGACGGCTTCTTGACGGCCTCGATCCTCGGCGCCTTGCCGCATCTGCACCCGTGGGACTATTCCAACCACGACTTCGGCGCGCTGCCGATCTTGACCTACAGCAACCTCGTCTACACCGCCCCCGACGGCAGTCTGCACCCCGAGGTCGCCAAGGCGATGCCGGAGATTTCGGCGGACGGGCTGGTCTACACCTTCGACCTGCGCGACGACGTGGTCTTCGCCACCGGCAAGAAGCTGACGGCCGAGGACGTCGCCTATTCGTTCGAGCTCTATCTGGAACGCGGCCGCCGCCGGGGTGATTTCCGCGCCTTCATGGAAAGCGTGACCATCGAGGACACCTACCGCGTGTCGTTCCAGTTGGAGCGCCCGTGGTCCGGCTGGCTCATGTACCTCACCAAGTACATGGGGCTGCTCCCCGCCGGCACCGAGCACGATTCGATCTACGACACCATCGTCGGCTCCGGCCCCTACATGGTGACCCGCTTCGAGCCCGACGTGGTGATCGAGCTGGAGGCGAAGTCCGACTACTATATGGGCGAGGCTTTGCAGAAGAAGATCCGCCTCGTGCGCATCGCCGACGGCGCCACCCAGCTGGCCAATTTGCAGACCGGCCAGGTCGACATCATCGGCACCTGCCCGCCCAAGGACTTCGCGCCGACCGTGGCCCTGCCCGAGTACGAGGGCGCCATGATCCCGAGTGCCGGCATCTTCTACGCGCCGTTCAACCGGCAGGCCGCCCCCTTCGACAACGTGCATCTGCGCCGCGCCGTGGCCTCGGCCATCGACCGTGAGTTCATCTGCAACGAGCTCTACTATGGCGTGGTGACGCCCTCGACCCTGCCGGCGGCGCCGCAGGAATACTGGTACGACGAGGAACTCGCCAAGGTGCACGCCTACGACCCCGATCGTGCGCGCTTCCACCTGCGCGAGGCCGGCATGCCGAACGGCTTCCGCTTCACCGCCACGATCCCGGTGCCGAGCGCCTATATCGAGGCGCAGGAGGCCGCCATCATCATGCAGGCCAACCTGGCGGAGGTCGGCATCGACATGCGCATCCGCCAGATGGACTTCAGCTCGATGTATGCCGCGGCCCAGAACGGCGACTTCGAGTGCTTCCCCCATCCGTCTATGCAGCCCTCCATCGAGGACTACCTGTTGGCGCAGTCCTATATGTGCATCGCCGGCAAGCAGTACATGTCGCAGCCCTGCAACCCGGCCTATGATGAGGTTATGGCCGAGGTCTATCTCGACAACGATCAGGAGCGGCGACGGCCCTTGCTGATCGAGGCGACGCGCAAGCTGGTCGAGGACTGCACCAGCGTGTGGATCGGGCGATTGAACACCTACCACATCTGGCGTACCGGGATCGAAAATTTCGAGCCCTCGTACATGTACGCGATGGACCTGCGCAAGACGCACCAGCCGTCCTGATCCACCCGAGCCGCCGGTGCAACGGCACCGGCGGCGGAGGAGCTGCCCCGTGCTCGGCTTTTTGCTGCAACGCCTGATCTCGCTCGGCATCGTCCTGTTCGGCGCGAGCCTCGTGATCTTCGCGATCATGCGGTTTTTGCCGGGCGACCCGGTGTTGGCGATGCTCGGCTTCGACACCGACCCGGTGGTCGTAGCCGAGCTGCGCGCCGAATTGGGCCTCGACCGGCCGGTGCTGGTCCAATATGCGGGCTGGCTCGCCGATGCGGTGCGGGGCGATCTCGGCACCTCCATCTTTTTGCGCCGCGAGGTGGTCGATCTGCTGGCCGCCCGCTTTCCGACCACGCTCGCCCTCGCCATCGCCAGCCTGGTCGTGGCCCTGGCGGTGGCGGTGCCGGCCGGCGTCCTCTCCGCCCGCTACAAGGGCAAAGCCCTCGACCACGTCTCGCGCCTCGTCGGGCTCGCCGGTGTCTCGATGCCGAACTTCTGGCTGGGCCTCTTGCTGATCATGTTCTTCGGCGTGCAGCTGCGCTGGCTGCCGGTCGGCGGCTACGTGCCGATTACCCAGGACCCGCTGGCGGGCCTCGCCCATCTGATCCTGCCGGCGATCACGTTGGGCACGGCCTACGCCGCCACCATCATGCGGATGCTGCGCGGCTCGATGCTCGACGTGCTGCGCCGCGACTACGTTGCCGTCGCCCGTGCCTATGGCGTGCCGGAGCGCACCGTCACCTGGCACGACGCCTTCAAGAACGCGATGATCCCGACCTTGACCGTCTCCGGCTTCGCCTTCGGCTACATGCTCGCCGGCACCATCATCGTCGAGGTGATCTTCAACATCCCAGGTGTCGGACGCTTGCTCTACGAATCGATCCTGACCCGCGACTACCCCCTGGTGCAGGGGATCGTGCTGTTCAACGTCGCCCTGTTCGTGCTCGTCAATCTCCTGGTCGACGTGCTCTACGCCACCATCGATCCGCGGATCAAAGTATGAGCACGGTCGTCGTCGAGCGCCAAAGCGTCACCCAGCCGGCGCCGAAGGCGAGCCGCCGTTGGCTGCGGCAATTGTGGCGCGACCCGTTGGCGTTGATCAGCCTGGTCGTGCTCGCCGTCGTGCTCGCCGCCGCCATCGCCCCCACCTGGATCGCCACCCATTCCCACGTGCGCCCGTCGATGGAGCGGCTGGTGCCGCCCTCGACCGAACGGCTGATGGGGACCGACCAGTTCGGCCGCGACGTGTTCAGCCGGGCGGTGGTGGCAGCGCAGGTGTCGATCGCCGTCGGTGTGATCACCGTCGTCCTGGCGCTGGCCATCGGTGTCCCCTTGGGTGCGGTCGCCGGCTTCTATGGGCCCGGGCCGATCGACACGACGATCATGCGCATCATGGACGTGATGCTCGCCTTTCCGCCGATCATCCTGGCCATCGCCGTGATCGCGGCACTCGGCACCGAAAGCATCGAAATCGGGCCGTTCGAGATCCCGCACATCGCCAAGTTGATGTTCGTCATCGGCCTGCTCTACGCGCCCCAGGTGGCGCGGGTGGTGCGCAGTGCCGTGCTGGTCGAAAAGAACGAGCAATACGTCATGGCCGAGCGGGCGCTCGGGGCCAGCCGGCCGCGCATCCTCTTCCGCGACGTGCTGCGCAACTGCATCTCGCCGATCTCGGTGCAGGCGACCGTGCTGGTCGCCAACGCCATCATCGCCGAGGCCTCCCTGTCGTTCCTGGGCCTCGGCATCCAGCCGCCGCAGCCCTCCTGGGGCGGCATGCTCGCCGACGCCAAGACCTACGTGCAGTCGGGTGAATGGTGGCTCACGGTTTTCCCAGGCATGCTGATCTTCGTCACCGTCTGCGCGCTGAACGTCCTCGGCGATTACCTGCGCGACGTGCTCGATCCGCGCGAAGCGACGGCGGGTGCGCCATGAGTGCGGCGTTGTTGGAGGTCCAGGACCTCACCATCACCTTCCGCACCGACGCCGGCACCGTCCATCCGGCGAAGGGCGTCAGCTTCGAGGTGGCCCAAGGCGAGGTGGTCGGTCTCGTCGGCGAGTCCGGCTCCGGCAAGAGCATGACCGCCAAGGCGGTGCTCGGCCTGGTCGAGCCGGCGCGGGCCGTGCGCTCCGCCCACATCCGCTACAAGGGCCGGGATCTGAACCGCCTCTCGGCTGCCGAGCTGTTCCAACTCCGCGCCCGCGACCTCGCGATGATCTTCCAGGACCCGATGGGCTCGTTGAACCCCTTGTTCACCATCGGCCACCAACTCACCCGGGTGTACCTGCAGCACGGCCCGCGGGAGGGGAGTGCCCGCGAGCGCAAGCGCGCGGCGCGGGCGCGGGCCGTGGAACTCTTGAAGAAGGTCCGCATCCCCGACCCCGAAAGCCGGCTCGGCCAATATCCGCACCAGTTCTCGGGCGGGATGCGGCAGCGGGTCATGATCGCCATGGCGCTGATGTGCAGCCCGACGCTGTTGGTCGCCGACGAACCGACGACCGCCCTCGACGTCACCGTCGAGCTGCAGGTGGTCGAACTCCTGAAGAGCCTGCAGGCCGAACTCGGCATGTCGGTGATCTTCATCAGCCACAATCTGGGCGTGGTGGCGCGGCTCTGCGACCGGGTCATGGTGATGTATGCCGGGCGGATCGTGGAGAGCGGGCCGGTGGATCGGGTGTTGGTGAACCCGGCGCACCCCTACACCCGCGCCCTGCTCGCCTCGATGCCGCGCGGCCGCAAGGACGAGGCGCCGTTGCGCCCGATCCAAGGCGAGCCGCCGAGCCTCGCCCGGTTGGCGCCCGGCTGCCCGTTCCGGCCACGCTGCGACCTTGCTGGTGCCGGCTGCGAGGTCGAGCAGAAGCTGGTGACGGTCGAGCCCCGCCACCAGGCGGCCTGCCATCGGGTGAGGGCGGCATGAGCGAACGCCTGTTGGAACTGGTCGGCGTGTCCAAGACCTACGAGGCCGATGCCTCGCTGTGGGCGCGCCTCATGGGTGCGGGCGGTGCCGTGCGCGCGGTCAGCGAGGTCGACCTCACCGTCACCCGCGGCGAAACCTTGGGCCTCGTCGGCGAGAGCGGCTGCGGCAAGAGCACCCTGGCGCGGTTGATCCTGAAACTGGAGGAGGTCACGGGCGGCGACGTGATCTTCGACGGCCGCAACGTCACCGGCCTGGGGCCGCAGCATCTGGCGTGGTTCCGCAGCCGGGTGCAGATCGTCTTCCAGGACCCGCAAAGCTCGCTCAACCGCAGCTACCGGGTGGAGACCATCCTCGCCAGTGCGCTCAGGCTGCACCGCGGGCTGAAGCGCCGCAGCGACCTCCGCGAGGCCGCGGCCGACCTCTTGCGCCTGGTGGGCTTGGACCCGGCCTTTCTCGATCGCTACCCGCACGAGCTTTCGGGCGGCCAGCGGCAGCGGGTGGGCATTGCCCGCGCCCTTTCGGTCGAACCGGACCTGTTGGTGCTCGACGAGCCGGTGAGCGCCCTCGACGTGTCGATCCAGGCGCAAATCGTCAACCTGTTGCACGACCTGCAACGCCGCCTCGGCCTGACCTACGTGTTCATCTCCCACGACCTCAACGTCGTCCGCTACCTCGCCGACCGGGTGGCGGTGATGTATTTCGGGCGGATCGTCGAGACCGGGCCGGTCGAGACCATCTACCGCCGGCCGCGCCATCCCTACACCCGGGTTCTGCTCTCGGCCGTGGCGCTGCCGGACCCGGAGCACGAGCTGCCGACCGAGACCGCCTTGACCGGCGAGGTGCCGAGCCCGCTTGCACCGCCGAGCGGCTGCGCGTTTCACCCCCGCTGCCCGTTGGCGCAGGAGCGCTGCCGCCGCGAGCGGCCGGAGCTGCGCGAGGTTGGCGGCGTTGCGGTCGCCTGCCATCTGGTCGAGAGCTGAGCGCCTTTTCGCACACCAAGGAGAACACCACCATGCGCCTCGAGAACAAGGTCGCCGTCATCACCGGCGGCTCTTCGGGCATCGGCCGCGCCATCGCGATCCGCTTCGCCCGGGAGGGGGCGAAGGTGGTCATCGGCGACGTGACGACCGAGGTGAAGGAGGGCGGCGAGCCGACGGTGGACGTCATCACCCAGGCGGGTGGCATCGCCCGTTATCGGCACTGCGACGTGGCGAAGTGGGCCGACGTCGACGCCCTCGTCGGCGCTGCCGTCGACGAGTTCGGCAAGCTCGACGTCATGGTCAACAACGCCGCCACCCTCGGCGGCGGGCAGAAGCTCCTGGAGACCACCGAAGAGGACTGGGACAACGTCATGGCGATCAACGCCAAGGGCGTGTTCTTCGGCTGCAAGCGGGCGGTGCAACAAATGCTCACCCAGCCGGTGGTCGGTGACGCCCGCGGCCGGATCGTCAACATCTCGTCGCAGCACGGCATGGTCTGCGCGCCCGGCAAGATCGCCTACGGCACCGGCAAGGCGGCGGCCGTCTACATCACCCGCCAGGTCGCGGTGGACTATGCCGAGGACCACATCATCTGCAACGCCGTTGCCCCCGGCCGCATCCTGACGGGCAAGCCGCTCGGCGGCCCCGGCTCCGATCCGCTCGAATATTCGAAGATGCGCACGCCGATGCCGCGCCTCGGCCGCCCCGACGACATCGCCAACGCCGCCCTGTTCCTCGCCAGCGACGAGGCCACCTACATGACCGGGCACAACCTGATGGTCGACGGCGGCTGGATGGCCTTTTGAGCCATCCCGCGGCCAGGCAAAGCGGCCGGCACGACCCGGGCAGGGTGACGGCCGCTCGGTCGTGCTGGCGCTTGGCGCGTCACTTCGCGATTTGTCATAATACCCGTTATCCCCAGGCTAAAGACTTATTTCGAAACGAAAGTGGGGTGGGACAGTTCGTTTTGTAGAATCGTTTTTTT
>RECO01000236.1 GCA_007694015.1 Geminicoccaceae bacterium
GCTTTTCCAAAAGCTTGCGCTTTCTGGTGATGTCGCCGCCATAGCACTTGGCGAGGACGTCCTTGCGCATCGCCTTCACCGTCTCGCGGGCGATGATGCGGCCGCCGATGGCCGCTTGGATGGCGACCTGGAACTGCTGGCGCGGGATCAGCTCCTGCAGCTTCTCGCACAAGGCCCTGCCGCGGCCCTCGGCCATCGAGCGGTGGACGAGCAGGGCCAAGCTGTCCACCCGATCGCCATTGATCAGGATGTCGAGCTTCACCAGGTCCGACTGGTCGAAGCCGTCGAGCTGGTAGTCGAAGCTGGCATAGCCCCGGCTGATCGACTTCAAACGGTCGTAGAAGTCGTAGACGACCTCGTTCAACGGCAGCCGGTAGACCAGCATCGCCCGCTGGCCGACATAGGTCAGCTCCTGCTGCACGCCGCGCTTCTCGGTGCAGAGCTGGAGCACGGCGCCTAAGAACTCGTCGGGCACGAGGATGGTGGCCTTGATCCAAGGCTCTTCCAGGAACTCGATCTGCGTCGGGTCGGGGAAGTCGGCCGGGTTGTGCAACTCCTGCACCGCCCCGTCGCGCTTGTGCAGGCGGTAGACCACCGAAGGTGCCGTGAGCACGAGGTCCAGGTCGTATTCCCGGTCCAGCCGCTCCTGGATCACCTCCAGGTGCAACAGCCCCAAAAACCCGCAGCGAAAGCCGAAGCCCAAGGCCGCCGAGTTTTCCGGCTCGAACTCGAAGCTGGAATCGTTCAGGCGCAGTTTGCCCAGCGCGTCGCGCAAGGCCGGGTAGTCGTTGCCGTCGGCGGGGAACATGCCGCAGAACACCACCGGCTGCGACGGGCGAAAGCCCGGCAGGGGCGCTTCGGCCTGGCGGCGGTCGTCGGTGATGGTGTCGCCGACCTGGGCGTCGGCAATGTCCTTGATGCCGGCGGTGACGAAGCCGATCTCGCCGGGCCCGAGGCTATCGATCACCACGGGCTTGGGCGTGAACACGCCGACCCGCTCCACGGGATGCACCGCACTCGTGCCCATGAAGCGGATGCGCATGCCCTTCTTCAGCTCGCCGTCCTTGACCCGGACCAGCGTCATCACGCCGAGATAGGGGTCGTACCAACTGTCGACCACGAGTGCTTTCAACGTGTCGTCGGGGGCGCCCGCAGGTGGCGGGAGCTTGTGGACGATGGCCTCCAGCACGTCTTCGACGCCCTGGCCGGTCTTGGCCGAAATCAGGATCGCTTCGGACGCATCGAGACCGAGAATGTCCTCGATCTGCTCCTTCATCTTTTCGGGCTCGGCCGCCGGCAGGTCGATCTTGTTGAGCACCACCACGACCTCGTGGTTGGCGTCGATCGCCTGATAGGCGTTGGCCAGCGTCTGTGCTTCCACGCCCTGGGTTGCATCGACCAGCAAGAGCGAGCCCTCGCAGGCGCGCATCGACCGGCTGACCTCGTAGGCGAAGTCGACGTGGCCCGGCGTGTCGACCAGGTTGAAGACGTAGTCCAGGCCGTTCTTCGCGGTGTATTTCAGGCGGACGGTCTGCGCCTTGATGGTGATGCCGCGCTCGCGCTCGATGTCCATCGAATCGAGCACCTGACCACGCATCTCGCGGGCGTCCAACGCACCGCACAGCTCGATGATCCGGTCGGCCAGCGTGGATTTGCCGTGGTCGATGTGCGCCACGATCGAAAAGTTCCGCAAGCGGCTGAGCTCGGTCACCCGTGATCCCTCGACTTCGCCCCCGCCAACGGGGGACGCGGACTATTGCCGGAGCGTCGCACCGCAGGCTTGGGCGGCGGCGACGATACGGCCGGAAGCCTCTTCGATGTCGGCTTCGGTGAGCGTCCGGTCAAGCGCTTGCAGGCGCACGGCCACCGCCATCGACACCTTGCCCTCGGGCACGCCCTTGCCGGCGTAGACGTCGAACAAGGCCACGTTCTGCACGAGGTCCGGCACGGCGCCGCGCACCGCCGCGACCAGATCGCCCGCGGCCACGCCCTTGTCGACGAAGAAGGCGAAGTCCCGGTCGACCGGCTGGAAGGCGGAGGTGACGAGCTTCGGCCGGGCCCGTGTCTTGGCGGCACGCGGCTCGGGGATACGGTCGAGGAACACCTCGAAGCCGACCACGCGGTCCTTCCAGTCGAACAGCTTTTGCAGCTTCGGGTGCAATTCGCCGAACTGGGCGAGCACCGTGCGGCCGAGCTTGAACACCCCGGAGCGGCCTGGATGGTAGTGGCCGGGGGCGGCGCACTCCAGCTTCAGGCTATCGATCCTGGCACCGGCCGCTTCGAGCGCAGCAAGCGCGTCGGCCTTGGCGTCGAGCGCATCGACGGCACGTTCTTTGGCCGACCAGTGCCGCTCGCCGGCAAGCCCGGCGCGCACGCCGCCCGCGGTCAGCTCCTGATCGCCCGGCTTGGTGCCGGTGTAGACCGCACCCACCTCGAAAAAGGCCAAGTCGCTCTGGGCGCGAGCCTGGTTCTTGGCGACGGCGGCCGCGAGCGCCGGCAACAGCGACGGCCGCATGGCGACCAGATCGGCGCTGATCGGGTTGGCAAGCCGCACGGCGGCCCCGCCGAAGGCTTCTGCCTGGTCGTCGGCAACGAAGCTGAAGGTGCAGGCCTCGTCCAGCCCGCGCGCCGCCAAGGCCCGGCGCACCCGGCTGCGGCGCAGTTGCGAGGTGGTGAGCACGCGCCCGCTGACCGCCTCGTCGCGCCGGACCGAAACCGACGGGATGGCGTCGAAGCCCCGCAACCGCGCCAATTCTTCCACCAAATCGGCCGGCTGGCTCAGATCGTGGCGCCAGGACGGCGTCGTCACCTCGAAGCGGCCCTCGCCCTCGCTCGCCACGGCAAAGCCGAGTGCTGCCAGCCCGTCCATGACCTCGGCGTCGGTCACCTCGAGCCCGGTCAGCCGGGTCAGCTCGCGCTTGGCGAAGGGGATCGAGACGCGCGGGTCGGGCACCTGGCCCGCCACCACCACGTCGCTCGCCTCGCCGCCGCACAGCTCCAGGATCATGGCGGCGGCGTAGTCGGCCGACGGCAACACGAACGCCGGGTCGAGGCCGCGCTCGAAGCGGGTGCGCGCGTCGCTCTCGATGCCGAGCTTGCGGCCGGTGACGGCGGTGCGGATCGGATCGAACATGGCGATCTCGAGCACCACGTTGGTGGTGGTCTCGTCGCAGCCGGTGCTCTCGCCGCCCATGATGCCGGCGAGGCTGACGATGCCCGTGTCGTCGCAGATGACGATCATGCCGTCGTCGAGGGTGTAGGTCTTGCCGTCGAGCCCCAGAAACTCTTCGCCCGCCTTCGACAGCCGGAGCCGCAGATCGCCCACGAGCTTGTCGGCGTCGAACACGTGCAAGGGCCGGCCCATGTCGAGCGTCGACCAGTTGGTGACGTCGACCAGCGCCGAGATCGGCCGGAGCCCCGAGGCCGCCAGTCGTTCCTGCAACCAGGCCGGGCTCGCCCCGTTCGTAAGCCCCCGAAACTCCCGCGTGACGAACACCGGACAAGGCGTGCCCGCTTCCTCCGGGAAGTCGAAATGCACCCGCAACCTGCTCGCGAACCGCGCCGGCACCTCGTTCGTGTTCGGCTGCACGAGCCGCCCCAAACCCGCCGCCGCCAGTTCACGCGCCACGCCATGCACGGCGAAGCAGTCGCTGCGGTTGGGCGTGATCGAGATGTCGAACACGGGGCCCTCGAGCCCGAGCGCCACCGCCGCCGGCGTGCCGACCACCGGTTCGTCGCCGAGGTCGATGATACCGTCGTGGTCGTCGCCGATGTTCAGCTCGCGCGCCGAACACAGCATCCCCGAACTCTCCACGCCTCGGATCTTCGAGCGCTTCAACACCTGCCCACTCGCCGGGATCACCGACCCCTCGGGCGCGAAAATCCCCTTCATGCCGAGCCGCACGTTGGGCGCCCCGCACACCACCTCGAAGGTGCCGGCCTTGGTCTCGACCGTGCACAGCCGGAGCCGGTCGGCGTTCGGGTGCTGCCGCACACCCGTCACGTGCCCGACGGCAAACCCGTCCAGATCGCTCCCGCGCGGCTCGATGCCCTCGACCTCGATGCCGAGTGCCGTCAAGCGCTCCGCGATGGTCGCCGCATCGGCGTCGGTCAGGAGATGGGCTTTGAGCCAAGGGAGCGTGAATTTCATGGGGTCACGTCGTGTGGCGAGGGTGGGAAGGGCTAGGGGGCTTTTGGCCCCCTAGGACCCCCGGGCGACGGCTGACGCCGCCGCCACTTTCAGAAAGTGGCAACGGCAGCGCCGTTGCCTGGGGGGTCCAAGGGGGGACCATCAAGTCCCCCCTTGCCTTCCTCCCCCCCGTCATCGGGCGAGGCCGGCGAACGTCGTCGGCGTGTCGAGCGGCACGAAGCCGTAGTGTTTCAGCCAGCGGAGGTCGGTTTCGAAGAAGGTGCGGAGATCCGGGATGCCGTATTTGAGCATCGCCATGCGGTCGATCCCCATACCGAAGGCGAAGCCCTGCCACTCGTCCGGGTCGAGGCCGACATTGCGCAGGACGTTGGGGTGGACCATGCCGCAGCCGAGGATTTCGAGCCAGTCGTCGCCCTCGCCGACGATCAGCTCCTCCTTGGTGCGCCGGCAGCGGACGTCCACTTCGGCCGAGGGCTCCGTGAAGGGGAAGAAGGAGGGGCGCAGGCGCAAGGGCGCGTCGTCGCGCTCGAAGAAGGCGCGGGCGAAGTCTTCGAGGCAGCCCTTGAGGTGGCCCATGTGGGTCGTGCGGTCGATGACGAGGCCTTCGACCTGATGGAACATGGGCGAGTGGGTGGCGTCGCTATCGCAGCGGAAGGTGCGGCCGGGGGCGATGATGCGGAGCGGCGGCTTTTGGGCCAGCATGGTGCGGATCTGCACGGTCGAGGTGTGCGTGCGGAGCACCAGCTCCTTGTGGCCTTCGATGAAGAAGGTGTCGTGCATGTCACGCGCCGGGTGCTCGGGCGGGAAGTTGAGGGCGGTGAAGTTGTGGAAGTCGTCGTCGATGTCGGGACCCTCGGCGACGGCGAAGCCCATGTCGGCGAAGATGGCGGTGATTTCTTCCATCACCTGGCCGACCGGGTGCAGCCGACCCATGGGCTGCGGCCGCACCGGCAGGGTGACATCGACGGTTTCGGCCATGAGCCGAGCGTCGAGGGCCGACGCTTCGAGGTCGGCCTTCTTGGCGTTCAAGGCGGCGGTGAAGGCGTCCTTGACCTCGTTCACGCGCCGACCCGCCTCGCGCCGCTCCTCGGGTGGGAGCTGGCCGAGCGACTTGGCGGCGTCGGTGAGGCTGCCCTTCTTGCCGAGGGCTGCGACGCGCACGTCGTCGAGCGCCTTGAGGTCGGCGGCGGCGTCGACCGCCGCCAGGAGCTCGCCGCTCAGGCTATCGAGCCGGTCGGCCATCTTTCGGGTTCCGTCTCGAAAAGCGTAACGAGGTGGGCTCAGGCAGCGGCGGGCAGCGCCTCGCGGGCGGTACGCAGCACCTCGGCAAAGCCCGCCTCGTCCTTGACGGCGAGATCGGCCAGCACCTTGCGGTCGAGTTCGAGGCCGGCGACGGCGAGGCCGTGGATGAGCTGACCGTAGGTGAAGCCGTGGGCGCGGGCGGCCGCGTTGATGCGCTGGATCCAGAGCGAGCGGAACTCGCGCTTGCGCACGCGACGGTCGCGATAGGCGTACTGCATGTCCTTTTCGACACGCTGTTTTGCCACGCGAATGCAGTTCTTGGCGCGGCCCCGGCTGCCCTTGGCGAGCTTCAGGACCTTCTTGTGCCGGGCGTGGGAGGTTACGCCGCGCTTGACGCGTGCCATCTGTCGAACTCCTTCAACCTAGGCTTTTCAGCCGTAGGGCAACATCTTCCGAATGAGGATCGCATCGCCTTCGGCGACGACGGCGGGCTTGCGCTGCGCCACCTTCCGCTTCTGCGGCTGGGCCGTCAGGTTGTGGCGGTGGTTGGCCTTGCGGCGCATGATCTTGCCGGTCCCGGTAAAGCTGAACCGCTTGGCAGCGGCCCGCCGGGTCTTCAGCTTCGACATCGAAAGCTCCAGTGAAAAACGGCACGACGGTTCGAGGCGACGACCGGGTGCGACGCAAGCGAGCGCGCTCTATAGCCGACGTGCCGCCGCTCCGCAACAGGGACGGGGTTTGCACTCAGCCACCTTTCTGCGCCCAGGAGGTGACGTGGAAGTGGCTGCGGTGCGGCACCCGTGGCCGGCGACGATGGCCCCGCGCCTTGGTCAGCACGAGTGTCGCCCAGGGGCCGATGGTGTAGCGGGTCAAGAGCTTGAGCCCGACCCGGCGGTGCGCTTCGGCGACGGCGTCGGCCTGGGTGCTCAAGAGCCCGGCGAGCACCGCATGGCCGCCCGGTGCGAGGCTGATGGCGAGGTCCGGCGCCATGCGGCAGAGGGGACCCGCCAGGATGTTGGCGAGGATCAGATCGAAGCGCCCGGTGCGGCGCAGTTCGGGCCGGTCGTAGCCGTCGGAGGTGCCGGTGCGCACCCGCCCGCCGACGCCGTTGACGCGGGCGTTGGTCTGCGCGGTGACGGCGGCCAAGGGGTCGATATCGACGGCAAGCGCCCGCGCACCCGGCCAGCATTTGACCGCGGCAATCGCCAGGATCGCCGTGCCGCAGCCCATGTCGAGCACGCGCTTGAAGCGATGGCGCCGGGCGAGGCGGTCGATGGCGACGAGGCAGCCATGGGTCGAGCCGTGCTCGCCCGTGCCGAAGGCAAGCCCGGCGTCGATCAGGAGCGGCACGTGGCCCGCGGGCGGCGGCGCGTCGACGTGGCTGCCATGCACCCAAAAGCGGCCGACGGCGATCGGCGGAAAGGCGCGGCGGGTGGCCTCCAGCCAGTCCTGCGCGGCCAGGCGCTCGACGGTGAAGTCGCTCTCCGCGGGCACGTCCTCGCCGATCGCGTGCTCCAGCCGCCAGCGCAGCTCGTCCAGATCCGGCGCGTGCCGCATGATCAGCTCGCAGACCCACTGGCCCTCTTCCTCGTAGGCCGCGAGGCTCTCGCTCGCCTCGTCGACCACGGCCAGCACCTCGTCGACGTCGTCGGCCGGAATGGGAAAGCGGACCTGCCACAGCTCGGGCAGGGGCTCGACCTCGCCCAACAATTCGCCGTCGACCGCCACCGTCATCGGGCGCGCTCCACGAAACTCTCGATCACCTTCTTCCTCCCCGCTTTTTCGAAGGCGATGTCGAGCTTGGCGCCGTCGATCGCCTCGATCCGGCCGTAGCCGAATTTGGTGTGGAACACGCGCTCGCCGATGCTGAACCGGGTGGCGGGTGTCACCTCCTCGGCGACGGCGTCGATCACCGGTGCGGTGCGCTGGCGGGCGCGGTTGAAGCGCTCCAGGGGGTCGCCGTCGCGCTTCTTCGGCAGCCCCGGGGCGCGCAAGCTCGAGGTCGCAAAACCGTCGCGCTTCAGATAGTCGCAGTGCTCGGCCGGCAACTCCTCGATGAAGCGCGACGGCAGGCTCGAGACCCAGCCCTGGTACATGCGCCGGTTGGCGGCAAACAGGATCGTGCAGCAGAGCCGCGCGCGGGTGATGCCGACATAGGCGAGGCGGCGCTCCTCCTCCAAGGCGGCGCGCCCCCCCTCGTCGAGTGCCCGTTGGTTCGGAAACACCCCTTCCTCCCAGCCGCCCAGATAGACGTGGTCGAACTCGAGCCCCTTGGCCCCGTGCAGCGTCATCACGCTCACCTGGTCGCCGCTCGGATCGCTGGCGTTGTCCATGACGAGGCCGACATGCTCCAAAAAGCCCGTCAGCGTCTCGAACTCGCCGACCGCCTGGACCAGCTCCTTCAGGTTCTCCAGCCGGCCGGGTGCATCGGGCGACTTGTCCTGCTGCCACATGGCGACATAGCCGGACTCCTCCAAGACGATCTCGGCCAGCTCGCGGGCAGGGGTGGTCTCGACCAGGTTGCGCCAACGGGCGAACGACTGGAGCAGGTGGGTCAGGCTTCGGCGGGGTGCGGGCTTCAGCTCGTCGGTCGTGACCAATTCAGCGGTGGCGGCGAGCAGGCTCCGGTCGCTGGCGCGGGCGTGGGTGCGCAGCTGCGCCAAGGTCGCCTCGCCGAGCCCGCGTTTGGGCACGTTGACGATCCGCTCGAAGGCGAGGTCGTCGTCGGGCTGTGCCACCACCCGCAAATACGCAATGGCGTCGCGGATCTCGGCGCGCTCGTAGAAGCGAAGCCCGCCCACCACCCGATAGGGCAGGCCGATGGCGATGAACCGCTCCTCGAAGCTGCGGGTCTGGAACCCGGCGCGCACCAAGACCGCCGCATCGGCCAGTTTGCCGCCCCGGCGCTGCAGCGCCTCCAGCTCCTCGCCGACGAAGCGCGCCTCCTCCTGATCGTCCCAAAGCCCGGCGACGCGCACGGGCTCGCCCGCCGCGTCCTCGGTCCAAAGCGTCTTGCCGTGGCGGCTCTCGTTCTTGGCGATGAGGCCCGAAGCGCAGCCGAGGATGTGGCCGGTCGAGCGGTAGTTGCGCTCCAGCCGCACCACCTGGGCACCCGGAAAGTCCCGCTCGAAGCGCAGGATGTTGCCGACCTCCGCGCCGCGCCACGAATAGATCGACTGGTCGTCGTCGCCGACACAAGTGAGGTTCTTGTGGGTCTGGGCGAGCAGCCGCAGCCAGAGATATTGGGCGACATTGGTGTCCTGGTACTCGTCGACGAGGATGGCGCGAAAGCGCCTTTGGTAGTCCTCCAACACGTCGCCGTGTTGCTCGAACAGGGTGAGGCCGTGCAGGAGCAGGTCGCCGAAATCGCAGGCGTTCAGCGTCTTCAGCCGCTCTTGATAGGCCGCATAGAGCCGGACCGAGCGGCCGAGCGCGAAGTCGCCGTGCTCGGACGCCGGCACCTTTTCCGGCCGCC
>RECO01000253.1 GCA_007694015.1 Geminicoccaceae bacterium
AGTACTCCGCACATCGGGCCTCGACGAAACCGTCGAACCCGGCCGCCAGCAGCACTTCCTGCAACCGATCGTAGAACGCATGCCCCGGCGAGCGCGGCATCTCCGCCCAGCCCACCATCAATTCACCCTGCGTCTCGCCCTGCCGCCCCAGCGCCATCACCACCCCCCACGCTCGAAGAGCAACAAAAGCCCGCGGGCGATTTCGTCAACGGGCTGTTAGAGCCGCGTCCGGCAGAACATCGCCAAGTCTTTGAGAAATTTGGAGCGGGCGATGAGATTCGAACTCACGACCCCAACCTTGGCAAGGCCCGAACGCTAGGGTTTCTGCGGCTTTCCTTTGCTTACACGCTCTTTCTCCGGCTTGCTGTTCCGGTTTCGATCTGCCATTCTCCGGCTTACTCAACGGGTAGGGGTGATGAGGCGTTTGGCCTCTGGTTTTCCCTCGCTTGCTGACATGGCGCTTACACGGCCGTGTCAGCACTCACCGGAGGATGAAGGATGCAGACGAAGTTGAAGCCGGCCGGGTGGATGGGTGATGCGCGGCGCGGGGCGTCGCACGGGCGCGTCAACGTGGTTCCCGAGGATGGTGGCGAGGGGCTGAAGGTGCGTCTCTCGCGGCTGCGCATCGACGGCGGGGGCTATGACGAGGGCGGGGCCTATTGGGGGCTCGGTGATCCCGTCTGGTGGGCTCGCGACGACGGCGACCGGCTCGACATGTTCACCCGAGCCGCGACCCGCGACGAGGCCAAGGCGGCGATCCTGGCACGCGCGCCGCGTGTCACCTTCTGGCGATAGGTGCGGCCATGCCTCGCCTCACGAAGTCCGTTGTCGACAAGGCGGCGGCCGATCCAGAGCGGCGCATCTGGCTATGGGACAGCGCGTTGCCGGGCTTCGGGCTCCTGGTCCTGCCATCGGGCGTGAAGTCGTTCGTCTACCAGTACCGGACGGCGGAAGGCCGCTCGCGGCGCGCGACGATCGGCAAGGTGGGCACGCTGACACCGGAAGCCGCACGCAAGACGGCGGAGGCGTGGGCTACGGAGGTCCGGGCCGGCGCTGATCCGTTGGAGACGAAGGAGGCGAAACGGGCGGCGCTGACGCTCAACGGCGTGCTCGACGCCTATCTTGCCTCCGCAGGATTTCAGGAGAAGGCGGACAGCACGCGGCTGCTCGACCAGGGGCGGATCCGTCGTCATCTTCGCCCGCTCCTGGGCAGGATCTACGCCGACAAGCTGACGCCGGAGCAGGTGCGCCGCGCCTTCGCCACGATCCGCGACGGCAAGACCAAGGTCGACGCCAAGGAACGCCCGCGCGGCGGCTGGCGAACCGTTGGCGGCGAAGCCGCGGCGCGCGACGCGATCAAGCTGCTACGGGCGGTCCTGAATTGGGCGAAGCACGAGGGCATGGTCACGAGCAACCCGGCGACGCTGGTCAAGACCGGCTCCCATGCGCAGCGCGAGGCGTTCCTCGAGGACAGCGACCAATATGGGCGGCTGTTCGCCACCCTGGCGAAGATGGAGGAAGAACAGCGCATCCGGCGACCCGTCGCGGATGCGATTCGCGTCATCGCACTGACCGGGGCACGGCGTGGCGAGATCGGCGGTTGCCGGTGGCGTCATGTCGACCTGAAGGCCGGAACGATCACGCTGCCACCGGCTGCGCACAAGACCGGCCGGCGCACCGGCAAGGCGCGCGTCATCACCCTGCCGACCGCAGCGCAGGAGATCATTGCCCGGCAACCCGAGGGCGGGCCGGATGACTTCGTGTTCCAGCCGTCCAAGGGGGCGGGCGTCATCAACCTCAGTGCGCCGTGGCGGCGCATCCGCGCGGAAGCCGAGCTTCCCGAGGGCATCGGCCTGCACGGGCTGCGGCACTCGCTGGCGTCGCATCTGGCGCTCGGCGGGGCGCAAGCGGCGGAGATCATGGCGGCGATGGGGCATCGCCAGATGAGCACCGCACAGCGCTACGTCCACTTCGCCGACAAGGCGCGCGCGACCCTTGCCGAGCGGGCGGCGGCTCCGGCACTCGCGGGCATGGCCTCCGCCCGCGGCGACCAGCCGGCGGAGGTGGTGCCGCTGCCGACGAAGGCGCGGCGGTGATGGACCGGTGGCGCTCCCTGGCGATCGGACGTGCCGTAACGGTCTTGGCTGAGCTTGGGCTTCCCTCCGACCCGTACGGGCTTCGTGGCTCCTATCGCCGCTGCGATGACGGACGATGGGAACAGGTACCGGACGGGGCCGGTTGCGGATTGAAGGAGCTGATTGCGGCCGCTTTTCCCGGCAACCGGGATGCACTGTTTGCGGTGCAGATTCTGCTTGCCGATGACGACGTGGCGCGGGCCGCGGAAGCCGGGGACCAGGAAGCCGCGGCGCAGGGCTTGGCTTATCTGCGGAGCTTCGTCGCTCGTTGGGACTTGGACCGGGACGCGGATAGGGGCCGCAAACTGATCGAACGGACCCGGCGCGGCGGAAGGAAGGGGGCGGCGGTGCGGCGCAACGAGGCCGAACCGAAACGGGGGCAGATTGCCGCGCTCGTTGCCGAACTGACGCCACGCGAAGGACTGAAGGCCGCGAAGTACGCGGCGATGGAACGCTTCGGCGTGTCCCTATCGACCGTCGAGCGCGCGGTGAAGAAATCGACCGTCACATCCTAAGCACCTGACGTGCCGTCCGCATAGCCTTCCCCTTGCCTTCCAGCAATCGACGGCACGGGGAAGAAGATGGCGACGAAGTATCTCAACCGACACGAGGCCGCTGCCTACATCACGGCCAAGGGCCTCGCCTGCTCGTTCGCGACGTTGCAGAAGTACGCGACCGTTGGCGGCGGGCCGCTCTACCGCAAGTTCGGCAACCGGGTGGTGTATACCGAGGCCGACCTCGACGCCTGGATCGAGCAGAAGCTCGGACCCGCGCGGGCGTCCTCCTCCGAAATCCTGGGGGCCGCGTGATGGCCGCGACCCTCGCCGACCTCGCGGGCGAATTTCCCGACCTGCTCGACACGGCCGAAGCCGTCGCGCGGTTGGCGGCATCCTCGAGCGAGGAAGCGGGCGGGCTCTACGGGACCGGAGCGGTTGCCCTGATCGCCCGGGGGCTCAAGGCCGATCTGGACACCCTGGCCAACGAGCTTGACGAACTGCGCTCGCGGATCGAACCGGCGGGCGGGCGTGGCGAGGTGGCGCGGTGATCCGGCTCGACGTTCGGCCGGCGATGGAGCCGGGCGGGTATCACCTCGACCGCTTCGACGTGCTCGACGGCGGCCGGCTCGTGGTCGCGCGGACCCGGCGGCCGTTGAGCGACGCGGCGCGGGCGCTGGTGGCCGCAGGCGTCGACCCGTCGACCCTCGTCACGTCGCGGCACGACGCAGCGGCGGCCGATAGCTTCCGGCCGGTGGCGATCGGCGAAGCGGCGACCTGGGCAGCCGAGGAAAGCGACCGCGACGGATTGCGGCGACGGCGGAGGCCACTCGGAACCGCTCGCGAGCACCGGGAGGGGCACCCGAGAACGGGCGACGACGGAGCGGCGGGTAGGGTGGTGCCCGGCGACGATGCCGGCGCTTCCTGGGCAACGGTGGCGTGACATGGGCAGGGGCAAGGGGCTTGCGCCCGATCGGCTCTATTCGGAGCAGGACGCGGCCGAAGTGCTCGGCATCTCCGTGTTCGATCTGCGCTGGCTCATGTCGCCGAAGGGGGCGGCGGCGAACGGCTCGGCACCGTTGCCGGGGATCACGGTCGGTGGCCGGCGGATGGTTCGCGGCCGTGCGCTTCGCGCCTGGCTCGACAGTGCGGAGGCGGTGCGCACGGCGGAGGACGGCGACGATGGCTAGGCGTTGGGCGTCGTCGCTCGCGTCCGTCGTCGCGGCGCTGGGTGGCAAGGGGACGGTCGCGCGGTGCCCGGTCCACGAGGATCGAAGTCCGTCCCTTTCGCTCGGCATCGGGCGCGGCGGGGTGGCGCTCGTGACCTGTCATGCCGGTTGCGAGCGGCGGGCGGTGCTCGACGAATTGGAGCGGCGCGGGCTGGTCGTGCGTGACGGCGACGACGGGGCGGCGCTGCCAGCCACGGGGGCGGCTGCGGAGCCGGCGGCGACCGTCGAGCCGGGGCCGGAGGTGGCGGAGCAGCGGCGCAAGGCCGCGGCGATCTGGGCGAAGGCGCGGCCGATCGAAGCCGACACCGTGCCCGGGCGCTATCTCCGGGCGCGGGGGTGTCGGTTGCCGCACCCGGACGGTGATCTGCGCTGGTTGCCGGCCTCGCCGCCGCGGCATCCGTTGGCGACCTTGGTCGCGCGTGTGACCGCGTTCGACGATGCCGACCGCGGTCTGACGCTGCACTTCACGCCGGTTCGGCCGGACGGCACGCGGGGCGATCGTCACCTCATGGCCGGGCTGCCCTCGAAAGGCGTCATCCGCGTTGACGCCGACGACCGCGTGACCGGGGGCCTATTCGTGGCCGAAGGCATCGAGACGGCTTTGAGCTTGCCGCCGCCGGCTTGGGCCACGGTATCGGCCGGCACGCTTGCCGGGTTGCCAGTGCTCGACGGCTTGGAAGCCCTGACGATTGCCGTCGATGCCGACGACGCGGGGCAGCGTGCCGCCGAGCGCTGCGCTGCCACATGGCACGACGCGGGCCGCGAAGTCCGGCTTTTCGACCTGGCCACGATCCGCGCGGGGAGCACCAATGGGCTTTGATGCCAACGACCTCGCCCGCGAGCGGGGCCTCGACGGCGTGGCGCGGCTTGTCGATGCGGCGGAACCCTACAAGGCCAAGCCCAACGGCGCGGCGTCACCCTTGGCGGTTCCCTTCGTCACAGTCGATGAACCACGCCGACGCACGCGGCCGGGGCCGGTGCGCTGGCTCGTGCAAGACTGGCTCGCGGCCGGGCACTTGGCATCGCTCTACGGCGACGGCGCGGCGGGCAAGACCCTTCTCGGGATGCAGCTTGCCGCCTGCACCGTCTTGGGCCGCCCGTGGCTGGGCTTCGCGACCGAGGCTGCGCCCGCGGTGGTCTACGCGTCGGAGGATGACCCGGACGAGCTGGCACGCCGCGAGCACGACATCGCCGCGATGCTCGGTTGCACGCCGCTCGACTGGCAAAGCCGGCTGCACTGCATCAGCGGCGTAGGCCGCGAGACGTTGCTTTGCACGTTCCCACCGCAGAAGGGCGGGGCTGGCGAATTGACCGGCGAATGGCACGCCCTGCGGCAACGGGTGCTCGACGAGCGCGCCCGGCTGGTGGTGCTCGACAACGCCGGCACGCTCTACGGCGGCAACGAAAACGACCGAGCGGCGGCGACGTGGTTCCTGGGCACGCTTGCCGGGTTGGCCAAGGAAATCGACGGGGCGGTGGTGCTGCTTGGCCACCCACCCAAGACCGAAGCCGTCTATTCCGGCTCGACGGCATGGCGGAACCGCCCGCGGCTGCTCGCTCACCTGAAGCGGCTGCAAGACGAGGACGGGAACGCGACCGCGTTCTCGGAGCTTCGACGCGAGAAGGTGAACTATGGCCAGCCGGCGACCTTCCGCCTGTGCTGGCACGCCGGGGCCTTCCGCCTCGACGATCCGGGGCAGGAGACCGAAGGCGAGCGGCTGCAACGCCGGTTGCGCGAACGTGAAGCGCTGCAAGCCGTCGTCGATGGCATCGCCACGCTTCTCCGTCGTCGCGTCGTCACGTCGTCGAGCCGGCACGCGGTAAACTACGCGCCCAAAGCACTGACAGCCGAAGGACTCGCGGCCGGCTTCACCAAGCGAGAGCTTGCCGACGCGCTCAACGCGGCCATCGACGAAGGGCGGTTGAACCCCGCCAAGCCGCTCTGGCGAGGCGCTGACCGACACATCAAGACCGGACTCGCTCCGGCTGAATGGACACTGCCGACAGATGGCGAGGGGATTGCGCCATGAGTGCGGGAAGGTTCCAGAACCCACCCGCAAGAACCCCGCCGCACCCCGCCGCAAGCGCGCGGGGCGGTGCGGCGGGGTGGTGGTCCCTATATAGTAGGGACCACCCCGCCGCCACACGCACCCCCGACATCGAACCGACCCGCATCGAACCGACCCGCATCGGCTGGCACCCCGTCGCGGTGCCGACCCTCGACGCCGCAACCTATGCCCGCCTCGCTACGCTGGCGAAGGCCGAAGGCGTGACCGCGGCCGAAATGGTGCGGCGGCTCGTGGTCGATGGCGAAGTGTTGCGCGGCCGATGACGAGAACGGCGACCAGTCGAACCGGGAGGGGGGGGGCGGGGCGAAACCTTGGCGGAGGCTGTTTCCCCGAACGCTCCCCCATCTCACGCGGAGAGAATTCGCTTCGCGGAAGTTTTTTTTCTCGGGAGTGGCCAATCGCCGACCGAACGTCGTCTTGGTAGCGCAGGAGAGAACAATGCATCATCCGAACGATGACGAGGTTCGGAAAATCCGGGCCTGTGAAGAGGACTTCAGGTCCGAGCTGCAACGGCTGGTCGAGCGCCATGATCCCGGCATCCTCGCCTCGACCCTCTTCGGAACCGGCTTGGCGATCTGGCGTGAATTGAAGCCGGACACCGAAGTTGCCCGGCATCTCTACCTCATGGCGGTGCAGGTTGCCGGTAAGGCCGTCGAGCGGCGACCGGATGACGAGCCGTTGCAATGACCAGGCGCTGCGGATACATTGAACGCGGTCCTATCGGGCGATGCACCAGCGCGACGCTGGGCACCAGACGAAGGCCACCGCACGACACCAGCGCGACGCTGGGCCGAAGCGACACGAGCGCAACGGTACGGGTGGCCCATGCCTGAATCCTTGACCTTCGACGCCTCTGGCGTCCGCTTCTCGCCAGCACTCTCGACCAAGCTCGCTCCCGGTCCCACGGCGGCGGGCGTGTTCACCGGCCTCGCCTCTCCCTTCGGTGGCGAGCCGGACGCCTATGGCCACGTCATCGAGCCGGGGGCGTTCCGCCGCTCCTTGGAGCGTCACGCGGCGGCCGGAACGATGCCGGCGATGTTGTGGAGCCACAATCCCGAGGCGCCGATTGGCCGGTGGTTGAAGGTCGAAGAGGGGCAGGCGGGCCTTCAGGTGCAAGGCGAGCTGAACCTCGACACCCAACGCGGCCGGGAGGCGTTGGCACACTTGCAGCATCGCGACCTTTCCGGGCTCAGCATCGGCTATCGCGTGGCGCCCGGCGGGTTTCGCACGAACCAGGACGGGACGGCGCTGCTGACCGAGCTGGACCTTGTGGAAATCTCCGTCGTCGCGTTCCCGGCGAACCCGCGGGCGCGGGTGAACCTGGGCAGCAAGCGCGACCTCGAGTCGTTGCTGGTCAAGAGCGGGCTCGCCAAGGCCGCGGCTGCGAAGATCGCGGCGGGCGGTTTCCCGGCGCTGGGCACCGACGACACCGAGGCGCGACACAACGCCATCAAGGCCGCTGCCGAGCGCATCCGGCGGGCGGCAAGCATCCTCGAAAGGACCGGATGACATGGACGAGCTTCAACCGATCGTCGAAGCGATCGAGACGCAGACGAAGGCCGTCGGCTCCCGCTTCGACAGCCTCGAGTCCGCCATGCGCAAGCAGGGTGAGGAACACGGCGCGCGGCTCTTGGAGCTGGAACAGAAGATGGTGAGGCGCGGCGGCACGACGGGTCCGATCCGCGGCGACACCTGGGGAACCGTCGTCACCAAGTCGACCGGCTTTGCCGACTTCGTGAGGAACGGCGCCCGCGGCTTGGCCCGGATCGAAGTCAAGACGCTCATCAGCGCGGCCGATTCGGGTGGCGCGCTCGTGCCGCCGCACCGTGATCCCGAGGTGGTCGCGATGCCCGGGCGGCGGCTGACCATCCGCGACTTGCTCGCGGCGGGCGAAACCACCTCCAACGCCGTCGAGTTCGTCAAGCAGACGGCACGCTCCGAGGCGGCGGCACCCGTTGGCGAGAACCCCGCGGCCGGCAAGCCGCAATCGTCGATGACTTTCCAGGCGGTGACGGCACCCGTCATCACCATTGCCCACTGGATTCCCGTCTCTCGCCAGCTTTTCGACGATGCGCCGGCGCTCGCCTCCGTCGTCGACAGCGATCTTCGCTATGGCTTGGCGCTCGCGGAGGAAGAGCAGTTGCTCAGCGGCGACGGCATCGCGCCGAACATGCTGGGCTTGATCCCGCAGGCGACGGCGTTCGATGAAACCCTTCGGGAAACGGGCGACAACGCTTTCGACGTGCTGGCCAAGGCGGCCGTCCAGGCGGAGGCGAGCGGGCTTCCGGCAACCGGGGCCGTGGTCAATCCGCTCGACTGGTCGGACATGCTGACGCTCAAGACCAGCGCCAACGAGTACCTTTCCGGCGGTCCCTTCACGCCACCGCGTCAAGTCGTTTGGGACCTTCCGGTGGTGCGCACGTCGGCCATTCCGCAAGGCCACTTCCTGATCGGTGCCTTCAGGAGCGCTGCGCAGGTCTATGACCGGATGCTGGCCGAAGTCCTCATTTCGAGCGAGGACCGGGACAACTTCATCAAGAACATGCTGACCATCCGGGCCGAAAGCCGGTTGGCGCTGGCGGTGAAGCGTCCCGAGGCGCTGATCTACGGCAGCTTCGCGGCTGCCTGACGAGTTCGTCCCTTGGGGGAGGGGCGACGGGCGGGGGCTTCGGCCTCCGCCTTTTTTCGTCGTCGCCGGCTTTCCCGAGGTTCCGTGTTCGATCCGAACCCTTCCCATGCGGGCCGCTTACTGCCTCCGGCGCTGCTTACATGGCGCTTACACGCCTCGCCAGAAACGACGAAGGCGCCTCGCGGCGCCTCTGAAATCGTCTGATTTTCTAAAGGCTTAGTTGGAGCGGGCGATGAGATTCGAACTCACGACCCCAACCTTGGCAAGGTTGTGCT
>RECO01000160.1 GCA_007694015.1 Geminicoccaceae bacterium
CTAGGAACTGCGCCGCGCACAGCCTCCCTGCGTGCTGTGACGCGAAGGCGAAGCAAGCAACTTTTTTGACTTCCTGCGGCTTAAGACTTGGACGGGCGGCTGTTGCGCGCACTGTGCTCAATGCATAAAATGCCGAGTCTCAACAGGATGTGGCGCACGCATTCACGAGATCGATCTTATGGCTCTATTGGCATTCTGGAAATCGAATCCAAACGAAGTCCTCCAGCTACACGTGAGGCAGATCATATCAAATGCCGGCGATGGGCAAATCAGAGATGGAAGCGATTCATCCGCTGAAATTCGCTCCTTCCTACAGATGGTTCCTGCTTCAAATATTATTCAATATGTTGAGGAATGCCTCGACGAAAAAATTCCCGAGGGCGGACTTTTTCTGCAAGACCTTGTCAATGAAATTGGCCGCCGCCTCGACTTTGAGGTCGAGCCGGGGCTATACAGGGGAAGGCGGGGGCAGTCTGGCCACGACGGTATTTGGCGTAGCGATGATGGGCCTCCGATAATTATCGAAGTTAAAACAACGGATTACGTTGCCCTTTCGCTTGATAAGATTGCGACGTACAAAAAATTAATGATCAATCAAGGAGTCGTGAACGATAACGCGTCAATTTTAATTATTGTAGGACGAGAGGATACAGGCGTTCTCGAGGCGCAGATACGTGGCTCACGTTATGCATGGGATGCCCGTGTTATTAGCGTCGATCGACTTTGCTCATTGCTTAAAATACGCGAGAAAACCGACCAAGATACAACAATTCGGCAAATCAGAGAATTATTGCGCCCATTTGAATACACAAGAATTGACAGAATAATTGACATTATCTTTCAAACCGCGGAAGATGTCGCAGAGGATGCGAGTATTTCTGAGAATGAAAGTGGTTACGCAGAAGCAAAAGATGTTGATCCGCGGACTCAGTTACGCACACCACGGGAAACGCTTGAGGCCTGCCGCGAGGCAGCCGTTCATGCTTTTGCGAACAAGAACCGCATTATCGTCCAAAGGGCTCGTCGGACATTCTTTATGACGGGCGACAGGCAGTGGAAATTATGCGTTACCGTTTCAAAGAGATATCCTAGAGAAGCGCAGCCTTATTGGTATGCGTTCCACCCGGAATGGAGGAATTTTCTGCAAGATGCGCCTCATTCATACCTCATAATTGCCTGCATAGATAGAAGCGATGCATTCGCCATCCCGCTAATCGAATTGGATCACATTTTGCCGAGCCTCTACCAAACGGAACGTCCCAATGGGAAATCCTACTGGCACCTCGCACTGACCCCGATCGAGAAAGACGCTCTAGCGATTCGGCTTGCAGATGGCAAAAGGCCCTTTGATATTTCCGCTTTTCGCTTCAGCCTCGGCTGATCAGGCAATTCAAAAACAAGCCATCTATGAATTAGGCAAAAGCGTGCAACTGCAGGGAAGAATGTTTTTGCTGACCGATGCATTGTGTTAGCGCTGCTGATCACCGAACCGCGCGACACGAACACGGCTCAGAGCACACCTAAGCCATCGAGGCAACGCCCGCCCGTGACCGGAACAACATCACGTGTTACGTTTGTTGGGGAACCGGTCAATGAAGCGCGCCTATGCCCGAACCTGCGCTGACAAAGCGCTCCGCCACCTATGAGGAGGTCCTCGATGCGCCCGAAACTGTGCCTCCGTTCGATGCCATAACATTCGACCTTGCGGCCCTCTGACCATGACCTATCGAATGTCAGCCGACCACGCCGCCATCGCCGCCTTCGACGCCGCCTTGGCCCGCGGCGAGGAGGAATTGGTCCCCGCCATCGTGCTCGACCGCCTGCTCGCGGGCGATCCACCCTTGCGCGTCTGGCGCGAACATCGCGGCCTCACCCAAACCGCCCTGGCCACAGCGTCCGGCGTCCACCGCGTCGTCATCGCCGACATCGAAGCCGGCCGCAAACGCGGCTCCCTCGCCGCCCACGTCAAACTCGCCCGCGCCCTGAACGTCCTGGTCGACGACCTGGTGAGGTAGCGCACTTGCCGCCAGCGCAGCCACCCCGCACCATCTACGACGAAGCCCGCGCCCAACCCGAGCACGTCGTTGCGGAAGTCCTCGAGGGCCGCCTGCACCTCAACCGGCTGCCCGGCTCCTACGCCGCCCTGGCCAAGACCAACCTCACTGCCCTCCTGTTCAAGGCCTTCACCCGAGGCGAAGGCGGTCCCGGCGCTTGGTGGGTGCTGCCCGGCGTGGAAGTCGCGCTCGGCGCCGACCTGCTGGTGCCCGACCTTGCCGCCTGGCAAAAGCCCCGCGTTCCCCGCATCTTCGACCATCCCTCGGTCCACACGGCACCGGATTGGGTCTGCGAAATCGTCACGGCGAGCACCCGCGCCTTCGACCTCGCCGATCTCTGGTCCTGACGACGACCAACGCCCAGCTAGGCATTCACGCCTAATTCGACCATGGTCGGCCCCTGCGCGTCTTGCCCCTCGGGCCGAGGTCGCGTTCGAAAAAACGCCAGTCAAAACGAACCCAGATCGCCATTTTCCCATTTTTAATCAATAACTTACAACCGATTTCGGGGCATCGTCCGAAGGCTCGACGCGGGCGCGTGGCTGGTGTAGGCCCGCCCCACCACCAACCAGAAGGCAAGACCCCATGCGCGCTTGGCAGATCGTCTCCGATCAGGGCATCGACGCGTTGGCGCTGGCCGAGGTCGGCGTGCCCGAGCCGGGTCCGTTCGAGGTCAAGCTGCGCGTGCGCGCCTCGTCCCTGAACTACCGCGACCTGATGACGGTGCAGGATCCGGTTGCCCGCAACCTGCCCTATCCGCGCATCCCCAATTCGGACGCCGCCGGCGAGGTTCTGGCCGTCGGCGAGGGCGTCACCCGCTTCAAGGTCGGCAGCCGGGTCGCCACCTGCTTCTTCCAGCACTGGGACGACGGCCCCTGCACCCCCGCCGCCATGGCCAGCGCCTCCGGCGGTGCCCTCGACGGCGTCCTGGCCGAGGCCGTCAAGCTGCCCGAGCGGGCCTTGGTTTCCATCCCCGACCACCTCGACTACGCCGAAGCCGCCACCCTGCCCTGTGCGGCCCTCACCGCCTGGAACGCGCTGATGGAAGCGGGCGACCTGAAGCCGGGTTCGACGGTCCTGCTCCTCGGCACCGGCGGCGTCTCGATCTTCGCCCTGCAATTCGCCAAGCTCGCCGGCGCCCGCGCCATCGTCATCTCCAAGGACGACGGCAAGCTCGACCGGGTGCGCGCCATGGGGGCTTGGCAAACCATCAACTACCGCCAACACCCGGAATGGCACGAGGAGGTGCTGAAGCTCACCGGAGGGGAGGGCGTCGACCTCACCGTCGAGGTCGGCGGCGCCGGCACCTTGCAGCGCTCCATCCAGGCCACCCGCGTCGCCGGCACCATCGCGCTGATCGGCATCCTCACCGGCGGCACCATCGACCCGGTGCCGATCATGCGCAAATCCATCCGCCTGCAGGGCATCTACGTCGGCTCGAGGCGCATGTTCCAGGACATGAACCGCGCCATCGCCAGCCACGGCCTCCACCCGGTCATCCACGAACGCTTCGCCTTCACCGACGCCAAAGCCGCCTTCCAAGCCCTGGCCGCCGCCCGCCACTTCGGCAAGCTCGTGGTCACGCTCTGAACGGCCGAGACAAAGGGAAGGACCAGGGGGCTTTTGGCCCCCTGAAACCCCCGGGCAGCGGCGCTGCCGCTGCCTCTCGTTCGCAATCGTGGCGCCGCCGGCGCCGGGGGGTTCCAGGGGGGATCATCAAATCCCCCCTGGCTGCCCTTTCGACCGGCTTTGCGACCGAGGCCCAAGTTGGCGGCGACGTCTGGAAGTGTTAGCGGCCTTGCCTTCGGTGCGGGGGAGACCGGGTCATGGACATGGGCAATGAGCAAAGCCGTGCCGGGGCGATCGCCGATGCGGTGGCGCGCTTCGACGACGGGCGTTTTCGGGCGGAGCTGGCGCGGCGCGTCGGCTATCGGAGCGAGAGCCAGGACGGTGGCAACCGGGAGGGGTTGGATCGCTACCTCACCGAGGTGATGGTGCCGGACCTCGAGGCGCTGGGCTTCGCCTGCACGCTGCACGACAACCCGACGGGTCATCCAGGCCGCTTCCTCATCGCGCGCCGGAGCGAGGGTGCCGACTTGCCGACGGTGTTGACCTACGGGCATGGCGACGTCATCCGCGGCTATGACGAGCAGTGGGAGCCGGGCCTGTCGCCTTGGCAACTGGTCGAGCGCGCGGGGCGCTGGTACGGCCGGGGTACCGCCGACAACAAGGGCCAGCACCTGATCAACGTCGAGGCGCTGAAGGCGGTGCTTGCCACGCGCGGCCGGCTCGGCTGCAACCTCGTCATGTTGTTGGAGATGGGCGAGGAGGCGGGCTCGCCCGGCTTGGCCGAGTTCGCACGGCGGCACGCGGGCGCGCTGCGCGCCGATTTCCTGCTGGCCTCGGACGGGCCGCGGCTGGAGGCGACGCGGCCGACCCTGTTCATGGGCTCGCGCGGCGTCATGAACTTCGACCTCGTCTTGGAGTTGCGCGACAGCGGCCATCATTCCGGCAATTGGGGCGGGCTGTTGGCCAATCCCGGCCTCGTGCTGGCGCACGCGCTTGCCTCGATCGTGACCAAGAACGGGCAGATCCGAGTGATGGGTTGGCGCCCCCGGGCCGTGCCGGCGGCGATCCGTGCGGCCGTCGCCCCGCTCGGCGTCGGCGAGGGGCCGGACAGCCCCGCGATCGACCCGGATTGGGGCGAGCCCGGCCTCAGTGCGGGCGAGAAGCTGTTCGCCTGGCCGAGCTTCGAGGTGCTGGCCTTCACTTGCGGCAATCCCGGCAAACCCGCCAACGCGGTGCCGCCCAAGGCGCTGGCCCATTGCCACCTCCGCTTCGTGCCACCCTTGGTGCCCGAGCAGATCGTGCCGGCCTTGCGCGCGCATCTCGACGAGCGGGGTTTCCAGGCGATCCGGATCGAGCCCAAGGAAGCGATGGCGGCGACCCGCATGTTGCCCGACCACCCGCTGGTGCGCTGGGCCGCCGCGTCGATCGAGGCGACCACGGGCAAGGCCCCGGCCATCCTCCCCAATCTCGGCGGGTCTTTGCCGAACGACGTCTTTGCCGAGATTTTGGGCCTGCCCACCTTGTGGGTGCCGCACTCCTATGCCGGCTGCCGCCAGCACGCACCGAACGAGCACCTATTGCCCGAACTTTGTCGCGAGGCTCTGGCCATCATGGCGGGGCTGTGGTGGGATGTGGGTTCCGGCGAGGTGCCGCTCCGGTGATGCCCGTCGCCAACTGCAGCGGAGCCGGTTCTGGGCAGCGACGAATTCGATCCCCTGCAGGGCGTGTTCCGCCCACTGCCGCCACCGCCGACGGACGACCCGGAACGGGCCATCCTGGTGGTGCTGCTCCTCGCGGCACTGACCTTGGTGCCGGCCATGCTCGGCAAACTCTATCTCTTCCGCACCCTAGGCTGGCCGCGGACGCGCGCCCGTGTCATCGCCTTCGGCACCTGGGCCGTCGTCATGCTGCTGGTGGCCTGGAGGCTCCTCGGCTGAAAGCTCTCCCCCAATGAAGATCACCGCCGTCCACGAGCGGGCCGTGCCCATCCGCTCCGAGATCAAGAACGCCTATATCGACTTCACCAAAATGGACGCGAGCGTGGTCGCGGTGGTCACCGACCAAGTGCGGGACGGCCGACCCGTCATCGGCTACGGCTTCAATTCCAATGGCCGCTACGCCCCGTCCTGCCTGTTGCGGGAGCGCTTCGTCCCGCGTTTGTTGGCCGCGGACCCGAAGACCCTGCTCGACGCGAGCGGCGCCAATTTCGACGCTGGCAAGGTCTGGGACGTCTTGATGACCAACGAGAAGCCGGGCGGCCACGGCGAGCGCTCGGTCGCCGTCGGCGTGCTCGACATGGCGATGTGGGACATCGTCGCCAAGCTCGAAGGCGTTCCCTTGTGGAAGCTCCTCGCCGACCGCTATCGCCAGGGCCAGGCCGACGCCAAGGTCTGGGTCTATGCGGCCGGCGGCTACTACCAACCGGGCAAGGACGTCAGGGCGCTGGTCGCCGAGATGCAGACCTATCTCGACCTCGGCTACCGCCACGTGAAGCTCAAGATCGGTGGTGCCTCATTGGCGGAGGACATGACCCGCATCGAGGCGGTGGTGAAGCTCACGGGCGACGCCGCGCGCGTCCTGGTCGACGCCAATGGCCGCTTCGACCTCGCGACGGCCCTCGCCTACGCGCGCGCCCTCGAGCCCTTGGGCCTCGGCTGGTACGAGGAGGCGGGCGACCCGCTAGACTACGACCTCCAGGCCGAACTCGGCCGGTCTTACGCGCCGCCCTTGGCCACCGGCGAGAACCTGTTCTCGATGCAGGACGCCCGCAACCTGATCCGCTATGGCGGCATGCGGCCCGAGCGCGACTGGTTGCAGTTCGACTGCGCGCTCTCCTACGGCTTGGTCGAGTACCTGCGCACGCTCGACATGCTGGCCGAACATGGCTGGTCCAGCCGGCGCGTGGTGCCCCATGGCGGCCATCAGATGAGCCTCAACATTGCCGCGGGCCTCCACCTCGGCGGCAACGAAAGCTATCCGGGCGTGTTCCAGCCCTTCGGCGGCTTCGCCGACCACTTGCGGGTCGAGGACGGCTACGTGGCCTTGCCCGATACCCCCGGCGTCGGCTTGGAGACCAAGGCCGAGCTCTACCGCGTGATGCGGGACGTGGCGGAGAGCTGAGCGATGAGCACCCCCGACTGGTCGACCCTGCCGGCCCCCGAGGACGACGGGGCTGCAGCGCATCTGCCGGGCATGGCGCTGCCGGCGGTGACGCTGCCGTCGACGGCGGGCACGCCTTTGAACTTGGCCGCACTCGACGGTTTGACTGTGCTCTATGTCTATCCGATGACCGCCGAGCCGGACGTGCCCTTGCCCGACGACTGGGACGCCATCCCGGGGGCGCGCGGCTGCACGCCGCAGTCTTGTGCCTTTCGGGACCATGCGGCGGAACTGCGTGCGCTCGGCGTCGACCATCTGTTCGGCATCTCGGCGCAGACGCCCGAAGCCCAGGCCGAGGCCAAGGTGCGGCTCCACTTGCCCTTCGAGCTGCTCGCCGACGCCGACGGTGCGCTCGCCGCCGCCTTGCGGCTGCCGACCTTCGCCGCTGGCGGGCGTCGGTTGTTGAAGCGGGTGACGTTGATCGCGCGCGACGGGCGGATCGAGGACGTGCTCTATCCGGTGTTCCCGCCGGACCGGAACGCCCTGGCGGTGATCGAACGCCTCAGGGCTGCAGCGGCCAGATCAGCGGGATGACCAGGACGGTGGTGATGCCGGCGACGACGTTCATCGGCACGCCGATCTTCAAGAAGTCGGTGAAGCGGTAGCCGCCGGGCCCGTAGACCAGGGTGTTGGTCTGATAGCCGATGGGGGTGGCGAAGCTGGCGCTGGCGCCGATCATGACGGCGACGACGAAGGGGCGCGGGTCGAAGCCGAGCGTGAGCGCGACGCCGATGACCACCGGCGTCACCACCACCGCCACCGCGTTGTTGGTGACCAACTCGGTCAAGACCGAGGTCAAGGCGTAGGCCAAGGCGAGGACCAAGAGTGGCGAAAGGCCCAACAAGACGGGCTCGACACCGTCGACGATCAACTGGACCGCACCGGTCGTCTGCAGGCTTTGACCGACCGCCAACATGCCCAAAATCAGGACGAGGATGCGCCAATCGACCGCGGCGAAGGCTTCCTCGGCGTCGACGCAGCGGGTGAGCAGGACGACGGCGACGCCGATCACGGCGAGACTGACGATCGGCAAGACCTCGAACGCGGCGAGCAGCACCACGCCGGCGAGCGTTGCAGCGGCGATCCAGGCTTTGTTGCGGCGGTAGGGCCGCTCACTCGGTGCGGTCAGGTTGACGAGGCCCATGTCCTCGGCGAAGCGCCGCAGGTCCTCGGGTGCTCCCTCCATCAACAGGGTGTCGCCGGGGGCCGGGACCACGTCGGCGATGCGGCTCTGCAGGTTCTCGCCATGGCGGTGCACCGCGAGGACGTAGAGCCCGTAGCGACGGCGGAGTCGGACCAGACGCAAGGAACGGCCGACGAGGCGGCTGCGGGGGGCGACGAGGGCCTCGATGACCGTGGCCTCGCGCTCGCCCATCGGCGACAGGCCGCCGACGTGCAGACCGCTTGCCGTCTTGAGCCCGAGGATTTCACCCACGCTCGACTGCAGCACCAGCCGATCGCGGGCTGCGAGCGTCAGTTGGCCCAGTTCCTGACGCCTCGAATAGTCGTCGCGGACCACGTCGATGACGGCCAGATCGCGGCCGCGAAAGGCCTCGATCTGATCCAGGCGCTTGCCGATCAGGGGCGAACCTTCGTTGACCAGCGCTTCGGTGAGGAACAGCGACTGGGGTTTGGTCTGGAGCAGGCCCGCGAGGGTGGTGCGCTCGGGCAGAAGCCAGGGGCCGAAGACGACGAGATAGACCCCGCAGACCAACGCCACGGCGAGGCCGGCGAGGCTGATCTCGAACAGGTGGAAGGGGGCGAGGCCATGCGCTTGGGCGACGCCGTCGACCAGGAGGTTGGTCGAGGTGCCGATCAGCGTGCAGGTGCCACCGAGAATAGCGGCGTAGGACAAGGGGATGAGGAAGCGTGACGACGATTTGCCGAGTTCGTTGGCGAGCGCGATCACCAGCGGGATCAACACCATCACCACCGGCGTGTTGTTGACGAAGGCGGA
>RECO01000165.1 GCA_007694015.1 Geminicoccaceae bacterium
ACACCGACCTTGGCACATCGATGCCGTCGGAGGGGCGTCCACCCCATCGCTTACCAAAAGCCATCGCCTGGCGAGGCAGCCAGGGCAGGACCGCCACGCCATGTTGCCACCACGACTACCAGCGATCCGGGATGGGCGAAGCTCAACCTCAACGGGACATGCACTGGCGCGTGTCCCGAAATGCTTGACCATCCCGCACCCCCGCCCGCCGGGGTCCCCAAGCTGCTTTGGAGCTTGGGGTGGCCGGCCACCCACGCGTGTACGATGCCATGGGTGGCCTGGCGGGGGGTGAGGGATGGCCCGTGCGCTACCTAACCGGGAAACGCTCTAGTAGGCGCGCTCGTCGTTGAATACGACCAATCCGGTTCGTATCAGGATTTTGATGTCGAGCCAAAGTGACCAATGATCGATGTAGTGCAGATCCAATTTGATGCGCCTGCGCATTTCTTCCAGATTATGTATTTCACCACGGCATCCGTTGACCTGCGCCCAACCCGTCAGGCCTGGTTTGACGCGATGGCGCGCCAGGTAGCCGTCGATCAAATCGGCATAATACTCATCATGCGCGACGGCGTGCGGTCGAGGGCCGACCAGCGACATGTCACCACGGATGACGTTGAAGAGTTGCGGCAGTTCATCGAAGCTGCTTTTGCGCAAAAAGCGGCCCAATGGCGTGATGCGGGGATCGTTGCGTGTGGCTTGCTTGACCTCGTTGGCGGCGGGGGCGTCACAGAGATCCACGTACATCGACCGGAATTTGAACACGTCGATCGGCTGTTGGTTGAAACCAAGCCGCTTTTGCCGAAAGAACACGGGCCCGGGCGACGTGACTTTCACACCCAGGGCGATGGCCAGCATCAGGGGAGCCAGAACGATCAGGAGAAGCGCGGCCACCACGGCATCGAACACGGCCTTGACATGCCATGACCAGCCGTCGATCGGCTTGGCGAGGTAGGTCAGCGTCATGTGCTGGCCGAGCCGGCGCGCCCCCAGAACGGGCAGGACACCAGGCACCGGCTCGGGCACGACACCGACTTCGATCGGGAAATTCCGCAAAATCGCGATCAACTCGGGCAGGCGCGGTGCTTGCTCGGGCGACAGGGCCAAGGCCACCTGATCGACGGGCCGGGCGCGCAGTTGCTGGACGATCTCCATGACGGCATCGTCGGGGTTGGGGAATTGGCCGAGGTCGACGTAACCGACGATCCGCGCGTGCAGACGATCGCTGTTCAGCAACCGGCGTGCCCGCGGCCCCGACTGTCCGCCGCCAACCAGGACCACGTTCCAGCCGAACTGGCCGGAGAGTTGCAGATGACGCACCCAGGAGCGCAACACCAAACGCCCGAGGGCAAGTCCCACCGCTCCCATCAACAGCCACGCCAATAGCCAAGCCTGCGAGGGCATCATCTCCGGCGCAAGCATGTAAAAAATGATCAAAGCGCCTGAAATCACGCTCGGCCATGCCAAAACGACCAAGGGCATCTGCCCAAGTGGATTTGACAAACGCTCGACGTCGTAGAGCCGAAACATATTGAAGGCGCTGATCGCCAACAGCAAGCCCACGCCTGCGAACAGGGCTTCATCGCCAACACCGCTGGGCATGCCGAAGTAGCGCGTAGCGAGCCAGGCAGCGATGCCGATGAAGAACAGATCCGCAGCGCGCACGGTCAGACCGAGGATCGTCGCCGGTGGCAGCACGCGCGGTACGCGACGTTGCCGGGCAGCAACGCGGGAGGAGAAAAGCACCGTGCTCAAAGCAGTGTCCCTCACATGGCTCGGCGTAGAGATGACTCTCTTTCAATCTTCAACGTCCATGTCCATCCCGAACCGGGGGTCACGCACGGACATGCAAGCAAGACGAGTTGAGTTCTAACGCCTAAGTAGTTTGCGGTTTCCACTTTTCGAGCGGCTCGACAACGATCATTCCACCGTGTCTAAACCATCCCGTGCCGTGTACCGCATCGATCCGTCGGCGGCGAGTCGAAATGGCCCGCCGGTCATCTTGGGCGGCGCATCCGAGTAAGTCCGGTTGAATTTTACTGGCATCTGCGCCATGCCGGTTGAGAACGAAGAGCGGGAACCGCAACGTCGAGAGACCCCCATGTCCGGTCGGCAATGACGCGCTGCATAACTCGCCGACCACGGCCAACGGGCCGTAACGTCCGCAGCCTCGCTGGAGGCGCGCCGGGCGGGGGTGAGGGCAGGCTCATGCGCTACCTGGCTGGGAAACGCTCTAAAGCCCGCCTCCGGTCGTTGGCCTTCAGGTCCCCGGCGCCCAACGCTGGAGGAGCAGGGTGAGGCCGAAGGCGGCGACGGCGAGGAGGGCGGGGACGAGGGCGCCGACGCCGGCCATGAGGGTGGCGTCGTAGAGGGCGATGCCGGCGATCAGGGAGACGACCGCGCGCGGCACGTCGCCGGGCTGGCGGCGGGTGAGCAGGTGCAAGGCCCAGCCCATCCAGCCGACGAGGCCGAGCCAGAAGACCAGGGCCACGACGTTGCCGGGGGTGAAGCTGGCGGCGAAGAGGACGGGGATCGAGAGCACCATCAACGGCCAGAGCGAGCCGACGCGGTCATAGGCCTCCTGCTTGGCGGCGTAGGTGAGGCCGACGATGTAGCAGAAGAGGCCGAAGGCGCCGAACAGGACGGGCGCGTTGACGCCGGCGATGACCATGGCCGCCATGAGGTAGACCAGAAAGCGGCAGAGCCCCATCAGCACCGGGCTGAGGGCGGTGCGCTTGTGCCAGAGATCGTAGGCGACGATGGCGGCACCGAGGGCGATCGCCGCGAGGCCGACCCCGAGCCCGAGGGTGAAGGCCAGGAGCGTGGCGAGCCCCAGTTGGAAGATGCCCCAGGCCAACACGGTGCGCTGGTCGACGAGGCCTGCCGGGATCGGCCGGCGGGCGCGTTCGGCCCGGTCGATCTCGGCGTCGAACGCGTCGTTGAGGTACATGCCGCCCGTGTAGAAGAGGCTCAGCGAGACGAGGAGCAGGAGCAGGGCACCCGGTGGGGGCAGGGCACCCGCCAGCGCCAGGGCGGCGAGCGCGTTGGTCCAGACCGTCGGCAGGTTGGAGACCCGGCCGAGAACGAGGGCGGTATGCAGGTTCATGCGGACAGTCTCGAGCGCACCCAGTTGAGTTCGCGGGCGATCGCCTCGTCTACCGGCACGCCCCTGAAGGCCTCGGGTAGCACGTCGAAGGTGTAGGTCTCCACCTCCAAGTGCGGGGTGAGCGGCTGGCGCGCGTGCCGCGCCAGGACCGCATCGAGAAAGGGCTGGGTGGTGGCGAAGCGCTCCAGTTCGGCCTGAAAGATCGGCACGTGGAAGTGGATGCGCCATTCCTCGCCGTCGCTCGAAGCCCCGAGTGCGAGCGCCGCCGGCAGATCGAGCTGGCCGCGGACGCTGCCGCTTCGGTCGCGCGCCAGCACCTGGTGCAGATAGGTGGGCTCGGCGAAGGGCGCCAGCGCGGCGCGGGCGGCGGCGTCGACCGCGGGCACGCGCAAGGCGGCACTGAGCTGGAGCTTGTGGATCGGGATGCCGGCCGCTTCGAGCGCATCCAGGCTGGCGTCCGGGTCCTCGTATTCCACCGCGGCATGGCAGACGTCGTAGCAGACGCCCAGATGGCGCGGCAGCGCGGTTGCCGCCTGGCTTCGGCTTTGGCCCGTCAAGGCGGCGAGGCGGGCCACCGCCCGCTCGTCGAACAGGTGGTGCTCGAAGAAGGCCACCGTCTCGGCGATGGTCTCCAGAAAGCAGAAGGGCTCGGGCTCCAAGGCCAGCGCCACCGTGCGGCCGGTGCGCTCGGCCAGGGCCACGTCGTGGGCGACCTGACGGAGGATGCGCTCGGCCATCGCCGCCTCGTGGCCGGCGGCCAGCGGCTTGAAGGTGCCGGGCACGGTGCTGAGGCTGCCGAAACCGCCTTCGGGCAACAGCGCGGCCAACAGATCAGCCAGGCGGTTGGTGTAGACGAGGCGGGCGTCGTGCTGCCAATCGGGTTGGTAGACCTGTTCCTTGACCCGCGTGCCGTGAAAGGGGCCGTAGGGAAAGCCGTTGATGGTGAAGACGAAGAGGTCGTGCCGGGCGAGGATGGCGCAGAGTTCGGCCAAGGCTTCAGGGGCGGCCAACGCCTCGGCGGCCACCGCCGCGATGCGCAGCCCGACCCCCATCGGCCGGTCGGGCGCGACGCGCGCCTTCACCTGCGGGACGTGGTGCTCGAGCATCGTTTGCAGCTCGGGCCAAGTCTCGCCCGGGTGAATGTTGCTGCAATAGGTAAGGAGGCCCAGCTTGCCTGGCAGCTCCATCAATCGCCCTGCCGCGCCTTCAACCACCGCGCCGCCGCCATGACGAGGTCGGGGTCGATGTGATGCACCTCGACACCCCGGCCGAGGGCTTCGAGCAGCGTCACCGTCAGCTCGCCGCCGAGGTGTTCCTGGAAATCCCTGAGGCCCAGGAGGATGGCCGGCTCGCCCTCGGCATCGAGCCGGAGCAGCGCCGGGTGCCAGAGGGCGAAGCCCAGATGCTCGAGCAGGGCGGCGACGGCCTCGTCGGCGCCCTCGGGCAGGAGGCCGTGCAACACCGAATAGCGGGTGTCGAGGGCGATGCCGATGGCGACCGCCTCGCCGTGGCGTAGGCGGTGCTTGGTCAGGCCCTCCAGCTTGTGCGCCGACCAATGGCCGAAATCGAGCGGCCGGGCGCTGCCGGTTTCGAACGGATCGCCGCCATGGGCGATCTGGTGCAGGTGCAATTCGGCCGAGCGCCGAACCATGTAGGCGGTGGCCTCGCGCTCGAAGGTGGCAAGCGCGTCGGCGTTGGCCTGTAACCAGCCGAAGAAGTCGCCGTCGCGGATCAAGGCCACCTTCACCGCTTCGGCGAGGCCGGCGACGCGCTCCCGCGCGGGCAGCGTTTCCAAGAAGTCCAGATCGTTCAAGACGGCCCAAGGCGGGGCGAAGGTGCCGGCGAAGTTCTTGAGGCCGTAGACGTTGACCGCGTTCTTCACGCCGACGCCGCTGTCGTTCTGGGCGAGCACGGTGGTCGGCACGCGGACGTGCCGCACGCCGCGGTGCGCCGTCGCCGCGGCAAGGCCGACCGCATCCAGGACGGCGCCGCCGCCGATGGCGATGACGTAGGCGTGGCGATCGACGTGGTGGCGCCAGATGGCTTCGTGGATGCGTTCGATGTGGGTCAGCTCGGTCTTGATCACCTCGCCGCCCGGCACCGTCGTCACCGGGGCCACGAGCTGCATCCGGTCGGCATGGGTGCCGGCATAGAGCTCGATCTCCGCCCGCAGGTCGGGACGGCCGGCGAGCACGCCGTCGTCGACGAAGACCAGGCAGCGGTGGCACTTCAGGGGCTCGCGGCGGGCGAGCGCGTCGACCAGGGTCGGGTTCGTGGGGTCGAACAGGGCGCGGGTGAAGGTGACGGCGTAGTCGTAGGCGACCACGAACCGCTGGGTCACGGTACCGAGGGCTCGGTCCGTCGCTTCTGGGAAGGAAACGGGCTGCAACTGGCTCTCCCCGAAAGGCGCGTCAGGGCCTCGTCGGGCCCAGATCGTTGAGTGGACATTAGGAGGAGATTGCCGCCCGTGCAATCGAGCTGCCAGGCCCCTTTTCCCGAGCGCCGACCGCGCCATTTCCCTCCCATGGGCAAGGTTGGTGTCATGCGGGGCTGCGTGCTGGCCATGCTGGCGATGGCGCCGGCGATGGCGCCGGGGATGGCGATCGGGACGGCTGCGGTCGCCTCGGAGCTCGACTTCACCTATCAGACGCGCCTTCCCGACGTGACGGGCGAACTCGAGCGGTCGTTCGCGGCGAGCGATCCGGCCTTGGGGCTCCGGGTCGTCAAGCGGGTCTACGCCTCGGAGGTGCCGGGCTTCAGGATCCTCCACCACGTAGCGTCGATCAGCTGCGGCGAAGGGGCGAGCCTCCGTCCCTACATCGTCGCCCTGCAACTGATCCCGCGCGCGCCGCAGAGCTTTGCGATCGCGACGCTCGCCGACGGCTTCACCGAGGTCTATGTCGAGGACGAAACCGGCCGGGTGCGCCTCTATCGGAACGTCGCCGGCTACGTCATGGCCGAGTTGACCGACCGCTTCCGCCCGCACTGCCCGAACATCTGAGGCGGCCGTCCAGGTACCGCCGCGGCGGGCGTCGATGACCGGTTGCCTCGTCCCGCCGAAACGCTCATTGTGACAAAATCAAGACAAACACGAAGCGTGCGATCAGGAGGAGTTACCATGCGATCGATGTACCGTCGGGCGGCCCTCGGGGCCTGCCTTGCCGGGGCGCTTGCTCTCGGCGCGGGGGCGGCGGTTGCCGACGACTGCCCGAACCGCGGCGATCTCGACGACATCTTCTGCGATGCCGACGGCGACCTCGTCGCCGATACGCCGACCGACCCGGCGCAGTGGCGCAACCCCTCGACCCTGGTCTTCGCCTACACGCCGGTCGAGGACCCGGCGGTGTACGCGAACATCTTCGAGGACTTCGTCGGCTATCTGCGGGAGTGTACCGGGCGCAACGTCGTCTACTTCAACGTGCAGTCCAACGCGGCGCAGATCGAGGCGATGCGCTCCGGCCGGCTGCACATCGGCGGCTTTTCCACCGGGCCCACGGGCTTTGCCGTCAACCTCGCCGGTGCCGTCCCCTTCGCGGTCAAGGGCGATGCCGAGGACTGGCAGGGCTACAACCTGATCGTGGTGGTGCGGCAGGACAGCAGCTTCGAAAGCCTGCCCGACCTGAAGGGCGCGCGGGTGGCGCACGTCTCGCCGTCGTCCAATTCGGGCAATCTGGCGCCGCTCGCCCTCTTCCCCGACGCCGGCCTGACCCCGGGCGAGGACTACGAGCCGCGCTTCTCCGGTGGCCACGACAATTCGATCATGGGCGTGGTCTCGGGCGACTACGACGCGGCGGCGGTGGCCTCCGACGTGTTCGAGCGGATGGCCCGGCGCGGGCAGATCGACGAGGCCGACTTCCGCGTCATCTATCGCTCGGAGCGGTTCCCGACCTCCTCCTTCGCCTATGACAGCCGCCTCGCACCCGAGCTGCGCGACCGTGTCCTCGCCTGCTTCTTCGACTACACCTACACCGAGGAGATGCAGCGCGAGTTCGCCGGTGCGGACCGGTTCTACCCGGTGACCTACAAGGAGCACTGGGAGGTGGTGCGCCGCGTCGCCGATGCCTCGGGCGCGCCGTTCAATCGGACCACCTGGGAAGCGCGGTGAACGCAACCCTCGTCCAGGCACCCCCGGCGGCCCCCCCCGGCGTGGCGGCCGCCGGGGCCCCGGTTTTGTCGATCCGGCGCCTGAGCAAGGCATACGAGCGCGGCAAGACGGTCTTGCACGACATCTCGCTCGACTTCGCCGGGCGGGGCGTGGTGGCGATCATCGGCCCGTCGGGCACCGGCAAGTCGACGCTGATCCGCTGCATCAACCGCCTGGTCGAGCCGACCTCGGGCGAGGTGTGGCTCGCCGGGCGTGAACTCACCCGGCTGCGCGGCCGGAGCCTGCGCGAGGCGCGGCGCGAGATCGGGATGGTGTTTCAGGAATACAACCTGGTCGAGCGGCTGAGCGTCATCGAGAACCTGCTCTGCGGCCGGCTCGGCTACACCCCGCTCTGGCGGGTGTGGACCCGCAACTATCCGGACGCCGACATCCAGCGCGCCTTCGACCTCCTGGAGCGGGTGGGGCTCGCCGAGTTCGCCACCCGTCGGGCCGACGCGCTGTCCGGCGGCCAGCGCCAACGGGTGGGGATCGCCCGTGCGGTGATGCAGGCGCCGCGGCTCCTGCTCGCCGACGAGCCCACCTCCTCGCTCGACCCGCGCACCTCGGTCGAGATCATGACGCTGATGCGCGACCTCGCCGCCGAGGCGGGGGTGCCGGTAGTGATCAACATCCACGACGTCGCACTCGCCAGGCGTTTCGCCGATCGCATCATCGGCATGGCGGCGGGCCGGGTGGTGTTCGATGGTCCGCCTGCGGAGCTGCAGAACGAGCATCTGCACGAGATCTACGGCCGCAGCGAAGCCGCCGAGGGCTGGATCGAATGACCGAGCCGGCCTCGCTGAAGGCGCGGGCCTTTCGCCCCGACTGGCGGCTGCGCCTGATCTGGGTGGCGCTCGCCGCCTACGTCCTTTATGCGGCGAGCCGGCTCGACTTTACCTGGGCGCGCTTCGTCGTCGGCCTGGATCGCGGCCAAGCCTTCCTCGGCCGCATGTTTCCGCCCGAGTTCACGCGCTGGGAACTGCTGGTGAGCGGGCTGTTGGAGAGCCTGCAGATCGCGATCATCGCCTCGTTCATCGGCATTTTGCTGTCCTTGCCGATCGGCTTGATGGCCGCGCGCAACCTGATGCCGGTGGTGGTCACGGTGCCGGCGCGGGCGCTGATCGCCGTCGCCCGCTCCTTTCACCCCATCATCATCGCCATCATCTTCGTCAAGGCGATCGGTTTCGGCGCGCTCGCCGGTATTTTCGCCCTGATCCTCGCGTCGATCGGCTTCGTCGCCAAGTTGTTCGCCGAGGCGATCGAGGAAATCTCGCTGAAACAGGTGGAGGCGGTGCGCGCCACCGGGGCCAGCTTCATGGGCGTGGTGATCATGGGCGTGCTGCCGCAGGTGCTGGCCCGCTTCATCGGCTTTTCGACCTATCAACTCGACAGCAACCTGCGGAACTCCACCATGGTCGGCATCGTCGGCGGCGGCGGCATCGGCGGGACGCTGTTCTCGGCGTTCCAGCGCT
>RECO01000118.1 GCA_007694015.1 Geminicoccaceae bacterium
CCCGATCCCTCCGCGCCTCCAGTGCTGACGGCTTTGGCCGTCAGCCGGGGGGCTTAGGGGGCCAAAAGCCCCCTGAACCTTTTTTCTTCCTCGTTCCTTCGCCCGTTCAGTCGTGGCCGCCGCCTTGGTTTTGGAAGGCGGTTTGTTGGGCCGGGGTGGCTTCGGTTTGGTAGCGGGTTTTCCATTCGGCGTAGGGCATCCCGTAGACGATTTCGCGGGCGGCTTCGTAGTCGATGTCGAGGCCGCGTTCGGCGGCGGCGGCGGCGTACCATTTCGAGAGGCAGTTTCGGCAGAAGCCGGCGAGGTTCATGACGTCGATGTTTTGGACGTCGGTGCGCTCCCGGAAGTGCTGGACGAGGCGGCGAAAGGCGGCGGCTTCGAGTTCGAGGCGGGTTTGGTCGTCGAGCTTCATGGTGGTCTCCCTTGCTACGAACCAGTTTTAAAATGGGAAAAACACGGGCACGGCCAAGAGGCAGACGATCATCGCCAGGATTTGCAACGGCATGCCCACCTTGACGAAGTCGACGAAGCGGTAGTTGCCGGGGCCGAGCACCAGCATGTTGATCGGCGAGGCGACGGGGGTCGCGAAGGCGGTGGAGGCGGCGATGGCGACGGTCATGAGCAGGGGGTAGGGGGAGACGCCCAAAAGCTCGGCCGAGGCCATGGCGACGGGGGCCACCAGCACGGTGGTGGCGGTGTTGGAGATGACCTGGCTGAGGATGGAGGTCAGGAGGAAGAAGGCGGTGAGCACGACGATCGGGCCGAAGCCGCCGAGGCCGCCGATGATCTGGTCGACGATCAGTTGCAGCGCACCGGAGTTCTCGAGCGCGGTGCCCATCGGCAGCATGCCGGCGATCAGGACGAGGCTTTGCCAGTTCACCGCGCGATAGGCCTGGTTCATGTCGAGGCAGCGGGTGAGGACCATGCCCAAGGCGGCCATGAACACACCGATCACGGCTGGGACGAGGTCGAAGGCGAGGACGAACATCATGAAGACCATCACCGTCAGCGCGTAGGGGGCGCGGGCGCGGGCCGGCATCACCTCCTCGGCTTCCTTGGGCATGCGCAGGACGAACAGGTTGGGGCGTTCGCGCTCCAGGTTGCGGATGGCATCCCAACTGCCGCTCAAGAGCAGCACGTCGCCGCCTTGGAGGACGATCTCCTCCGGCGTGCTGTCCAGGGGCTGGCCGCCGCGCATGACGGAGAGGACGGCGAGGCCGAATTGCTCGCGCAGGCCGGCCTCGATCAGGGGCTGGCCGACGACGCGGGAGAGGGGGGAGACGAGCACTTCGACCACGCCGACTTCGGGATCGGCGAGATCGCTCGTGTCCCGACCTTCGGGCACGAGGCCGCAGGCGTCGACGAAGCGGGCGATGGCGGCTTCGTTGCCGGTGGCGAAGAGGACGTCGCCCGGGCGAAGGGTCTCGTCGACGGTCGCCGGCAGTTGGCTGACGCGGCGCCGGGCTTCGCGTTCGATGGCGGCGATGGAAACACCGAAGCGGCGGCGGATGGCACTGTCGCCGATGGTGCGGTTGGCGAGTTCGCTTCGGGCCGTGACCTGCAGGCGGTAGAACTGGCCCGAGAGGCGGTGCGCCTTCAGCATGTCCTGGACGGAGAGGGCCTTGCCGGTGGTCGAGGTGGCTTCGCCGCCGTTCAAGAGCTTCGTGCCGACGAGGATCATGTAGGCGATGCCGACGATCAGCACGAGCAGGCCGATCGGGGTGAAGTCGAAGAAGGTGAAACTGTCGAGACCGGCGCGGGTGAGCTCGCCCGCGACGACGAGGTTCGGCGGGGTCCCGATCAGGGTCAGCATGCCGCCGATCATGGCGCCGACGGCAAGCGGCATCAGCAGGCGCTGGCGCGAGATGCCGGTGCGCTGGGCGAGGCCGAGGGCGATCGGGATGAAGACGGCGACCGCCCCGGTCGAGCTCATGAAGGCCGACAGGAACGCCACGGCCGCCATCATCAAGGTGACGAGCCGGGCCTCCGTGGCGCCGCCGTGGCGCACCAGCCAGGCGCCGACGGCATGGGCGATGCCCGTGCGATAGAGCGCTTCGCCGACGACGAACAGGCCGCCGATGAGCACGACCACCGGATCGCCGAAGCCGGCCGTGGCCTCGCGCGGGGTGATCTGGCCGCCGAAATAGAGGGCGAGCAGCATCAAGAGCGCGATGACGTCGAGCCGGAGCTTTTCGGTGACGAACAGGACGATGGTGACGAGGAGGACGACGAGGACGTAGGCGGCGTCGGGGCTCAATGGCGGTTCCGGTGGGCGAGGACGATCAGTGGCTCATCGCACGGGCGAGGCGCTCGACGTCGGCGCGGTGGCAAAGCTCGGTGCCGGGGGTCATGGCGGTGGCGGCCCCGGCGGCGACCCCGAAGGCGAAGGCACGCTCGGGCGCCTCGCCGCGGGCGAGCGAGAGGGTCATGGCGGCGAGGAACGTGTCGCCGGCGCCGACCGCACTCTTTACCGGCACGTCGGGCGATTCGAGGTAGAGCTGGCCGCCCTTGTGGGTAAGCAGTGCCCCCTCCTTGCCGAGGGTGACCGTCAACAGCTCGACCTTGCCGGCCTCGACGATCTCGCGCGCGGCCGCCTCCAGAGCACTGCGCTCGCGCAAATCCTTGCCGAGCACGCCCTCCAGCTCGCCGACGCTCGGCTTCACCAGGTAGGCGCCGTGCTCCATCACGCGCGCGAGTGCTTCGCCCGAGGTGTCGGCGATGAAACGGGCACCCTTCGCCGCCGCCGCTTCGGCGACGCGGGTGTAGAAGCTCGCCGGCACGCCACGTGGCAGGCTGCCGCTCGCCAACAGGTAGTCGAAGTCCAACAGATCGAGAAACTCCAACGCCGCGCGCCACTCGCGCTCGCGGATCTCGGGGCCTTCCGGCGTGAAGCGGTATTCCTGCCCGCTGGAATTCTCGTAGACGACGTGGCTGACCCGCGTCGGGTCGTCGAGATAGATGCGGTGAAAGCGGAGGCCTGCCGTGCGGACCAACTCGTCCAGCACGTTGCCCGACACGCCACCCGCCAGATAGACGGCGAAGGCCCGTCCGCCCAATTCGGTGATGACGCGCGCCGCGTTGATGCCGCCGCCGCCTGGCTCGAAGCGCTCGGTCGAGGTGCGGATTTTCCGCACCGGCTGGATTTTTTCAGCCGAGCTGGACGCGTCGACCGCAGGGTTCAAGGTCAAGGTGACGATCGCCTTCACGTGCCTCTCCCGGAGCGGTGGTCGGTTGGTTGATTAGGGGAGGGAAGCCAAGGGGGCTTTTGGCCCCCTTGGAAACCCCCGAGCCGCCGCGGTTGGGGGGGGGGGGGGGGGGGGGGGGCGGCGGCGCAGCCGACGCTCGGGGGTCCTAGGGGGCCAAAAGCCCCCTAGATTCCCTTATTCTATTCCACCCGCTCTAACGTCGGTGCGCATGCCTTGCCAGTGCGACCAGCGGTGGAGGCTCAGTGGGTGTGGGCAGGCGCGCCATAGCGGTGGACGTGGTAGGGCTCGCGCGCCAGGGCCGGGCAGAAGGAGCCGACGACGGGGGCGAGCTGGTCGAACAGGGCGCGGTGTTGGCGGTTGGTACGCTCCAGCCGTTCGCGGGCGCGCTCGGCGTCGGCCTGCAGCTTGGCGAGGTCGATGCCGACGGGGCCGCGGTCCTGGTAGCGGAAGCGGCCGCCGACCATCACCGAGTGGACACCCGTGCCGTCCTCGGTGTGGACCAATTGGTTGACCGGGTCGTTCAGCGGGATCCAATTGATGGTGGCGAGGTCGACGAAGACGATGTCGGCCTTGTAGCCGGGGGCGATGCGGCCGAGCTTTTCGAAGCCGAGGGCTTTGGCGCTGCCTTGGGTCGCGGCTTTGAGGATTTCGCCGGTGCGCAGCCAGCGGTCGACGTCGGGGCCGCGGACGTGGCTCATGTAGGAGGCCATGCGCATGGCTTCGTACATGTTCTGGTTGTCGCTGCAGCTGGCGCCGTCGGTGCCGATGGCGAGGTTGACGCCCAGCTCCAGCATGCGGCGAGCATCGGCAATGCCGCTGCCGAGCAGCGCGTTGGAGCCCGGGTTGTGCGAGACCGAGGCGCCATGGTGGGCGAGCCGGCGCATGTCCTCGTCGTCGAGCCAGACGCCGTGGGCGACGGTGAAGTCGGGGCCGACCAGCCCCATGCGGTCCATGTGCTGCAACAAGGTGCTGCCGTAGAGCTTGCGGCCGACCACGGCCTGGACCTTGCTTTCGCCGACGTGGCTATGCAGGCCCAGCCCGTGCTCGCGGGCGATGTCGCGGCAGCCGGCAAGGAACGCCTCGCTGCAGTGGTGGGGGATGGTGGGGGCGACGGCCGGGCGGACCATCTCGCGGTCGGCCCGCCAGCCTTGGACCACCTCGCGGATGCGGGTGAGGATGAGTTCGGTCGGCGCCAAGCGGTAGCTTTCGACGGCGCGCTGCAGGTTCGCGGGCAGGGCGTCGCGGAGGCCCGGAATGGCGTCGAAGAAGGAGATATCGGCGACCATCGGTGCGAGCACCGCGCGCATGCCGGCGTCTTCGTAGGCCTTGGCCGAGGCGGCCATGCCCTCGACGGTTGGTGCCGGGAACTCGTAGGACAGGTCGTAGCAGGCGGTGCAGCCCTTGGAGAGCATCTCGACCGCACCGATCAGGGTGGTGAGGTACTTGTCCTCGGTCTCGCGCCCGCCGCCCATCCAGGGGCCGGCGGTGAGCAGCAATTCGAGCGACATCCGCTCGCCCAGGCCCTTGGCGAGATTGCCGGGGCCGTGGGTGTGGCCGTTGATCAGGCCCGGATGCAGCAACATGCCCGAGGCGTCGACGACGGTCGCCTCGGCCGGGGCGGCGAGGCCAGGTTCCCCCAGCTCCAAGATGGTGTCGCCCTCGATCAGGATGTCGGTCGGAGGGGCCGTGTGCGCGTCGAGGTCGACCAACCGGCCGCCGCGGATCAGGGTGTAGGTGGGGCTCATGATCCGACGTCCTTCCTCATTTCTGATCGCGCGGCATCGTTGCTGTGCTCAACTGGCTCAACGGTGAAGCATAATTCTGGCAATGGGGGGAATGACAGCGGCAACATGTCTGCCGAGAATGGCAAGTTGTCAGCTTTGAGCTGGTCCTTTGCCACGTCCAGAATGCCTTCTCCGTCGCACCACTGATAAACGAGTTTCAGGTAGCGTCGGAGCACCACGACGCTCGGAAAACGACTTCGGGCTACCAACCAGGCGGTGACGTCTTTTTTGCCTTTGGAGCTGTTGCAGGAACGGCAAGCCCAGACCGCGTTGCTGGCTGCATCGATGCCACCGCCCACGCGTGGGAGTAGATGATCAATCGTAAGCGTGCCGTTCGCGCCGCAGTACGCGCAGCACTGTGGCAGCTTCATCTTCATGCGTTCGTCGTCGATAAGTGAGCGCATGGCGATGGTGCCTTCGACCAAGCCGCGATAGGTCCGGTCACGAACTATGTGGTGACGCTGATCGTACTTCGTCGCACCTTCCTCCAGGGCCATGTGTGCGCGTGCCAAGTTTGCGTAGGTCCAAGCAATTGCCTCGCGGATAGTGTTGATTTCGGGGCGTTTCCGGCCGCGCATCATCCAAACATCTCCAACAATCTGTCTAGGTCCAATTCACGTTCCAATTGGTCGGCGAAGCGGTCGAGGGTGGTTTCCACCGTTTGGGCGTAGGCGAGGCTGGAGGCGGAAGCACCCCATTCGGTGAGCAGCCAGCGGCGAAAGGCGTCGGCGGCGAAGAGGCCGTGGAGGTAGGTGCCGACGATGCGGCCGTCGGGGGACATGGCGCCTTCGCTGCGATCGTCGATGGCGAAGGCGGGGCGCTGGCGGTCGGGGCCGTCGCTCAGGCCCACGTGCATTTCGTAGCCGGTGGCGACGGGGCCGTCGGGCCAGGCGCGGGCCTGGACGGTGGTCAGGGTCTTCGTGCCCGTGAGCACGGTGTCGATGGCCAGGAGGCCGAGGCCCGGATCGCTGCCGGGTGCCCCCTCGATGCCGTCCGGGTCGGCGATGCTGCGGCCGAGCATTTGATAGCCGCCGCAAAGCCCCAGCACGCGGCCGCCGCGGCGGACGTGGGCCCTGAGGTCGATGTCCCAGCCTTCGCGGCGAAAGGCGGCCAAATCCGAGCGGGTCGCCTTGGAGCCGGGCAAGAGCACGAGGTCGGCATTGGCGGGCAGGGGGCGGCCGGGGCGGACGATCTCGACGGTGACGCCGGGCTCGGCGGCGAGCGGGTCGAGGTCGTCGAAATTGGCGATGCGGGGGGTGCGCGGCACCGCGATCTTGAAGGCGCCTTGGGCGCTTTTTCGATGGTCGAGGTCCATGACGTCCTCGGCCGGCAGCCGCCAGGCGTCGTCGAACCAGGTGACGACGCCCAGATTGGCGAGGCCGGTGCGCGCTTCGAGGATGGGGTGCGCACCGTCGAACAGGGACGGATCGCCCCTGAAGCGGTTGACGATGTAGCCGCGCAGAAGGGCACGCTCGTCCGGCTCCAAGAGCGCCACGGTGCCCACCAGGGCCGCGATCACGCCGCCCCGCTCGATGTCGCCGACCAGGACGACCGGCACGGCCGCCGCCTTGGCGAAACCCATATTGGCGATGTCGCCCTGGCGCAGATTGACCTCGGCCGGGCTGCCGGCGCCCTCGACGAGCACCAGGTCGTGCGCGGCCTTCAGCCGCTCGAAGCTCGCCAGCACGGCCGGCATGAGCTCGGGTTTGAGGCTGTGGTAGGCGCGCGCGTCGTAGCGCCCGCGCATGCGCCCCTGCACCACCACCTGAGCCCCGCGCTCGGTCTCGGGCTTGAGCAGCACCGGGTTCATGTCGGTGTGCGCGGGCACGCCCGCCGCCAACGCCTGCAACGCCTGCGCGCGGCCGATCTCGCCGCCATCGACGGTGACGGCCGCGTTGTTCGACATGTTCTGCGGTTTGAACGGCGCCACGCGCAGGCCGCGGCGCCCGAGCGCGCGGCAGAGACCGGCAACGAGCAAGGACTTGCCCACGTTGGAGCCCGTGCCCTGGAGCATGAGGGCGCGGTGGTTAGTCGGCATGGCGACCGCTATGCAAAGGGAACCAAGGGGCAGCCAAGGGGGCTTTTGGCCCCCTTGGGAACCCCCGAGCGACGGCTGCGCCGTCGCCACTTGGTTTTGTTGGCTGCGCTCGATGCATGGTCCCCTTCCACCTTCGCCAAGTCCGACGGCCTTGGCCGTCGGTTGGGGGTGCAGGGGGCCAAAAGCCCCCTGCTTCCTTCCCTCCTTGATCCTTTCCCTAAAACTCCACCCCCAACTGCCCCTTCACCCCGTCGCGGAAGGGGTGTTTGACGAGGGTCATTTCGGTGACGAGGTCGGCGGCTTCGATGAGTTCGGGTTTGGCGTTGCGGCCGGTGGCGACGACGTGGAGGCCGTCGCGGCGGGCTTGGAGGTCGGCCAGGACTTCGGCGGTGTCGAGGTAGTCGTAGCGGAGCACGATGTTGAGTTCGTCGAGCACGATCAGGTGGTAGGTGGGGTCCTGGAACATGGCCTTGGCTTCGGCCCAGGCGGCTTGGGCGGCTTCGATGTCCTTGGCTTTGTCCTGGGTTTCCCAGGTGAAGCCTTCGCCCATGACCTTGACGGTGACGAGATCCGGGAAGCGCTGGAGGAATTGGCGTTCGCCCGTGTCGCGGCGGCCTTTGACGAACTGGACGACGCCGATTTTCAGGCCGTGGCCGAGGCAGCGCATGACGAGGCCCCAGGCGGCCGTGCTTTTGCCTTTGCCGGTGCCGGTGTGGACCATCAAGAGGCCCTTTTCGATCGTTTTGGACGCGTAGAGCTTGTCCTTGGCGGCTTTGATTTTGGCTTTCTTTTCGGCATGGGCCTTCGCGTCGTCGGCGTCGATCATGGGGTCTCTCCCAGGGGCAGCACGGCTTCGAGGTAGCTGCCGTGGCGGCTGTTCGGCCGGCGATGGAGGACCACCGCCCGCATTGGCGTATCGTTGGCGAGACCGACGGTGAGGTCTACCCCTGCCGTGGCGCGGTCGTCGAGCAAGGGTGCCAGGCGTGCGGGTTGCTTGGTGACCAGGACCAGGACGTTGGCGAGGTGGCCGCCGTGGTTGATGGCGTCGAACTGGGCGCGGGCGCGGGCGATCTTGGCGGCCAGCGCGAAGGGGCCGACGGCCGTACCGGTGAGCCCTTTGACCTCGACGAGGAAGCTCCGGCCCTTACCGTCGTCGACGCGGAAGTCGGGAGTTTTGCGGTCGTGGAAGCGGCGGTGTTCGAGCCGGTGCGGGACGAGGCCCTGGTGGCGCAGCCAGCGTTCGACCTGAAGCTCGGCCGTGCGGTGGGTGCTCACCGCAGTAAAGGGGCTTTGGCCTTCGGCTCAGACACAGGCCGTCATGCCGCCGTCGACGAAGAGGATGTGGCCGTTGACGAAGCTGGCGGCGGGGGAGGCGAGGAAGACGCAGGCGCCGACCAGCTCCTCGACCTTGCCCCAGCGGCCGGCCGGGGTGCGGGCGCTGAGCCAGGCGGTGAAGGCTTGGTCCTTGACCAGGGCTTCGGTCAGTTCGGTCTGGAAATAGCCGGGGGCGAGGCCGTTGATCTGGAGGCCGTGCTTGGCCCAGTCGGCGCACATGCCCTTGGTGAGGTTGGCGACGGC
>RECO01000256.1 GCA_007694015.1 Geminicoccaceae bacterium
TGTGCAGCTCGTCGATGAAGAGGACGATCTCGCCCTCGGAGTGGCTGATCTCCTGGAGCAGCGCCTTCAAGCGTTCCTCGAATTCGCCGCGGTATTTGGAGCCTGCGATGAGCGAGCCGAGGTCGAGGGAGAGGAGCCTTCGGTCCTTGAGGCTTTCCGGCACGTCGCCGTTGACGATGCGCAGGGCCAAGCCTTCGGCGATCGCGGTCTTGCCGACGCCGGGCTCGCCGATCAGCACGGGGTTGTTCTTGGTGCGGCGGGAGAGGACCTGGATGACGCGGCGGATTTCCTCGTCGCGGCCGATCACCGGGTCGAGCTTGCCGTCGCGGGCCAAGGCGGTGAAGTCGCGGGTGTACTTTTCCAGCGCCTGGTAGCTCTCCTCGGCGCCGGCGCTGTCGGCGGTCTTGCCCTTGCGTACGGCCTGGATCGCCTGCTCCAGCTTTTGCGGCGTCACGCCGGCGGCAGCCAGGATCTTGCCGGCGGCGTCGTCCTTGCCGAGGGCGAGGGCGAGCAGGAGCCGCTCGACCGTGACGAAGCTGTCGCCGGATTTCTTGGCTGCGGCTTCAGCGTTGGCGAAGACGCGGGCCAGGCCCGGCGAGAGCGACGGGCCACCGGCACCCGGACCTTCGACCTTCGGCAGCTTGGCCATCGCCTGCTCGACCTGGGCCTGGGCGAGGCGGCCATCGCCGCCGGCATTGGTGATGAGCGTTTGGGCGAAGCCCTGATTGTCGTCGAGGAGCACCTTCAAGAGGTGTTCGGGCAACAGCTGCGGGTGGCCTTCGCGCAGGGCCACGCCTTGCGCCGATTGGATGAACCCCTTGGCGCGGTCGGTATAGGTGTCGAACTGCATCGTCTCGTCTCCCAGCCCCCATCGTGGCGAGCATGTGTCGGCCGGACCCGCAAGCGGCATCCGTTCGTTACGATGGACCATGTGGGAAGGCCGAAGTGGCGCCACAAGGGCAGCCGGGGGCGCCCGTTCATGCTATAGTCCTGCGTTGTTCGGGAGGATGAAGCGAGAAGGCTGGAGAGGAATATGGAGCGAATCGTCGCCGCGACCGATCTCACCCTGCGGGGTGCACCGGCGCTGTTGCGCGCCGCCAAGCTGGCGCGGGAGTTTCGAGTTCCATTGACCCTGTTGCACGTGGTCGACGAAGACCTGCCCGACGCGCTGCGGCGCAGCCAGCAATTGCAGGCGAAGGGGCTGCTCGACGCCGAGGTCGATCGGCTCGGTTCGGCCTATGGCATCGAGGTGGAGGCTCAAGTCGAGGTGGGCAGCGATGCCTACACCATCGCGCGCACGGCCGAAGCGCTGGGCGCGGATTGGGTCGTGGTCGGCAGCTCGCAGCCCTTGTTGGAGGCGGGCAAGCGGCTCGGCTCGGCGACCAAGCGGCTGATGCGCGAGACGGATCTGCCCTTGTTGGTGGTGCGCAACGACGTCGAGGGCGGGTATCGGCGGGTGCTGGTGGCGATCGACTTGATCGACGCGTCCAGGCGCGTCTTGGGGCTGGCGCATCGGTTGGCCGAAACCGAGCCCTTGCAGGTGCTGCACGTGCCGCAGGACCCGGCCGGCCGGGACAGCACCGATGCGGCGGCGACCTACACCGATCCGGCGGCGAGGGCGGCTTTGGAAAGCTTGCTCGCCAATGCGGGCTTCGAAGCGGGGGCGGCGACGCCGCTGATCCGGCTGGGCCAGGTCGACAATCTCTTGCCGCGCGTCGCCGACGAGGTCGAAGCCGATCTGGTCGCCATCGGCACCACCACCCAGGCCAAGGGTGCGGTGGAGCGCTGGCTCATGGGCAGCCACGCGGAACATGCCCTGTCGCACGTGGTGACCGATTTGCTGATCGTGCCGCTCGAGGCGTCGTGAGCGCCGAGTGCGGACGCTTGGCAAAAGCGGCTTGGCGGCCAGTTCCCTCGACGTAAAGCAGACCGTGGCGGCAGCCACGGCGGGGGTTTCCAAGGGGGCCAAAAGCCCCCTTGGCTTCCTCTTCCTTTTGGGGGGCCAAAAGCCCCCTTGGCTTTCCTCCCTCTTTCCCTTTCTTCCCCTTTTGCCTTTCTTCCCGCTTTGCCTTCGTTTCGTGCGGTCCTCGCTGCGGAGCCGACGCCTATGACGCAACCCCTTCGTATTGCTGCCATTCCGGGCGACGGCATTGGCGGTGAGGTGATCGCTGCCGGTGTCGACGTGTTGCAGGCGTTGGCCGAGCTGGAGCCGGGGCTGGAGCTGCGGTTCGAGCACTTTCCTTGGGGGTCTGACTACTATCTGGCGCATGGCCGGATGATGGATGCGGATGGGCTCGCGCGGTTGCGGGCGTTCGATGCGATTTTGTTCGGCTCGGCGGGCGATCCGCGGGTGCCCGACCACGTGTCGTTGTGGGGGCTCCGGCTCGCCATTTGCCAGGGCTTGGATCAGTACGCCAACGTGCGGCCGACGCGGCTTTTGCCCGGCATCGAGGGGCCCTTGCGCGGGGTGACGGCGGCGGAGCTCGACTGGGTGATCGTGCGGGAGAACAGCGAGGGCGAATATGCCGGGGCTGGCGGGCGGGTGCACCAGGGCTTCGGCCACGAGGTGGGGATCGACGTTTCGATCATGACCCGCGAGGGCGTGGCGCGCATCCTCCGCTTTGCCTTCGAGCTGGCGCGTTCGCGGCCGAAGCGGCAGCTCACCGTGGTCACCAAGTCGAACGCGCAGCGGCACGCCATGGTGATGTGGGATGCGATCCACGACGAGGTGAAGGCGGATTATCCGGACGTTGCCAGCGACCGGATGCTGGTCGATGCGATGACGACGCGGATGGTGCTGAAGCCCGCCTCGCTCGACGTCATCGTGGCGAGCAACCTGCACGCCGACATCCTGAGCGATCTGGCGGCCGCACTCTCGGGCAGCCTCGGCATCGCGCCGACGGCGAATTTGAACCCCGAGCGGCGCTTTCCGTCGATGTTCGAGCCGATCCACGGCTCGGCCTTCGACATCATGGGCAAGGGCATCGCCAACCCGATCGGGACCTTCTGGTCGGCGGTGATGATGCTGGAGCATCTGGGCCAGGCGGGGCCGGCGGGCCGGTTGATGCGGGCGATCGAGACGGTGACCGAGCGGGGGGAGGTCTTGACGCCGGACCTGGGCGGTGAGGCGACCACGGCGGCGGTCACGCAAGCCGTGATCGGCGCTCTGGCCGGCGCCAATTCTTGAGGCCATCGCCGTCGAGGGCGCGCGACACCCTTTTTCTGGTCATGGCTGGTTTGCATTCGCTAGACTGCAGTCTTTGAAGTTTTGCCGGGCTCACAGCGAGGTCCGCCCATGCTGCCTGCGCCGTCATCGCCTAACGCTGGGGCACCGCCCGAGCGCGAGCTGGAGCGCCTGATGGCGCTCAGGCGCTATCACATCCTGGACACGCCGCCCGAAAGCGCGTTCGACCGGATTACGGCACTGGCCGCACGGCTGTTGCGGACCCCGGTGGCGATCGTCGGCTTCGTCGATGCGGAGCGCGTCTGGTTCAAGTCGCATTACGGCTTGGCGATCGATCAGGTCGAGCGGGCGCCGGGGCTTTGTGGCTCGGCGGTGATGAGCGACGGTCCCTACGTCGTCACCGACGCCCGGAACGATCCGCGGACCCGCGACAATCCGATGGTCATGCAGGAAGACGGGGTCGGGTTTTACGCGGGTGTGCCGCTCCGCACCGAAGACGGCTTCGTGCTCGGCACCTTGTGCGTGTTGGACTACGCGCCGCGGCAGATCGACGGCGAGGGGCTGGCGACGTTGCAGGCGTTGGCGGATCTGGTGGTGGATCAGCTGGAGCTGCGCGTTGCCGCCCGGCAGGTGGATGCGTTGTCGCGGGAGCTCTTGGCCGTCAACGAACGCCTGCGCCAGCAGGCAACGCACGACGATTTGACCGGGCTTTGGAACCGGCGGCGGGTGCTCGAGCACCTGGACCAGCAATTGGCGCTGGCGCGGCGGCAGGAACGATGCCTGGCGGTGCTGCTGATCGACCTCGATCGCTTCAAGGCCGTCAACGATCGCCATGGGCACGCGGCGGGGGACCGGGCGTTGATCGAGGTGGCGAGGCGCCTGCGGGCGGTGTGTCGCGCCGGCGAGGCCGTGGGGCGGCTGGGCGGCGAGGAGTTTTTGGCCGTGTTTTTCGGCTGCAACCGCGAGCAGGCGGTTAGGGCTGCCGAACGGCTGCGGCGCACGGTCGCCGACGTCGCGGTCGAGCTCGGCGACGCCGGGCCGACCGTGGCGCTCTCGATCAGCGGTGGCCTCGCCCTGGACGATGGCACGAGCGCGGTGGAAACCATTTTGCGCCGGGCCGACGCTGCCCTCTACCGCGCCAAGGCGCTCGGCCGCAATCGCATCGAGCTCGACGCATCCCTGGAACTCGCCGAGCGGACGTAGGACGGCGCGAACCGAGCCCGCTCCTATGGATACGCGCTTGGGGCTGGTCGGGCGTGCGGCATCGGCGCCTGGGGGCGCTTCAGTGGGCTCGTTTCGGTGTGGTGCTGTTGACCGGAGGGTTCGGGCCGGGCTTCGAGAGCGCGGGGGCGGAGGATCGCGGCCATGGGACAGGCCGCGGCCACCCAGAGGTAGATGCGGCGGACGCCGATGGTCACCTGCGCGCCGAACTGCAGGAGTTTCAGCCGTCCACCACCGCCCGCAAATCGGCGCTGGTGCAAGGCACGCTCGACGGCGAGATCGTGGCGCTTGTCACATTTCGCGGGCTCGACGCCGAGGTGGACCTCGCTACCCTGTTCGGCGTCGGCGACGACACCCTGGTTGCCTCATCGTTCGTGGCAAGGATCGAGACCATCCACCCTTGCTCGATTGCCGCACTCGCCCTCGCGCTGCTACCCGGCCTTGCCCATGGCGCGTATCTGACGCCAATGCCGGTCCAGGGCAGCCTCGCGACCGTTCGCAGGCAGCCGGCGGCCGCGCTTCAAGGCTCGGTGGCCTTCGAGGCACGCCGTGTCCAGGCGTTCGACTACAGCCCGCTGACCGACCGCGGCGTCGACGCGACCGCGCGGTTGCCCCATGCCGGGCGGGGCCTCCAGGTCGAAGCCGGCAATGACGAGTTGCTCGGCTGCACCCGCGGCGTCACCCCCTCGAGCGCGCTGCCTACGCTGGATGGCCCGCTGCCAGCGACGTATGGCCCCTCGAGTACGGCATCTCCGCTGCGGCACTGCCGGCGATGATGCCGCCCATTGACGGCCGAAGCGGCTTGATGCAGCGGTATTCCCCATGAGCACCGACACCCTGAGCCCCCGCCAACAACTGCGTACGGCCCTCGGTCGCACCCGGCTGTTGCTCCTGTTTTTGAGCTTGGTGAGCTTCCTCGTGGCCCTCTTGATGCTGGCCGGGCCACTCTACATGCTGCAGATCTACGATCGGGTGCTGGTCTCGGGCAGTGCGGAGACGCTGCTCTTGTTGACCGTGCTGATGGCGCTCGCCTTCGTCACCTATGGGGTGTTGGAGGCGGTGCGGCTGCAGGCGGGGCGGCGCTTTGGCATCTGGCTGGAGAGCTATCTGTTCGAGCCGGCGCTCAAGGCCGCCGTCCGGCAGCCGGTGGCGGTCAAGCCGCACGAAGATCTGGCCAGGGTGCGCGATGGCTTCCAGACGCCGGCTTTATTCGGCTGCATGGACCTGCCCTTCGCGCTGATCTTCCTGGCGACCATGGCCATCCTGCACCCCTGGCTCGGCCTCTACGGCGTCGCCTCGATGCTGATCCTGGCGGCCGTCACCGCCTTCAACGCCTGGCGGACGATGCGCGGCCAGGCGGCGAGTGCGCAGGTGACGCAGCCGATCGCGCGGCGCGCCGAGGGCTTCCTCAACGGCCGGCGGATGCTGCGGGCCATGGGGCTGGAAACCGGGCTGCTTGCCCGGCTCGACCACGACCGCAAGGAAGCGGTGGGCCCGGTGGTGAAGGCGATGGACGAAAGCTCGCACCTTACCGGCACCGCGCGCTTTCTCCGTTACGGGTTGCAGTCGGGCGTGCTGGGCCTCGGCGCCTATCTGGTGCTGTTGGGTGAACTCGGGCCGGGGGCCATGATCGCGGCCTCGATCCTGCTGGGCCGCTGCTTGGCGCCGGCCGACCAGGCGATCGCCGGCATGCACGTGCTGGTGGCGGGTCGGCGCGCCTGGAAGCGCATTTATGCCCTGCTCGATCAGGCGCACGACGAGATCGTCCGCGACCGTCTGCCGATCCCGGCGACCGCGCTTGCCAGCCGCAAGACGTCGGTCGTGCTCGGTCCCAACCAGTTGATCCTGCGCGACGCCTCGGCCTTGTTCGGCGGCGGCGAACTGGTCGCCATCATCGGCCCCTCAGGCGCGGGCAAGACCACCTTCCTCGACCTCTTGGCCGGGGTGCGCCGGCCGAGTGTGGGCGAGGTCACCTTGGGCGGCGCCTCCTTGGAACTCTACCCCAGCGAGCAGCTGGGCGAGTTGGTCGGCTACCTGCCCCAGCACCTCGCCCTGTTTCCGGGCACGATCGCGGACAACATCGCTCGCCTGGCCCTCCAGCCCGACCGCGAGGCGGTATTCGCCGCGGCCGAAGCCGCTGGAGCGACGTCGATGATCAAGGCGCTGGCGCAGGGCTTCGAGACGGTGCTGGAGGCCGACGGCCAGCCGCTCTCCGGCGGCCAGCGCCAGCAGGTGGCCCTCGCCCGCGCGCTCTACGGCGAGCCGCCGGTCCTCGTGCTCGATGAACCCTACGCCCATCTCGACGGCGCCGGCACCAAGCAGCTCGAAGCGCTGTTGAAGGCGCGCAAGGCCAAAGGCCAGCTGACGGTGATGGCGGTCCACGACCTGCGCTTGGCCTCGCTCGCCGACCGCATCTTGATCCTGCAGGGCGGACAGATTACCGCTGACGGCCCCGCCCGAGAGATCATCCAGCGCCTGCAGCAACCCACCCGCTTGGTCGCCACCGCATGATCGGTTTCTGGTCCTTCGTTCGCTCCCCGCTCCTGGTCGCCGCCCTCGCCGGCGGTGTGTTCTTCGGCGGTCTCCTCGCCTTTTCGTTCGCCTTCCCGATGGCGACCGGGGCGGTGGCGGACGGCGAACTCGTGCACCTGTCCAACCGCCTGCCGCTCGGGCATTCCGAAGGCGGCCGCGTGGCCGCCGTGTTCGTCCGCGATGGCGACCGGGTCGAGGCCGGCGACCCGTTGCTCGCCTTGGAGGACCCGGAACTCGAGCGCCAATTGACCGTGTTGGAACAGCGCACGGCCGAAGCGCGGATCACCATCGCCCGCTTCGACGCTTTGATCGCCGAAGAGGACGTGCTGCAGCCGGCCTTCGCCGTGCCCGACGACCTCTTGGCCCGCCACCGCAGCCTGCTCGCCCGCGAGCGCGAAACGCTGACCCAGCGCCTGCAACTCCTGCAGGAGCGGATCGGCCTCAAGGAGGCCGAAATCCGCGGGCTGCGCGAGGTCGAGCGTGCCAGGGCGAGCGAGTTCGGCGAAGTCCAAAGCCAGGTCGCGCTGTTGGAGGAGCTGGAGCGGCGGGGTGCGGCACCACGGCTGCGCGTGTTGGAGATGCGCCGCCAACGCTACGACATCGAGACGGCGGTGGCGGAGGTGAGGCTGCAGCGGCAACGGGCCGAACTCGAGGTCAACGACGCGCGGCTGCAATACACCAACGAGCGCGCCGAAGCCTTTCGCCGCTACGAGCGCGAGCGCTCCGACAACGCCGCCGAACTCGCCGAATATCTCACGTCACTGGCCGCCCTCGAAGCCAGGCGCGAGCGGCTGGTGCTGCGCGCCCCGACCCTCGGCCGGGTGATCGACCTGCGCTTCACCGGGCCGGGTGCCGTGCTCTCGCCCAATGTCGAGGCGGTCACCCTGGTGCCCGAGGACGAAACCATCGTCATCCAGGCCCGGCTCTCGCCGATGGACGTCGACAAGGTCAGGATCGGCCAACAGGCCGACATCACCTTCTCGGGCCTGCCCGGCCGCTACGCCACGCGCATGTTCGCCACCGTCCAGCAGGTCGATGCCGGCCGCACCGACAGCGAGCGCGGCTCCTACTACCGCGCCTGGCTGCAGCTCAGCGACGACGCCCTCGCCTTCGCCACCACCCACGGCGGCATCGTCTCCGGTGCGCCGGTCGAAGTCCGCATCAACACCGGCGAACGCACCCTCGGCTCCTACCTCGTCGACCCCCTCATGGGCTGGTGGTTCCGGGGCTTGCGCGAAGCCTGACCGCAAGCCCCTTCCACCCCCGACCGCCCCGCCGCTGGTGGGGCATGCCCCACCAGCGGCCACCCCCCGAAATTACACCACCTGTGTGGACGCTACCTAAAGCGCGCTCGAAGCGCGACCTCGACCCGCCGCGCCTCGGAATGCGCCAAGCCTGCGTTGCCGAGCCCCGGCGCAAGTGCTGGAACCCGATGGGGCTGAGATCCGCATGTCGTGTACAGGTCCCTCCGGGCGCGCCCGGCCGCCCCTGGCATCGTCCAGGCGGGGGCGGCCGGCGCCGGGTGCAGAACGACGACTAGACCGTACAGGGCACCCATTGCATGACGCGAGAAAACGTCGCCAGCGCTAGTGCAGCGGCGCAGTCGGACGATTCACGTCCGACCGCGCCAAAGCTGCACGA
>RECO01000119.1 GCA_007694015.1 Geminicoccaceae bacterium
CCTCCCCTTCGCACGGCTCAGTCCCGCAGATCGTCCCACATTTCCTTGACCTTGGCGAAGAAGCCGCTGCGGCCGGGGTGGTGGGCGTCGCCGCCTTTGCCGGCGCCGTCGAATTCGCGCAGCAGTTCTTCCTGGCGTTTGGTGAGGTTGACCGGGGTTTCGATGGTGACCTCGACGTACATGTCGCCGCGGCGCGTGCCTTGGAGTTCGACCATGCCCTTGTCGCGCAGGCGGAATTGGCGGCCGGTTTGGGTGCCGGCGGGGACTTGGACCTTGATGCGCTTGCCCTCGATCGTCGGCACCTCGATCTCGCCGCCGAGTGCTGCGGTGGTGAAGGCGATCGGCACCTCGCAGTAGAGGTCGTTGGCCTGGCGCTGGAAGATGCGGTGCGGCGCGACGCTGATGAAGATGTAGAGATCGCCCGGCGGCGAGCCGCGCAGCCCCGCCTCGCCCTCGCCGGCGAGGCGGATGCGGGTGCCGTCCTCGACGCCCTTCGGAATGTTGACGGCGAGCGACTTTTCCTTGTGCTGGCGGCCGGTACCCGAACACAGCTTGCAGGGGTCCTTGATGACCACGCCCGAGCCCTGGCAGGTGGGGCAGGTGCGCTCGAGGGTGAAGAAGCCCTGCTGGGCGCGGATGCGGCCACTGCCACGGCAGGTGGGACAGGCGCCGGGTGGGGCACCGCCCTCGCTGCCGGAGCCGGTGCAGGCGTCGCAGGCGACCGAGGTTGGGACCTTGAGCTGGGCCTTCTTGCCATGGAAGGCGTCTTCCAGGCTGATCTGGAGGTTGTAGCGGAGATCGGCGCCGCGGTGGCCGTTGCCGCGCCGCCGGCCGCCGGCAAGGTCTCCAAAGAGGTCGTCGAACACGTCGGCGAAGCTGTTGAAGTCGAAGCCGCCGCCCCTCGGCCCGCCACCGCCCTGCTCGAAGGCGGCGTGGCCGAACTGGTCGTACGCCGCGCGCTTTTGCTCGTCCTTCAAGACCTCGTAGGCTTCGTTGATCTCCTTGAACTTGGCCTCGGCCGAAGTGTCACCGGGATTGCGGTCCGGGTGGTATTGCATGGCGAGCTTGCGATAGGCGCTTTTCAGGTCCTGCGCGGTGGCCCCGCGTTTCACACCCAGGGTCTCGTAGTAGTCGCGCTTGGCCATGGCTCCAGGGGTCCTTCAGCACCGCGCTCGCGGCGTTCGCTCGACGGAGAAGGACCGGGGCGAGCCCCGGTCCTTGGTCGTGGGTAAATGGGTCAGGCCGACTTCTTCTTGTTCTTGTCGTCGTCGACTTCCTCGAAGTCGGCGTCGACCACGTCGTCCTTGTTGCCCGTGGCGCTACCACCGGAGGCGTCGTCGCCGCCGCCTTCGTTCTGCGCCTTGTACATCGCCTCGCCGAGCTTCATCGACACCGCTGCCAAGTCCTGGGTCTTGGCCTTGATCAGCTCGGCGTCCTCGCCCTCCATGGCCTCCTTGAGTTCGGCGAGGGTGGCCTCGATCGCGGCCTTGTCGGACGCATCGACCTTGTCGCCGTACTCGTTGAGCGACTTCTCCGTCGAGTAGACGAGGCTATCGGCGTGGTTCTTGGCGTCGATCAGCTCACGCCGCTTCTTGTCCTCCTCGGCGTGCTCCTCGGCATCCTTCACCATCCGCTCGATCTCGGCTTCGCTCAGCCCGCCCGAGGCCTGGATGCGGATTTGCTGCTCCTTGCCGGTGGCCTTGTCCTTGGCCGAGACGTTGACGATGCCGTTGGCGTCGATGTCGAAGGTGACCTCGACTTGCGGCACGCCGCGCGGTGCCGGCGGGATGCCGACCAGGTCGAACTGCCCCAACGCCTTGTTCTGCGCCGCCAATTCACGCTCGCCTTGGAACACGCGGATGGTCACCGCGTTCTGGTTGTCCTCGGCGGTCGAGAACACCTGGCTCTTCTTGGTCGGGATCGTCGTGTTGCGGTCGATGATGCGGGTGAACACACCACCCAGCGTCTCGATGCCGAGCGACAGGGGCGTCACGTCCAAGAGCAGCACGTCCTTGACGTCGCCCGCGAGCACGCCCGCCTGGATGGCCGCCCCCACGGCCACGACCTCGTCCGGGTTGACGCCCTGGTGCGGATCCTTGCCGAAGAAGCGCTTCACCGTCTCGACGACCTTCGGCATGCGCGTCATGCCGCCGACCAGCACCACCTCGTTGATGTCGCCGGCCGACAGACCCGCGTCCTTCAACGCCTTCCTGCACGGCTCGATGGTCCGCTGGATCAGGTCGTCGACCAGCATCTCGAGCTTGGCGCGGCTGATCTTCATGGTCAGATGCTTCGGACCACTCTGATCGGCGGTGATGAAGGGCAGGTTGACCTCGGTCTGGGTGGTCGAGGACAGCTCGATCTTGGCCTTCTCGGCGGCCTCCTTGAGCCGCTGCAGGGCCAGCTTGTCCGAGCGGAGATCGATCCCGTTCTCCTTCTTGAACTCGTCGGCCATGTAGTCGATCAGGCGCTTGTCGAAGTCCTCGCCGCCGAGGAACGTGTCGCCGTTGGTCGACTTCACCTCGAACACGCCGTCACCGATTTCCAGGATGGAGACGTCGAAGGTGCCACCACCGAGGTCGTAGACGGCGATGGTCTGATGACCGGTGGTCTTGTCGAGCCCGTAGGCGAGTGCGGCGGCCGTCGGCTCGTTGATGATGCGCAGCACCTCCAACCCGGCGATGCGGCCGGCGTCCTTGGTCGCCTGGCGCTGGCTGTCGTTGAAATAGGCCGGCACGGTGATGACCGCCTTCTCGACCGTGGTGCCCAAATGGCGCTCGGCCGTCTCCTTCATCTTCTTCAAGACGTCGGCGGAAATCTGGCTCGGCGCCATTTTCTTGCCGCGGCTCTGCAGCCAAGCGTCGCCGTTGTCACCCTTGACGATCTGGTAGGGCACCATGCCCTTGTCCTTGGCGACGATCGGGTCGTCGGCGCGGCGGCCGATCAGGCGCTTGACGGCGAAAAAGGTGTTCTCGGGGTTGGTCACCGCCTGGCGTTTGGCAGGCATGCCGACGAGCGTCTCACCGTCTTCGGTGAAGGCGACCATCGACGGCGTGGTGCGCATACCTTCCTCGTTCTCGATCACGCGGGCGTTTTTGCCGTCCATGATCGCGACACAACTGTTGGTCGTGCCGAGGTCGATACCGATGATCTTGCTCATGCAATTCCTCTCGTTTCTGCTTCGCGCAGAGATGTGGTCTGACCATTCGAGCGCAACCCCGGCAACAGCTGCGAGGAACTGCGGAAAACCGGGCAAGGGCAGCGACGCGCTCGGCTAAAGGCGCATATATGGTCGGTCATGTTGCCCTGCAACCTTCGCCGTTGTGCGAGGTTCAGCTTTCGCGCTGCGGCGGCGTCGCCTCGCGCAACAGGCGCATCGATTTGGTCCACCAGCCGCGGATGTCGAAGTGGCGGACCTTGGCCATCATCCGCTCCCAGCGGTCCTTGCGCTCGTCGAGCGGCATGCCGAGGCCGGCCTGCATCGCCCGGGCGACCTGGTGCAGGTCGTAGGGGTTCACGATCAACGCACCGTCCAATTCCCCCGCCGCCCCGGCAAAGCGGGAGAGTACCAGGACGCCCGGGTCGTCCGGGTTCTGGGCGGCGACGTATTCCTTCGCGACCAGGTTCATTCCATCGCGCAGTGGCGTCACCAGACCGATCGCCGAGAGGTGGAAGAACCCGGCGAGGGCGGTACGCGAAAAGCTGCGGTTGATGTAGCGCAGCGGCACGTAGTCGCTGTCGCTGAAGCGGCCGTTGATGTGGCCGGCGAGGGTTTCGACCTCGACCCGCAAATTGACGTATTCCGGCACGTCGGAACGGGACGGCGCCGAAATCTGCATGAACGACGTGCTCTTGTCGTCGTGGCCCAGGGTTTCCAACAGCAGCAGGAACGATTTGAGCCGCTCGGCGATGCCCTTGGTGTAATCCAGCCGATCGACGCCGATGATCAGCCTGCGGCCCCGAATGGCCTCCTTGAGCCGCTGCCGCTGGCGCTGCGCTTCGGGCAGATAGGGCATCTGCGCGAATTCCTCGGCCTCGATGCCGATCGGCACGGCGGCGGCCAAGACGTGGCGGCCCTCGACGTGCGTCCAACCATCCGCATCGAACCGCCGGCCCAATTCCAGTTCGACGTAGTTCTTGAACTGGCGCAGATCGGTCGGGGTTTGAAAACCGACCACGTCGTACTGGCAGAGATCGAGCGCGAGTTCGCGCTGCCAGGGCATGGTGACGTAGAGTTCGGGGGCGGGAAACGGGATATGGAGGAAAAAGGCGAGCCGGTTCTGCACCCCGAGCCGGCGCAGTTCGGCGGCCAACGGGATCAGGTGGTAGTCGTGGATCCAAACCAGGTCGTCGGGCCGCAGCAGCGCCTTCAGCCGCTCGGCAAAGAAGCGGTTGACCCGGCGATAGGCGGCGTACCAGTGCGGCTCGTAGGTCGCGAGGTCGATCCGGTAGTGGAACAGCGGCCACAGCGTCCGGTTGGCGAAGTTGTTGTAGTAGTCCTCGAGGTCGTCGACCGAGAGGTCGGTCAGCGCGTAACCGATGCCGCCCGCGGTCTGCGTGCGCACCGGCCCTGGTGCGTCGGTCGTGGTCTCGCCACTCCAGCCGAACCAGAGCCCGCCCGCCTCCTTGAGGGCGGCGAGCAGACCGACGGCAAGGCCACCCGCCTGGGTCGCCTGCTTGCCGCGGATAACGGTGACGCGGTTCGAGACGACCACGAGCCGGCCGCCGTGCGCCGGTTGGGCCGCCGCCCCTTTACCTCGAGCGGGGGTCATCGAAACGTGCCCGTTCGGGTGTGGCGACTGCCATCACCGGCGCCGCAGGGCGGTTGATCCGCGAACGCCGGCAGCGGCGGCGGCGGTAGGGTCATGCATGATCTCCCTCGATGCTGCTCGGGTAGCATGAGCCATCGCCCGTTGAAACCCACCCCTCGCCAACCGATCTGCCGAGGCTGTCTTGACCGTACCCAGCACCGGCGCTACGCCGCGTGCTCTTCGGGACGAAACGATGCGCACCACTGCCCCCTTTGGCGATGCCGCCCAGCGCGCCGTTCTTCGCGCCGCGCAGGACCTTGCGCGGGGCTGGCCGGTCGGTCTCGCGGCCGGCTCCAACACGGCCCTCGTGCTCGCCGCCGAATATGCCGGTGACGCCGAACGCCGGGCCATGACCGCGGGCGCTGGCGGTGCTTCGCCCTGGCTCGTCACGACGGCCAGACGGGCGTTCAGCCTGGGCTTGCCCCCGTCTGCGGGCGCAACGGGGATCTATCACCTGGACGAAGCCGCTTGGCACCGGCTGGGGGAGCTCGCAGCCGCGCCCATCGACCTGCAAGGCGTGCTGGCGAGCGAGGCCACACTGCCGACGACGCTCGTCGACGCCGCACTTTCGCTTTGCCGCATCGGCGAACTCCTGCCGATGGCCGCCCTCTGGCCCAGTTCGCCGCATGAGGCCGAGACCTTGGGCGCCGTCACGGTCGATGCCGCCACGGTGCGGGCCCACCGGGAACGGCTGGAGGGCCATTTCGAGCCGGCCATCGCCGTGCCGCTGCCCTTGGCCGACGCCCCCGACACCCGCGTCCTCACCTTTCGCCAGCCCGATCGGGCCACGATGCATCTCGCCTTTCTCGTCGGCGATGTCGAAGCGGCGGCAGCCCCGCTTTGCCGGCTGCACTCCGCCTGTTTCACCGGCGACGTGCTGGGCTCGTTGCGCTGCGACTGCGGCGAGCAATTGCGCGGGGCCTTGGCGCGGATGCAGGCGGAAGGTGCCGGAATTCTGCTGTACCTCGCCCAGGAGGGGCGCGGCATCGGCCTCGTCAACAAGCTGCGCGCCTATCGGTTGCAGGATGCGGGCAGCGACACCATCGACGCCAACCACCGCCTCGGCTTCGACGACGACGAACGCGACTATCGGGTCGCCGCGAGGATGCTGGACCTTTTGGGCGTGCGGCGGGTGCGGTTCTTGTCGAACAATCCGGCCAAGCTCCAGGCGCTGACGAGCCTCGGTATCGAGGTGGTCGAGCGGTTGCCGATCGCCTTCGACGCCAACCGGCACAACCGGCGTTATCTCAAGACCAAGGCCGCCCGCAGCGGTCACGACCTCGCCACCATCGCCCCGAGCCTGGAGGACCCGCCGCATGGCTGACGGCACCATCGAGCTGTTCCGCGACGAAGCGTTCCGCCAAGCGACACGAGCGCGGGTGGTGGCGGTGCGTCCCGACGGCATCGTGCTCGACCAGACGGTGTTCTACCCCATGGCCGGCGGCCAGCCGGGCGACCGGGGAACGCTACGGGCGACCGACGGGCGTGGCATCGCCATCGACGATACGCGGTACGCCGAGGATGGCGCCTTGCTCCACATGACCCAGGGTGCCGTACCGTTCGCCGTGGGCGAGGCCGTCGAGGCCGTGTTGGACTGGCCGCGGCGCTACCGGCTGATGCGCGTGCATTCGTGCCTCCACCTGCTCTGCCGCGCGGTGGACGAGGCGGTGACCGGCGGCCAGATCGGCGAGGATCGCGGCCGCTTGGATTTCGCCATCCCCGGCGATGTGCCGACCAAGGAGGCGGTAACGGCCAAGCTCAACGCCTGGATCGCGGCCGATCTGCCCATCCGCCATCGCTGGGTCGATGCGGCCGAACTGGACCGCCAGCCCGAACTCGTGCGCACCATGTCGGTCCGCCCGCCGCGCACCGGCGGGCGCGTGCGCCTGGTCGAGATCGAAGGGGTCGACCTGCAGGCGTGCGGCGGCACCCACGTCGCGCGCACCGCAGAGATCGGCCCCGTCGCCGTCGTCAAGATCGAGAACAAGGGCAAACAGAACCGACGTTTCACGGTCGCGTTGCGGGAGGACCAACCTCCAAGTTGACTAAAAATTAACTATGTTGCTCGTAGGTTGCCCGGACGAAACGCGCAACGCTGATCGCTTCTCTGGCCGAAGGGGGCCTCACCATGGTTCCGCGCCGTGCCCGCTTCCTCTGGTATCCCGGCCCACACCAAGAGCCCGTACCGGCCATCCTCGCCGAATGGCTGCGCACCAACAGCGGCGACCAGGGGGCCGCGCCGATTGCGCTGATCGCCGAGCGCAGCACGCAGTGGGCCGACGCCCCCGTACCGGCGCGCAGCGAACGCTTCGCCGCGGCCATCGTCACCGCGCGGCTCGAAAGCGGCACCGCGACGCTCGCCTCCAGCGTCGGGGCTGACGACGTCATCGTCCTCGGCGAGGAACCGGCGATGATCTCGGCCCGTTTGCGCCGCCTCGCCGATACCGCCATCCTGCGAGCGGAAGTGGCACGTCGCCGCCGCGTCGCCGACCTGTTCGCGCCGCCGCCGCGGCTCGGCCGCCGCGCCAGCGATCGCCGCCAACCGGATCGCCCCGCCGTCCTCTTCGTCGGCAATGCCGGCGGTGACCAGCTCAAGGCCGTCGATGCCCTGACCGGCTGGAGCATCGCCGCCTATGCCGAAACGCCCGAGCACGCTTTGCGCCACTGGCAGACGGCAGCCTACCACGCCGTGGTCGTCACCGGTTTGCGCCGCGAGGGCGCGCTGCAGAGCCTTTTTGCACAGCTGGCCGAGACGATGACGCCGGCTTGGCCCTCCTTGGTCGTGCTGCGCCCCGCCGACGCCGACTACGCGGCCAGCGATGCCATCGCCATGGGCGCCGACGACGTGATCGCCGTGACCGATCCCCAGGACCTGATCCACCAGCGCCTCGCCCGCGCCATCGCCGATGCGGAACTGCGCACCGCTCTGCGCTGCCATCAGGGCTTCGATGGCGCGGTCGACAGCGTCTCGGGCGAGCTCGGCTACAGCGCGTTTCACGCCTACGTCACCGACCGCCTCGCCGTCGACGACACCCCCAAAAGCGCCCTCGTCGCGATCGAACTCGATGGCCTCGATCGGTTGAACCTGGAACGCGGCTTCGTCGGCGGCGACGCCGCCCTCCGCGCCGTCGCCGGACGGCTGCGCTCGCGCGTCCGCGCGGAAGACCTGCTGGCGCGCATCGGCGGTGCCGCCTTCGGACTTTGGGTCGACCACATCCAGCCGGAGGACCTGCCACGCCTGGCCCTGCGCCTCCAGGACATCGTCGCCCGCGCCCACGTCCGCGACGGCGTCGAAGGTCTCAGCGCACGCGTCGGCTGGGCCCTACCCTACGGCATGAGCTTGCGCAACGCGCTCACCCTCAGTCACGAAGCCCGCGCGCAAGCCCGCCGCCACGGCTTGCGGGCGGTGGTGTAGGGGCACAGAGTGATGTAGGGGCACAGCAAAGAAACAGGGGGCTTTTGGCCCCCTGCACCCCCGACCGACGACCAAGGTCGTCGGACTTTCAGGTGAACCACTGGCCGCCATTGGCGTCCAACGTGGCGCCGGTGATGAAGCCCGCGTCGTCAGCCGCGAGGAACGCCACGCAGCGCGCGATCTCTTCGGCCTGACCCAGGCGTCCGACCGGAATCAGGGGGATGATCTTCTTGTCGAGCACGTCCTTCGGCACCGCCATCACCATCTCGGTGGCGATGTAACCAGGGGCCACGCAGTTGACCGTGATGCCCTTCGACGCCGTCTCCAGGGCCAGCGCCCGGGTGAAGCCGATCACCGCCGCCTTGGCCGCGGAATAGTTGGTCTGGCCGAACTGGCCCTTCTGGCCGTTGACCGAACTGATCGAGATGATGCGGCCGAAGCTGCGGCTGCGCATGCCGTCGATCACCTGACGGGTCAGGTTGAACAGGCTGTTGACGTTGGTCTGCATCACCTCCGACCACTGCTCGGCGGTCATGCGGTGGAACGGCGCATCGCGGGTGATGCCGGCGTTGTTCACCAGCACGTCGATCGGCCCCAAATCCGCCTCGACCTGGCCCACGCCCGCCTTCACGGCATCGAAATCGGAAACGTCGAACCTGTAGACCGGGATGCCGGTCGCGTCCTTGAAGGCGTTGGCCTTGGCGTCGTTGCCGCCGTAATTGGCCGCAACCTTGTAGCCGGCTTCCTTGAGCCCGATCGAAATCGCCTCGCCAATGCCTCGCGTGCCACCCGTGACCAGGGCCACCCGTCCTGCCATCTGCTATCTCCCGAGTTTAGCTTCCCTCGGCGCTACTCTAGGGCGAAGCCCGCCCCGCGATATTGAGAATTAGGCCGATGCCGGATGGGCATGGCCCGGCAGGCGTGACCTCGCTCCTCTCGTCGGTGACGATCCTCGCTTGGCGGACGCTTGGCAGGGCTGAGAGTGTCTCGTCGCCGGACCCAGGCTTCCACCTCGTCCGTCCTCCGCAGACGGCCTCTCACCTGGACGGTCGTGGCGGGCGCGGGTCGAGCGGGCCGTCGATCAGGCGGCCGATCCGGTCCTCCAACATGGCGGCGGCGGCCAAGAGCGCTGCCTCGCCGCGCGGCCGGCCGACGATCTGGAGACCGACCGGGAGGCCCGCCTCGGTCAAACCCGCCGGCAGCGACAGCGCCGGGGCACCGGTCATACTGATGGCCGAGGCAATCGCCACCCAGTCGATGTAGGTGGCAAAGCGGTGGCCGTTCAGCTCCTCCAAATAGCGCTGCTCGACGGCGAAGGCCGGGCAGATCGCCGCCGGGCAGAGCAGGAGGTCGACCTCGTCGAACAGGTCCAAGAGCGAGGCGTGCATCTTGCCGCGCGCCCGCTCGGCGGCACCGATGGCGCCGGCATCGAGGCCGAGGCCCTTTTCGATGTTCCAGACCACCTCGGGCTTCAACAGGTCGCGGTGTTGTTCCAACAGCGGCGCCATGTTGGCGGCGAAGAGTTCGGCGCGGAGCACGGTGAAGGTGTCGACCGCGGCGGCGAAATCCGGGCTCGCCTCGATGACCTCGACACCGAGGTCCTCGAAGGCGCGGGCGGCGCGCTCGCAGATCAGGGCCACTTCCGGGTCGACCGGGGTGATGCCGCCCAAATCCTTGGTCCAGGCGACGCGGGTCAGCTTCGGCGGCGTCTCGACGGCGGTTGCAAAGGGTGTCACGGGCGCATCGAAGCTCAACGGGTCGCGCGGCTCGAAGCCACACATCGCGTCCAGCATCAGGGCACAGTCGCGCACGTCCCTGGCCATCGGCCCGCGCACGGAAAGCGTTTGAAAACGGTTGCCCTCCTTGTCGGTCGGCACCCGGCCGGGCGAGGGCCGAAGGCCGACGATGCCGGTGAAGGCCGCCGGATTGCGCAGGCTGCCGCCGAGGTCGGAGCCGTCGGCCAGCCAGGCCGTGCCGGTGGCCAGGGCCACGGCGGAGCCGCCGGACGAGCCGGCGCACGACTTGCTCGTGTTCCAGGGGTTGCGGGTAGCGCCGAACACCTCGTTGAACGTGTTGGCCCCGGCGCCGAATTCGGGGGTGTTGGACTTGCCGAGGATCACCCCACCATTGCGCTCGATCCGGGCCACCGAGCGGTCGGATTGGGCCGGCACGAGGTCTTGGAAGATCGGCGAGCCGTAGGTGGTGCGCACGCCGCCCACCTCGTGCAGGTCCTTGATCACCACGGGCAGGCCCGCAAGCAGCGTGTCGGGCTCGGCGATCCGCGCCTGGGCAAGCGCCCGCTCGGCGCAGATGGTCGGCACGGCGTTGACCTGCGGTTCGACCTCGTCGAGCCGTGCCAACGCGGCCTCGACCAGTTCCACCGCCGTGATCTCGCCCGACTTCAACCGCCGCACCGCTTCGCGCGCGCTGAGCGCAATCAGTTCCCTGCTCATGCCGACATCCTCCCGAGTTGGGGCGAGGTAGCCCCTGGATGTACGTCCTGGCAAGGCGATCGCGCGACAAGCGGGCCATGGCACCCTACATCCAACCCATGCACCAGCGTCGTCCCCGCCCATGATCCCGATCCGCGACAGCGTCTTTTGCCGCTCGACGCCCTATGCGGTGATCACGCTCATCGTCCTGAACGCCCTCGTGTTCCTGCACATGCAGGGGCTGCAGGGCCTGGACGCGCGCCGGTTCGTGGTCGAATGGGGGCTGTTGCCCATCCTGTTCAGCCCGCCCGAAGGGGTGCGCATCCCGCCTTTGGGGCTCGGCCATTACGCCACCTTCGTCACCTACACGGTGCTGCACGGCGGCTGGCTCCACCTGATCTTCAACCTGTGGACGCTCTGGCTGTTCGGCTGTGCGTTGGAGAGCCGGCTCGGCACCTTGCGCTTCGTACTGTTCTACCTGGCGTGCGGCATCGGCGCCGGCGTCGTCCACGTCTGGTTCAATCCCGGCTCGCCGGTACCGGTGATCGGCGCCTCGGGTGCCGTGGCAGGCGTGATCGCCGCCTATGCCTGGTCCTATCCCCGCGCCGAGATCCTGTTGTTGATCCCGATCGTCATCTTTCCGCTCTTCATCGAGGTGCCGGCGATGCTGTTCGCCGCCTTGTGGTTCGGGCTGCAGATCATGCAGGGCTCGGCCGAACTGCTGCAGCCGGCGATGGGCGGCAGCATCGCCTGGTGGGCGCATGCGGGCGGCTTCGTCGTCGGCATCGTCGTTTTGCAACTGCTGGCACCGCGCGACCGTAAGCCCCTGCCCTGGGACCATCGCCGCAAACGCTGAGCGGTGACGGCACCCCGCAAACCGACGGCATATTCGAGTGCGCCACGGGCCGTCCGTGGCGTATCAGGCTGTTCGATTCACGCGATTGCGCAGAAACGACCCGACCCAGCCGGCTATCTGTCCGGTCAAGTCAAATGAGAATTGTAGAGGGTCCGATGCGCCATATAACCCGCCTTGTTGTTGGTGCGGTCTTTGCGACGTTTCTCGTCGCTGCGGCCGCGCCACAGAGTGAAGCCCGCCTGATCGAACCCAACGAGATGAATGGGTTCGCCGCCCGAAATCCGCTCGGCTTGGCATGGGATCGGGCGATCCGGAACGACTTCGAGTGGCTGATGGCGAGTTCGAAAATCTCCACGGCTTGCCGAACGGGTCGGGCGCAGTTCGAGGCCTATGTCGCGATGGTGGATTGCGCGATCGACGGCGGCGGACGAACGGCCCGGAACGACAAAGCCAGCCGGGTGGCAGCCTTCTCGGGTGTCGGCGGCGGTTCCGCGAGGAGCGGTGTGGCGCTCGACAACCCCGCACCAGGTGCAGGCGACCTTACCGTCGTCCCGCTGCCGGCGGCAGGCTGGTTGCTGTTTACCGCCCTGGGCGGCCTCGCCTACCTGCGCCACCGCGCCTGACCGCAGCGCTGCCAAGCCAACCGGCCGGGCGCGGGTGCGCGGGATGGTCGAGCTTCGCGGAAAACGCGCCAACGCCTTCCCCTCGGGCGCCCACACTTGCGGGTCGCCCGAGGACCCCAAGCCCCAGGTCAGGGGCGCCTCGCTGCCCGTTCACGCCTTTGACGTGGTGCAGCGACGCTGCAGGGAAGCAGCGTCGGCGACGGCCTGGATGCCGTCCAGGGCCCTCTCGGCAGCCGCACGGCCGAGCGCGATCAGCTCCTCGGCGCGATGGAATTCGTGGGTCTGGATGTGGCCGATCGGCGGCACCAGGGTGAGGTCGGCCGGTGCCCCGGCTTGGCGCACCTGGCCCAGTTCGCGCATCACCACGGCAAAGGCGGTGGTGAGCACCTGGAACGGGTTGCTCTTGATGGGCGCACCCGGGCGCAGCTGGCGGGCCTGGGCCACCCCCGCATAGTCACCCAACAGATCGACCGCGATGATCCGCTCGGCGCCGAGGGCGCGACAGGCGTTGACCGGCACGGGTTGGATCAGACCACCGTCGATCAGGACCGCATCCTCGGTGACGATCGGCTCGAAGATGCCGGGCAGCGAAATCGAGGTGCGCAACACCTCGGCGATCGGGCCTCGGGTCAACAAGCGCTCCTTGCCGGTGACGAGGTCGAGCCCGATGCTGGCGAAGGGCACCGGCAAGTCCTCGACCCGCATGGTCCCGAAATGCTGGCGAAAGCGCTTGAGGATGCGCTGCCCGCCGAGCAGCCCAGCACCCCGGATCTGCAGGTCCGCGTAACCGGCAAGGCGCAGTCCCTTGGCCTCCAAGGCATCCCGTTCCAACCCGTCGAGCTTGCCGGCCAGATAAAAGGCGCCGGCCACCGCCCCGATCGACGCCCCGGTCACGACGTCGAAGCGCAAGCCCGCCGCCGTCAGCGCCTGCAGAATGCCGATATGCGCCCAGCCCCGCGCCGCACCGCCACTCAGCACCAAGCCGAGCTTGGCGCGGGGCACCGCCCCACTCAACCGGCCTCCACGCGGGCGCCCAACAGCTGCATCAACTCGACGAAGCCCGGAAAGCTCGTGGCGATGGTCTCGGCCCCGTCGACGGTGATCGGTGCTGCCGCGTTGAGCCCCAGCACGGCGAAGCTCATGGCGATGCGGTGGTCGTGCTGGGCATCGACGACGTTGCCGCCCTGCGGGCGCACCCCACGGCCGCCCTCGACCCTGAGCCAGTCCGGCCCCGCAGCCGCGCGCACGCCCGCCGCCGTCAGCCCGTCGGCCATCGCCTGCAAACGGTCGCTTTCCTTCACCCGCAGCTCGCCGATGCCCTGCATCAGCGTCGTCCCCTCGGCGAAGGCCGCGGCCACGGCCAGAATCGGGTACTCGTCGATCATCGACGGCGCCATCTCGGGCGGCACCTCGATCCCGCGCAAGGCGGAGCCGCGCACGACCAGGTCGGCGACCGCCTCGCCGGCAAGGTTGGCCGCATTCTCGAGCGCGATGTCGGCCCCCATCAGCTGCAGGACCTCGATCAGCCCGGTCCGCGTCGGGTTCATGCCGATCTGGCGGATCACCACCTCGCTCCCCGGCTGCAACAGCGCCGCCGCCAGGGGAAAGGCGGCCGAGGACGGGTCGCCCGGCACGTCGAGCTCGAACGGCCGGAGCTCCGGCTGGCCGGTGATGGCGACGGTCGGCCGGCCGGCCGCGTCGTAGCCACGCTGGATCACCGCACCCATGGCCGCCAGCATGGTCTCGGTGTGGTCGCGGCTCGGGCTCGGCTCGCTCACCTCGGTGACGCCCATGGCGTGCAGACCGGCGAGCAGCACGGCCGACTTCACCTGCGCCGAGGCGACGGGGCTCGCATAGGCGATCGGCATGAGCTGGTCCGAGCCGGTCATGGTCAAAGGCAGCCGGTCGCCGTCCTGACCGCTCACCCGGACGCCCATCTGCTGCAGCGGGCGCAGCACCCGGCCCATCGGCCGGCGCCGCAGGGAAGCATCGCCCGTGAGTGTCGCGGCGAAGCCATGGCCGGCGAGCACCCCCATCAACAACCGCACGCCGGTGCCGGCATTGCCCAGATCGAGCACGTCGTCGGGCGCGCGGAGTCCGCCGACGCCGACCCCATGCACCACCACCGCATCGCCCGCCCGCTCGATCGGCACGCCGAGCTTGCCGAGGGCTTGCCACGTCGCGCGCACGTCCTCGCCTTCCAACAGGCCCCGGATGGTGCTCGTGCCGCTGGCAAGGGCCCCCAAGAGCAGGGCGCGGTGCGAAATCGACTTGTCGCCGGGTACGGCAACGGTGCCCCGAAGCGGGCCACTGGGATAGGCAGTCAGGCGCATGGATCGACCGTGATGGCAGGGCGGCGTGAAGGACGTGCCAAACGGGTTTTGACAGGCACCGTCGAACGTGGCAATCGCCGCGCCGGATCGAGATAGGATGAGGAGCGCCAGCCTTGGTCAAGCCCGAGTGGGGCACGAAGCGGATTTGCCAATCCTGCGGAGCCCGGTTCTACGATTTTCAGCGCTCGCCCATTATCTGCCCGGCCTGCGGGGCGACCTTCGAGCTGGAGGCGCTGACCCGCTCGCGTCGCGGCCGTGCCGTGCCTCGCGCGGCCGCCGTCGCCGCCGTCGAGCCGGCCGTCGCGGACGAGGACGACCTGGAGAAGTTGGAGGTCGACGAGGAGGCGGATGCCGACTTCGAGAGCGCCGACGAACTCGGCGAGGACGGTGACGTCGGCGACGTCATCGCGCCCGGCACCGACGACGACGACGAGAACCGCTGACACCGAGCCCCCGCCACACGGCCGCGTGGCGGGGGCGGCCTGCGCGGCGCTCCGGCTAGAGGAGCAGGAACATGAAGCCCAGTGCCACGCACAACAGGACGAACAGGACCCAACCGTAGACGTTGGCCTGACGCACACCCTGACGCAACCGCTCGCCGTTCATGGCCCAGCTCCCAGACGATTATTGGATCGCCTTCGGCTTAGAGGCAGCGCCGCGCCAAGGCAAGGCAATGCGCAGCCCGACCTCACCGCGATAGGACCACGACGGCGGCGACGATGAGCGCGTGCAGCGCCAACAGCAAGGCACCGATGACGACGGCGCCCCGAATGGCCCGCCGCCGCTGCGCCGCGTTCACCACCTTGGCCCCGCCACCCCGGCCGTCTCGTTCGCCTCAGTCCGAAGCCCGCCCATAGCCGCCTCCCGCCGGGGTCTGCAAGACGAGCGCGTCGCCCGGCTCGACCCACCGCTTGTCGCGCCCGCCCATCGCATCGAGGGTGCCGTCGGCGCGCTCGATCCATTGCCGGCCGACCGCTCCCGGCGACCCGCCCGCCAGGCCGAAGGGCGCCACCTCGCGGTGGTTGGCGAGCGTGATGACCTCCATCGCCTCGTGAAAGACGAGCTTCCTGATGGTGCCGTCCCCGCCCTTGTGCCGGCCCTTGCCGCCCGTGCCGTGGTTGATGCGGTGGTAGGCGAGCGTCACCGGAAAGCGCACTTCCAACAGTTCCGGGTCGGTGAGGCGCGAGTTGGTCATGTGGGTGTGGACGGCCGAAGTGCCGTCGTAGTCCGGCCCGGCCCCGGCGCCGCCGCAGAGCGTCTCGTAGTTCTGGTACTTGGCGTTGCCGTAGGTGACGTTGTTCATCGTCCCCTGCGCTGCCGCCATCACGCCCAAGGCTCCCATCAGCGTGTTGGTGATCCACTGCGAGGTTTCGACATTGCCGGCGCAGACCGCCGCCGGATAGCGGCAGTTGATCATCGAGCCTTCGGGGATGACGAGGTCGATCGGCGCCAAACAGCCCTCGTTCAAGGGGATGTCGGCATCGACCAGGGTGCGGAAGACGTAGAGCACCGCCGCCCGCGCCACCGCCGCCGGACAGTTGAAGTTGTTTTCAGCCTGCGGTGACGTGCCGGTGAAATCCACCTTCGCGCGGCGCTTGGCCTTGTCGATGGTGATGGCGACGTGGCACTCCTGGCCGAGGTCGTTGGCGTAGACGAAACGGCCATCGTGCAGCCGGTCCAGCACCCGGCGCACCTGCTCCGCGGCATTGGCCTGGACGTGGCGCATATAGGCCTGCACCACCTCCAGGCCGAACTGCTCGACCATCTTCACGAGCTCGCTGGCCCCTTTGTGACAGGAGGCCAGCTGCGCCTGCAGATCGGCCACGTTCTGCTCGGGGTTGCGCGCGGGATAGGGGCCGGAATTCAACAGCTCGACCAGCGCCTCCAGGCGCAACTCGCCCCCCTCCATCAGCGTGAAGTCGTCGAACAGCACGCCTTCCTGGTCGATGTGCACGCTGTCGGACGGCATCGAGCCGGGCGTGATGCCGCCGATGTCGGCCTGATGCGCCCGCGCCCCGGTGAGGAAGATCAGCCGGCCGGCCTGGTCGAACACCGGCATGATCACGGTGACGTCCGGCAGATGCGTGCCGCCGTTGTAGGGGTTGTTGAGCGCGATCGCGTCGCCCGGCTTCAACTTGCGCCCGCGCGCCTGCAACACGGCGCGCACGCTCTCGCTCATCGAGCCCAAATGCACCGGCATGTGCGGCGCGTTGGCCACGAGCCCGCCGTCCGGGTCGAACACGGCACAGGAGAAATCCAGCCGCTCCTTCACGTTGACCGAATAGGCCGTGTTCTGCAGCGTCACGCCCATCTGCTCGGCCACGGTCATGAAGAGGTTGTTGAAGACCTCCAGCATGATCGGGTCGGCATCGGTGCCGACGGCGACCTGGCGCGCGGCTTTCTGCCGGCGCTCCAAAATCAAATGGTCGCGGTCGTTGAGGCTCGCCCGCCATTCGGGCTCGACCACCACGGTGGTCGTGTCGGCGACGATCAGGGCCGGCCCGTCGACCGTGTCGAACGGGCGCAGATCCGCGCGGTCGTAGACGGCCGCCTCGAACGCCTCGGGCGGGGCGTGCGGCGAGGCGCTGGTGAACAGGCAGAGGGTGCGCCGCGGCTTCACCCCGGCATCGACCAGGTGCGGCACCATCGCCTCCACCGGCTCGTCGATCTCCTCCATGGCGGCGATCGCCTCCACCGCCACCTGCTCGATCACCAGCTCGCGCCCCGCCACGACGAAGCCGTAGCGCGCCCGGTGCTCGGCCTCGAAGGCGACCCGGAGTGCGATGGCATCGCCCATCGCCACTTCCAGGGCCGTGACGGTGCCGGCATAGCGGAGATGCAACCGAGTTTCCGTCGCGAGGCGGCCACTCGGCACGTCCTGTGCCCCCAACTCGGCCAGCGCCTCCTCGATCAGCTCCCGCTCGATCGTTCGCAACTCCCGCATCAAGCCATCGTCGAGCGGGCGCTCGACCGAGCGCTGGCGCAACGTGCGCACGTCGGCGAGGCCGATGCCGTAGGCGGAGAGGACGGACGCGAAGGGGTGGATCATCACCCGCTGCATGCCGAGCGCATCGGCCACGGCACAGGCGTGCTGCCCGCCCGCCCCGCCGAAGCAGACCAGCGTGTAGCGCTGGACGTCGTAGCCCTTCTGGATCGAGATCTCCTTGATCGCGTTCGCCATGTTGTCGTTGGCGATGGTCAAGGCCCCGTGCGCCAGCTCCTCCGGGGTGTAGACGGTCCCGGTCTCGGCTTCGACCTTGCGGACGAGCTCGGCCAAGCGCTGCCGGGCGGCTTGGGGGTCCAACGGCGCGTCGGCACCCGGGCCGAACACGGCCGGAAAGGCCTCGGGCAAAAGCTTGCCGGTGATCAGGTTGCAGTCCGTCACCGTCAACGGTCCGCCCTTGCGGTAGCAGGCGGGGCCGGGATGCGCGCCCGCACTCTCCGGGCCGACCCGGAACTTGCCGCCCTCGAAGGCGACGATCGAGCCACCGCCGGCGGCCACCGTGTGGATCGCCATCATGGGTGCCCGCATCCGCACGCCCGCGACCTCGGTCTCGAAGCGCCGCTCCAACTGCCCCGCATAGTGCGTCACGTCGGTCGAGGTGCCGCCCATGTCGAAGCCGATGATCCGCTCGAACCCCGCGAGCGCCGCCGTCTTGACCGCCCCGACCACGCCGCCGGCGGGCCCGGACAGGATCGCGTCCTTGCCGTGAAAGCGCCTGGCATCGACCAGCCCGCCGTTCGACTGCATGAACATCAACCTGGCCTCGCCCGTCGCCGCCGCCACCTGGTCGACGTAACGCCTGAGGATCGGCGAGAGATAGGCATCGACCACGGTGGTGTCGCCGCGGCCGACGATCTTCAGCAGGGGCGAGGCTTCGTGGCTCAGCGACACCTGCGCAAAGCCGATCTCGCGGGCAATGGCACCGAGCCGCCGCTCGTGCTCGGCGAAGCGGTAAGCGTGCATCAAGACGATGGCGATGGCGCGAAAACCGGCATCGAAGGCCGCCTGAAAGGCCGCGCGCGCCGCCGCCTCGTCGAGCGGGCGCATCACCTCGCCTGCCGCATTCACCCGCTCGTCGATCTCGACGACGCGGGTGTAGAGCTGGCTCGGCAGCACGATCCGCCGGGCGAAGATATCCGGGCGCTGCTGGTAGCCGATGCGCAAGGCGTCGCCGAAGCCCTGGGTGATGGCGAGCACCGTCGGCTCGCCCTTGCGCTCCAAGAGCGCGTTGGTCGCCACCGTCGTCCCCATCTTGATGGCGCCGATGCGCGCGGCCGGCAGCGTCGCCCCGGGTGGCGCCTCCAGAATGCGGCGCATCCCCTCGATCGCGGCGTCGTCGTAGTGCTCGGGGTCTTCCGAGAGCAGCTTGGTCACGCTCAAGGCGCCATCGGGCGCTTTGGCCACGATGTCGGTAAAGGTCCCACCCCGGTCGATCCAAAATTGCCAACGCGCCACGGCTCTCTCCCCTCGCCTTTGCCGGCTATAGCCGAGGTCGCGCGTTAGGCGAAAGGAACGGCTTGTTCAAAAAGCGCCAAGGTCCCACCTCCTTGGCGGCGAGAGGAGGGTTGCCGTGCGTTATCTGTGGCTCGGGCTGGGGTGGAGCTGCGTCGGCCTCGCCATGGTCGGCACGACCATGCCGGTGCTGCCGACGGTGCCGTTCCTCCTCGTCGCGGTCTGGGCCTTCTCGAAGGGTTCGCCCGAGGCACGCGAATGGCTGTTCCGTCACCCGAAATACGGGCCGATGCTGCAGGGCTGGTGCGAGCAGGGTGCCGTTCCCCGCACCGCCAAGATCGCCTCGGCCGTCGCCATGGCCGTCAGCTTCGTCATCATCGTCCTGGTGACCAACTTCCCCGTCTGGGTGTTGGTGCTGAAGGGCATGTTGTTCGTGGCGATCGCCGTCTTCGTCGCCACCCGCCCGGAACCGATCCCCCAACCCCGCACGATCGACTAGTCCACTTTTTCGAAGTTCCGGGGGGCGCGGGGGGCCATCAAGCCCCCCGCATCGCCTTCGCTTCTTTCAGCTTTGCCTATCGCCGCCGGCGCACCCGCGCCAGGGCCGGCTCCGGGCGGCGGGGCACGGTGAGAAAGAACAGGAAACCCACGAGCGACAGGCGGGCGAAGTCGAGCAGGGTTTGCATCGTATCTCTCCGTTGGTTCGATGCGCTTACGTCCGAACCGAGCCCTCGGATCACGTCTCCAGGCCGCCCATCCGGCAAATGCGGCGCCAGGCATCGTCGGCGATCGGCATCACCGAGAGACGGGATTGGCGCACCAGCGCCAGGTCCTGCAATTCGGGCGTGGCCTTGATGGCGGCGAGGGTGACGGGCTCGGGCAGGGCCTCGAGCGGCACGACGTCCACCTGGACGAATTTGCCGGCCGGATCATCCGGGGCGGCGTAGGCCGTGCGCACGATCTCCATGATGCCGAGCACGGCCGGGTCCTTGACCGAGCGGTAGAAGAAGGCGCGCTCGCCCGCTTGCATCGCCCGCATGTTGGCCGCGGCTTGATGGTTGCGCACGCCGTTCCATTCGGTGCGCTGATCGGCGATGAACCGCTCCCAGGAATAGTCGCCGGGTTCGGTCTTGAAGAGCCAATAGGCCATGTTCGTCCTCGCTGCGTCGCTCGCGAAGCCTTGCTAGCGGGCCAGGGCGCCTGCGACTATCCCACGCGTAGCGAAGCGAGGTGATGGGCCATGGACGCGACGCGCCGAGCAACGCTGATCGGGTTCGGGGCGGTGCTGTTGTGGGCGCTGTTGGCCCCCTTGGCCGTCTTGAGCGACGGCCTGCCGCCCTTTCTCACCACGGGCCTCGCCTTCGTCGTGGTGACGGCGGTGGGCCTCTTGGACCTCGCCCGGCGCGGCGAAAGCTGGCGCCGCGCGCTCGCGCCGCGGCCGGTCAATTGGCTCTTCGCTACCGCCGGCCTGTTCGGCTTCCACGCGTTCTATTTCACGGCCCTGCGCGTGGCGCCGCCGGTCGAGGCAAGCCTGATCATCTATCTCTGGCCGCTCCACATCGTGCTCCTGCAAGCGCTCCTCCCGGGCGGCAGCTTCACGGTTCGCCACGTCGTTGGCGCGCTGATGGGCCTCGGCGGCACGGCCGTGCTGTTGACCCGCGAGGCTGCCCCGGCCTTCGCCGACGTCCCGGCCTTGGGCTACATCACGGCCGTCGCCGCCGGGCTGACCTGGGCCGGCTATTCCGTCCTCAACCACCGCGTCAACGAAGGGGTGGCGACCGACGCGGTCACCGGCTTCTGCGCCGCCACGGCCGTCTTGGCGCTGCTCTGCCACCTGCTCTTCGAGCCGACCGCAGCACTGGCCACCCGCGATCTGGTCGCCGTCCTGCTCCTGGGTCTCGGCCCCGTCGGCCTCGCCTTTTTTTTGTGGGACTACGGCACCAAGCACGGCGATCTGCGCATGTTGGGCGTTTCCGCCTATGCCGCCCCGTTGCTCTCGACCGTCATCCTGGTGGCGATGGGGCTCGCACCGTTGACCTTCGGGTTGGCGCTCGCGGCCGCCCTCATCGTCGGCGGCGCGGCCTGGGCTTCGGACGATCTGTGGCAGCGCGGACGCGACGGCCCCATGCCGTGAACGCAGTCGTGAGCGGCTCCCGCCTCGGCTAAGATTGCGGTTTCGGCAGTCGCTCGCCGCCAAGGTAGCATTGGTCCATGCTCGGCTTCTTCGTTCTCATCCTGGCATTGCTGTTCGTCGGTGAAGCGCTGTCGGCGGCGTTCTTGCCGATCATCCCGGGCCCCATCATTGGCATGGCGTTGCTCTTGGGCATCCTGATCGCACGCGGCGGCGTGCCGGCGAGCTTCGTCGCCCCGGCCAATGGCCTGGTCGGGCTGTTGACCCTGTTCATCCTGCCGGCGAGCCTCGGCATCATCGCCGAATGGGGTCTTTTGGGCGACGGCTGGCCCATCTTCCTCACCGTTGCCGCCGCGGGTGCCCTGCTCACCGCCGCGGTCACGGCCCTGCTCGCCTGGGCGCTCCTGCCGCGACGCCAATGATGGAACTCTACCCCCTCCCCTTCGACACGGGCCTCGCCTGGCTGCTGTTCACCCTCGCCGCCTTCTGGCTCGGCACGCTCGCCTACACGCAGAGCGCCAAGCACCCGGTGCTCAACCCCATGATCGTCGCGGGCCTGCTCGTGGTGCCGGCCTTGCTTTTGACCGACACGGCCTATGCCACCTATGCCGAAAGCGTCGAGATGCTGCGCTGGCTGACCGGCCCCGCCATCGTCGCCCTTGCCGTCCCGCTCTACCAAAGCCTGACCCAAGTCCGCCAAGCCTTCTTCCCGGCCTTGGTCGTCATCGTGCTTGGCGCCAGCGTGGCCATGGCCAGCGGGGCCGTGGCCATGCAGCTGCTCGGCGCCGATCTGGCCGTCATCCTGGCGATGACGCCCAAGTCGGTGACCACCCCCGTGGCCATGGAGATTGCCGGCCGGCTCGGGGCCTTGGAGGCCGTCACCGCGCTCTTCGTGCTGACGGCCGGCGTGACGGGGGCGCTCACCGCCAATGCCGTCTGCCACCTCTTCGGCATCCAGGACCACCGCGTCCACGGCCTCGTCCTCGGCGTCACCGCGCACGTCCTGGGCGTCGCCCGCGGCTATTCCATTTCGCCGGAGATGGGCACCTTCGCCGCCGTCGGCATGGGCATCACGGCCATCCTGGCAGCCCTGCTCCTGCCGCCGATCGCCGCCTTCGTGCTCTGAACCACAAAGCACCCCCGCTTCATCGAGCCGGCGGTTCGTGGTAGAATTGCGGCATGGGAACTGCGTGTTCCCACATGGAGGTCATGATGTCGGAAAAGACCGAATCCAAGGTGCCGGCGCCGACCTACGCCGACCCCTTCCAGGCGTTTCGCGCCGAGTTGGACAAGCTGGCCGAAGGCTTCTTCGGCTCGCGCTGGATGGGTCCGTTCCCGCCCTTCGCCAAGGCTGGCGACGGCGTGGCACTCGTCCTGCCGTCGATCGACGTCAAGGAAGACGACCAGCTCGTCGTGCTCACGGCAGAGCTGCCGGGCATGGACGAGAAGGACGTCGAGCTCACCGTCCAGCACGGCATGCTGACGCTGAAAGGCGAGAAGAAGCATGAATACGAGGCAACCAAGGACCAGATGCACGTAATGGAGCGGCGCTATGGCAGCGTGCAGCGCGCCTGGCGGCTGCCGGACGGCGTCGACGCGACTTCCATCAGCGCGAGGTTCGACAAGGGCGTGTTGACGGTGACGATGCCCAAAAAAGCCGAAGCCGCCCCCGTCAGCCAAAAGATCGCCATCACCCGCTGAGCCGGCCCGCGGCGGGCGGCGCCGAGCCGCCCGCCGCTTGGGCCGACTTGCCTTCGATCACGGCGAGGCGCGGCGGCAAGACTGCGGGGCAGACCACCACCCGGTCGCGGCCACCACGCTTGGCCGCGTAAAGCGCTTCGTCGGCCCGCTGCAAGAGCTGTTGCGACGACGTCTCCGGCCCCCCGGACGCGACGCCGAAGCTGGCGCGCACCGGAACGACAACCCCCTCGAACGCCATCTCCACGCCGTGCAGCGACCGCCTGAGGTCGTCCGCCACCGCTGCCGCTTGCGTCGCGTCACCGGTCAGCACGAGGGCGAATTCCTCACCCCCCATCCGCGCGACGAGGCTACCCTTGGGGGCACGGGCGAGCAGCCGTTCGGCCACCGCCCGGAGCACCCGGTCGCCCGCATGGTGGCCAAAGCGGTCGTTGATCTGCTTGAAGTGGTCGAGGTCGATCAGGACGAGTGCGAAGGGGTGGCGCTGACGGTAGCGGCGGCGCGTCACCTCGATCAACCGGCGGCGATTGGCCAGCCCGGTCAGCGGGTCGTGGGTGGCCCGTCGATTGAGTTCGCGGATCATGCCACCGAGCTGGCCCACCAGGACCAAAACGACCAAGAGTAGCTTCACTTCCGCCTGCTGCTCCGGGCCCTGCAACAACGGTCCGAGGGCGACGGTGGCGGTGGCGACGATGGCGATGGCGGCCACCACGGCGCCGGGGGGCTGGGTCAGTCCAATCAACAGGACGGCCACCGCGGCCGCTGCCATCACCGTCATCAAGACACCCGGTGTGTCGACCAGCTCACCCCCAAACCAGGGCCAACTCACGGCGAGAAGACCGGCCGTGAGCAGCGCCAGGAAGCTGGGCGCCAAGAGCGGCCGGAGCGAGAGCTTGCGCGAAACCGGGTTGACGCCGCACCCGAGCCACCACGCCAAAGGGCGCGCCAACAACAAGGCCAGGAACGGGGCGAGTGTGAGCGCCGCCAGCGCGTCGCCGACGGCCCAAAACAAGACCAGCGGGAACACCTGGTCCGAGGCCAGCCGGCCACCGGCGACGAGTGCGCTGACCCCGAGGACCGCCGCGGCAACCGCCATGGTAGGTATCGCCACCAGCCACGCGAACGCCCCCCGGACGGCGCCCGGACGCCACCACGCCCCGAGCCCGCGGGCAACGACCCACGTCCCCGCGAGATAGGGAACGACGTGCGCCATCGTGACCCCAACCCCGAGCCCCATGGCGAGAGGCCAAGGGGCATCACCGGCGCGAAGGGTCGGCAGAAAACTCGTGAACACGGCACCGAGCAGGGCACCCAGGAGGATGACGCCGATATTGCCGATGCTCAGCGTGAGGGCGAAGGCCAGCGTCAATGCGGCCGGCGGGTACCAGAGGCTGGCATAATGGTCGACACCGGCGATGGCCGCCGCCGACCACAAGAGGTACCAAAGCAGCGCGAAGGCCAAGGCCGCCGTGAGTTGTCTCTGCCAGGGCGCTGCCAACCCCTTGCGCACGTGATGCCCACCAAATCGGCTGGCCTCGTGCCGCTGTCGCACCGTTCGCGAGGACGACGGCCCGGGCCATTACACATCAATGAGAAAATGTCTTTTTCGATTTCTCACCTCTTGTCGACCTCTTTTTGAGTATCGCCCTGCTCATTCCAGCCTCGATGCGCCACTCGCCCGCAGCAGATGCCAGGAATTTCATCAGCGTTGGGGTAGATTGCGCGTCGGCAGCGCGCTCGGGGCAGGCGTTCACCCCCGAATTGCCGAACGCACCCAAAATTGCCATTGCGCATTATATATCAAGGTTTTGCACGACGTTTGCAGGGCAGCAAAAAGGACTTTGGTCGCATCCCCTGGTGCCCTGCGGTACCGGGTCCGGCCGCGAGCGATCGGTGGGTCGTCACGGCCCCCTGCCGCCACCAAATAAGGTCGGGACAGGAATCGGGGGGATTGGGGTGCTGTTCGTTCTCGGCGGTTTGGCGGTGCTGGCGCTGGTCTTCGGCCCCTCGCTCTACGCCCAGGCCGTTCTCCGCTGGTATCGCGACGAGCGCCCCGATTTTCCGGGCACCGGCGGCGAGTTGGCGCGCCACCTGCTGGACCAAGCGGGCCTGCACCATGTGCCGGTCGAGGTGACCGATAAGGGCGACCACTACGACCCGGAAGCCAAGGCCGTGCGCCTCACCCCGATCCACCATCGCGGCCGGTCGCTGGTGGCGGTGGTGGTGGCGGCCCACGAGGTCGGCCACGCCCTGCAGGACAAGGACGGCTACGCGCCGCTCGCCTTGCGGGTGCGCCTTGCGCGCATGGCCGTGGGCGTCGAGATGGTCGGCTCCGCCCTGGTCTATGCCGCCTTTGCCCTCGCCGCCATCGCGCGGGCCCCAAGCCTGGCGGCCGCCGCCGTCGGCATCGGCGCCACCAGCCGCTTCGCCATGGTCGCGGTCCACGCCATCACCTTGCCGGTCGAGTGGAACGCCAGCTTCGCCCGCGCCCTGCCGCTGCTCGATGCCGGCAACTACGTGGCGAAAGAGGACCTCGGCCCCGCCAAGCGTATCCTTCGGGCCTGCGCGCTCACTTACGTCGCCGGCTCCCTCGTCTCGCTCTTGAACCTCTGGCGGTGGCTGCGCTTCATGCGCTGAGCCGTTTTTGCGGAGTGCGCAGCACCATGGACGAAGCCCCCTTGCCGCCGCCGGTGGCCCCCAGGCGCCCGAGCTCGCGGACCTTCCACGGCAACACCCTGGCCGACCCTTATGCCTGGCTGCGCGATCCGGGCTATCCCGAGGTCACCGACGCGGACGTCCTGGCCTATCTGCACGCCGAAAACGCCTATGCCGATGCGGTGCTCGCCGCCGACCGGCCGCTGATCGAGCGGCTGTTCGAGGAGTTGAAGGGGCGCCTGAAGGACGACGATGCCGGCGTGCCGACGCCGCATGGGCCTTGGCTCTACGGCTGGCGCTTTCGGCCGGGGGCGCAGTACCGCGAATGGTACCGCCGGCCGAAGCTGGGCGGCGAGGAGGTGGTCTTTCTGGACGAGCCGGCCCTGGCCCAGGACAAGAGCTATTTCAACCTCCGCACCTACAGCCCCTGCCCGGATCACCGGCTGATCGCCTACGCCACCGACTGCGACGGCAGCGAGCGCTACGTCATCGAGCTGGTCGACCCGGCGACCGGCGAGCGCTTGGCGGACCGCCTGGTCAACACCTCCGGCACCCCGGTCTGGGGCGACACCGCGACCCTGTTCTACGCTGAGCTGAACGAACAGCTCCGCCCCTATCGCGTCCGCCGCCACCGGCTCGGCACCGCACAGGACGATGACGTCACCGTCTTCGAGGAGGCGGACCCGGGCTTCTTCGTCGGCCTCGGCCGCAGCCTCAGCGGCGCCTTCGTCATGATCCAGGCGGGCGACCACGTCACCTCGGAAGTCCACCTGATCCCGACCCACGCGCCCGAGACCGCACCGCGCCTGGTCGCGGCCAGGCGCGCCGGCCACGAATATGCGGTCACCCACCAAGGCCAGCGCCTCCTCATCGTCACCAACGACCGTCACCGCAATTTCCGCCTGGTCGAAGCCCCGGTCGAAACGCCCGGCGAGACGCATTGGCGGGAGCTGAAGCCCGGTGCCGACGACGTCTACCTGGTCGGCGTCGCCGCCTTCGAAGACTTCCTGGTCGTGGTCAGCCGCGAGCGCGGGCTCGCCCAGGTGCGGATCGAACGGCCGGACGGCACGCTCTTGACGGTCCCCTGGCCGGAGCCGGCCTATGCCGCGGGCCTCGGCGCCAATGCCGACTACCGAACCGACCGCCTGCGGCTGCGCTATTCCTCGATGGTGACCCCCGCCTCGGTGATCGACTTCCACCTGGACGACCAGCGGCTCGAGGTCTTGAAGGTCCAGGAAATCCCCTCCGGCTACGACAAGACCCGCTACCGCAGCGAACGGCTGGAAGCGACCGCCCCCGACGGCGCCAAGGTGCCGATCTCCCTCGTCTACCCTGACGACTTCCCCAAGGACGGCTCCGGCCCCGTCCTGCTCTACGGCTACGGCGCCTACGGCATGGGCCTCGACCCCGGCTTCGGCACCGCCCGCCTGTCCCTGCTCGACCGCGGCTTCGCCTACGCCATCGCCCATGTCCGCGGCGGCGACGAACTCGGCCGCGGCTGGTACGAGGCCGGCAAGCTCGAGCACAAGACCAACAGCTTCACCGACTTCATCGCCGCCGCCGAACACCTGATCGAGCGGGGGCTCACCCGGCCGGGGCGCATCGCCATCGAGGGCGGCAGCGCCGGAGGCATGTTGGTGGGTGCCGTCTTGAACCTCCGGCCCGAGCTTTGGGGCTGTGCGTTGGCGCTCGTGCCCTTCGTCGACGTCCTCAATACCATGCTCGACGAAACCCTGCCCCTGACACCGATCGAATGGCCGGAATGGGGCAACCCGATCACCGACCCCGACGCCTTTGCCCGGCTGCAGGGCTATTGTCCCTACGAGAACGTCAGGGCCAAGGCCTATCCGCCGATCCTGGCGCGCGCAGGATTGAGCGATCCGCGCGTCACCTATTGGGAGCCGGCCAAGTGGGTCGCGAAGCTGCGCGCCACCAAGACCGACGACCATCTCCTCTTGTTGCGCACCAACATGGACGCCGGCCATTTCGGCGCGTCCGGGCGCTACGACGAGTTGGCAGAACGGGCCGAAGACTACGCCTTCGTCCTGCGTTGCCTGGGCCACGCCCGCGCCTGACGCCCGGCTCAACCGACGCGCAAGCTTTCCAGTGACAGAACCATGAGGCTGGTGTATATTGTTGCGCCGTTCGGGCCGCCATGCTGGCGGCTTTTTTACGGATTTGATCGAGGACTCCGCGCATGGCCGCGCCCTGTCTCGTCGATGCCATCCCCATCGCGGCGGCGCGATTGGATAGCGCGACCACCGTCATCGAAACCAACGCCCTTTGGCGCGCCTGGGGCATGGCGCACTGCGTACCCTGTCCGGCGATGGGCGTGCGGCTGGACGAAGCCTGGCGGCACCTGCCAGCACCGGTGCGCCAGGCGTGGCAGAACGTGTGCCGCACCGGCCATGACCGGGCACAAGCCGACTACGGTCTCGACACCACCGACGGCTCTCGGCGCTGGTATCGGCTGGAGATCTGCCACCTCGCCGGGGGCGGTTTCGTCGTGCTCCACAGCGACGTCACCGCACACCGCAACGCCGTGGCCGCCGCCGAGCGCGAAGCGCTGGTCGATCCGCTGACCGGGCTTTGGAACCGCCGGGCGATCGATCGCCTCCTGGCCGAGCGCGTGCCGGCGGCGACCGCGGCGCAACCGACATTGCTGGCCTTGATCGACGTCGACGATTTCAAGCTGGTCAACGACCGCTTCGGCCACGTCATGGGCGACCGGGTCTTGTGTGAACTCGCCGACCGCCTAGTGGCGGCGGTGCGCAAGGGCGACGAGGTCGGCCGGATCGGCGGCGACGAGTTCGTCGTGCTGGTCAACGGCGTTGCCTCGCTGGGCCAGGCGCGAGAACTTTCCGAACGTCTGCGTCGGGCGATCGAACGGCCGATCGACCTCGACGGCGTGGCGCTCGACGTCAAGGCCAGCATGGGCACGACGCTGTTGGACGGCAGCCAGCCCGACGCGGTGACGGCCCTCGCCATCGCCGACCGGCGGATGTACCGCGACAAGGGCCTGCAGTGCGTGCCCTCACCCTCACTCCCGCGGCTTGCGGTCGCCGGGTAGCAACTCGGTCCCCACCCCTTCCTCGGTGAAGACCTCCAACAAGATCGCGTGCGGCACCCGGCCGTCGACGATGTAGGCGGCGCGCACCCCTTCCTCCAACGCAGCGAGGCAGGTCTCGACCTTGGGGATCATGCCGCCGTGGATGGTGCCGTCCTGGATCATCATCCGGGCCTTGCCGAGGGTGAGGGTCTTGATCAACTCGCCCGTACCGTCGAGCACGCCCGCAACGTCGGTCAGCATGAAGAGCTTGCGCGCCTGCACTGCCGCCGCGATGGCCCCAGCCGCCGTGTCGGCGTTGATGTTGTAGGTGTGGCCGTCCTCGCCGAAGCCGACCGGGGCGATCACCGGGATGGCGTCGGTGGTCACCAGATGGTCGAGGATGGCGGTGTCGACGTGGTCGGGCTCGCCGACGAAACCGAGGTCCAGGATCTGTTCGATCGAGCTGCCGGGATCGCGCTTGGTGCGGTGCAGCTTGCGCGCGCGCAACAGCTTGCCGTCCTTGCCCGAGAGGCCGACGGCGCGGCCGCCGGCCTCGTGGATGGCGGCGACGATCTCCTTGTTGATCTTGCCGGCGAGCACCATCTCGACCACCTCGACGGTGGCGGCGTCGGTCACGCGCAGGCCATCGACGAAGCTGCTTTGGATGGCGAGCTTGTCGAGCAGCGCCTTGATCTGCGGCCCGCCGCCATGCACCACGATGGGGTTCATGCCGACCTGCTTCAACAGCACGACGTCGCGGGCGAAGTCGCGCGTCAGTTCGGCCGAGCCCATGGCATGGCCGCCGAACTTGACGACGAAGGTTTCGCCCTTGAAGCGGCGCATATAGGGCAGCGCCTCGATCAGCGTGGCGGCGATCCGGTGGTGGCTCTCGTCGATGCTCATCCCTTGGGTCCTTCGTCCGCCCGCTCGGTCAACATGGCCAGTCGCGCCCGCAAATGGTCGATGCCCGCCCCCTTGGCGCTGGAGGTGGCAGCAGGCGTGGGCAACGCCGCTGCCGTGCGCCGCAACTCGGCTTCGCTCGTCGCCAGCAGCTTTGCCAGCGCCGGTGGTTTGATCAAGTCCGCTTTGGTGAACACCACGAGAAACGGCACGGCCGCCTTGCCCAAGAGCTGCATCACCTCGCGGTCGCTCTCCTTCAGCCCGTGGCGCGCGTCGACCAGGACACAGGCGAGGCGCAAGGTGGGACGGCCCGCCAGATAGGCCTTGATCAGTTCGACCCAGGCATCGACCTTGGCCTTGGGCGCCTTGGCGAAGCCGTAGCCGGGCAGATCGACGAGGATCAGTTCGCCCGCGAGATCGAAGAAGTTCACCTCCTGGGTGCGGCCCGGCGTGTTCGAGGTGCGCGCCAGGGTCTTGCGGCCGGTGAGGGCGTTGATCAGCGACGACTTGCCGACATTGGAGCGCCCGGCGAAGGCGACCTCAGGCAGGGCGAAGGGCGGCAACTGGTCCACCGCCACCACGCCGCGCAAAAAGGTGCAGGGCTGGGCGAAGAGCCAGCGGCCGCGCTCAAGCCGCTCGGGTGTGTCGAAGGCGTCGACCGCGGGCTCGCTCATCGCCTAGGGCATGCTCCAACGTGCCTGTCCCGCACCCCCGCGCGGCCACCCACGAGCGGACGATGCCATGGGTGGCCGGGCGGGGTTGCGGGATGGTCCAAGGTCAGCCTGGTGCCGGCTAGGTGATGCTGACGTTCATGCGCCGCATGATCAGCCATTGCTGGCCGATCGAGAGCACGTTGTTCCAGGCCCAATAGATCACGAGCCCAGCCGGGAACGTCGCGAACAGGAAGACGAAGATCCATGGCAGGAACGCCATCACCTTGGCCTGGATCGGGTCGGGCGGCGTCGGGTTGAGCCGCATCTGCAGCCACATCGTCGCCCCCATCACGATCGGCCAGACACCGATCGCTGGAATCCACAACGGCATGTCGAAGGGCAATATCCCGAACAGATTGAAGATCGTGGTCGGGTCCGGTGCCGACAGATCCTGGATCCAACCGAAAAACGGCGCGTGCCGCATTTCGATCGAGACGAACAGCACCTTGTAGAGCGCAAAGAACACCGGGATCTGCACCAGGATGGGCAGACAGCCCGAGGCCGGGTTGACCTTCTCGCGCTTGTAGAGCGCCATCATCTCCTGGTTCATCTTTTCGCGATCGTTTTCGTAACGCTCGCGAATTTTCAGCATCTCCGGCTGCAGCTTCTTCATCTGGCTCATGGCCACGTAGGACTTGTTGGCCAACGGATAGAAGAGCAGCTTGACCATGAGCGTGAGGATCAAGATCGCCACGCCGTAATTGCCGAAGAAGACGAACAGCCAGTGCAGGATGTAGAAAAACGGCTTGGTGAGGAACCAGAACCACCCGAAGTCGACGGCGCGGTCGAACAGCTCCAGGCCGAGCAGGCGGCCGTAGCGCTCCAGCAGCAACACTTCCTTGGCACCGGCAAACAGGTGATCGGTGACGCTCACGGTCTGACCCGGCGGGATCACCACCGGCGAACGCAAGAAGTCGGTCTGGTAACGACCGCCCGGCCCGAAATCGACGAAGCGGAAATTGGCTTCGAGCTCGTCGTTCTGATCGGGGATCAGCGCCGTCAGCCAATATTTGTCGGTCATGCCGAGCCAGCCGCCCTGCGCCTCGAAGGGGATTTCACCCCGCTCCCGCAGGTTCTTGTAGCTGAACTCCTCGAGCGTGCTGTTGAAGACGCCGATCGGCCCCTCGTGCAAAATCCAAAAGCCGAGGATCGGCACCTCACCCCAGCGGCTGATGAGGCCATAGGGATGCAGGGTGACCGGCTCGTTGCCGCGATTGGTGACCGACTGCGTGATGGTGAAGAGGAAATTGTCGTCGATGGCGATGCGGCGCTCGAAGCGCAGATCCTCGCCGTTGTCCCAGGTCAGGGTAACCGGCCGGCTCGTCGTCAGGGCGTTGGCGTCGGCGCTCCAAACCGTCTGGCTGTCCGGCACGACGATGCTTGGATTGTCCGGCACCCAGCCGAACTCGGCGAAATAGGGGAACTCGGTGCCGATCGGGCTCAGCACCTCCACCAGCGCGCTGTCCGGCTCCAGCGTCTCGCGGTAGTCCAACAACCGCAGCTCGTCGAGGCGACCGCCCGCCAGCGACAAGGACCCTTTGACCCGCGTTCCCTCGATCGGCACGCGAATGGCAACCGGCGACGGCTCCATCGACGCATCGAGCGACACGCCGTCGTCGCCCACCACCCGTGGCAGCGGGGTGATGGCTTCCTCGAAGACTTGTTCTTGCGCCGCCCGCCGCTCGGCTTCGAGCTGCGCCTGCTGCATCCGCGGCAGTTCGTAGAAATACTGAAAGCCGAGGATGATCAGGATCGAGATGACGATCGCGAGGATCAGGTTGCGTTGTTCGGGCATGACCGACCGGAGGGCTCAATCGCGCTTGGGGGACGGGAGAGGCGGCACCGGGTCGTAACCCGAACCGCCCCACGGATGACAACGGGCGATGCGGCGGAACGTCAGCCAGCCGCCCCTGAAGCCGCCATGCCGATGTAGTGCCTCGAGCGCGTATTCGGAACAGCTCGGGGCAAATCGGCAGGGTCGGCCCAACAAGGGCGAAAGGCCGTAGCGATAGACCATAACGCACCCGACCAGGGGCCAGGCGAGCCAGCGGCCAATCAGGCGCGTCATCGCTTCCTTACCCGCTCGCGTGCCATCGCCAGTGCCTCGGTGAGGTCCGCCGTCAACGCGGCGAAGGGGTACGCTACCGTGGCGGGTCGCGCTACCAAAACATGATCGTGCCCGGCCAGACCATGGTCCGGCAAAACCGTTCGGGCGACCTCGCGCAGACGGCGCCGCGCCCGGTTGCGCGCCACGGCATTGCCGACCCGCTTCGACGCGGTGAAGCCGACGCCGATGTCGTCGCCCTCGCTGGCGACGACTTGCAACACGAAACCCGGTTTGACGATCTTGCTGCCTTTGGCGGCGCGCAGGAAGGAGGCTCGCTCGACCAGCCGCCGGAGGCGGCGCGGCATCGCCTCAGGCAGAGAGCCGCTTGCGGCCGCGCGCGCGGCGCCGCGCCAAAACCTTGCGGCCAGCGGCCGTGGCCAAACGGGCGCGAAAGCCGTGCCGGCGCTTACGCACGAGCCTACTCGGTTGATAGGTACGCTTCACGACAGAATCCTTCCGCCCGGAACATCAGCTGCGGCTGTATAGGGAGCCGGTTGGTGGGTGTCAAATGGACAGCTCCGTCAACCCACGTTCCGCGTCGTTGATGACCGCTGCGGTTACGTCAATGGCGGCGAGGTCGGCTGCCTCGAGCCGGCGTTTGCGGTTCGCGGGCAATGGCGTGAGAAAGCGGCGTGATTTGAGGGGTTGCAGGGTGTGCTGCGCTGAACGATCCGGGACCCGCGGCCCGGAAGCCGTCGGCGACGAACCGGCTGCGCTGATCATGGTGCCGCTCGGTGCCGGCAGTAAACCCTCGGCGCAACTGCGCAGCCGCAGCACGGTAGCGTCCACAGAAGTGGTGGAGATTCGGGGTGTGGCCGCTGGTGGGGCATGCCCCACCAGCGGCGCGGTGGCGGGGGTGGCCATCGGGCGATGCGGCTAAGGTGGAGTTTGCCGACTTCATCTCAGCCACGG
>RECO01000209.1 GCA_007694015.1 Geminicoccaceae bacterium
TTTCGGCTGGTGCGGGAAGAAGGGTTGATCCTCGGCGGCTCGTCCGGGATCAACATCGCCGGTGCCATTCGGGTGGCGAAGGAGCTGGGGCCCGGCCACACCATCGTCACCATCCTCTGCGATTACGGCACGCGCTATCAGAGCAAGCTGTTCAATCCGGCCTTCTTGCAGGAAAAAGGCCTTCCCACCCCCGATTGGCTGGCCTGAGCCTGGCCCTTCTTGGAGGACCGCACCCATGACCTCGGCCCTGGTCTCTACCGCGTGGCTGCATGACCATCTGCAGAGCCCGGACGTACGCATCGTCGATGCCACCTACTGCCTGCCGCATCTCGGCCGCAACCCGAAGGCGGAGTTCGAGGACGCCCACATTCCGGGCGCCGTGTTCTTCGACATCGACGACGTGGCGGACGACAAGAACCCACTGCCGCACATGGTGCCGTCGGCGGCGAAGTTCGCCGCGCGCGTGCGCCGGATGGGGCTCGGCGACGGTTCGCGCATCGTCGTCTACGATAGCAATCGGTTCTGCGCGAGTGCGCGGGTCTGGTGGATGTTCCGTCTGTTCGGCCATCCTGACGTTACCGTGCTCGATGGCGGCTTGGCCAAGTGGCAGGCGGAGGGCCGGCCGCTCGACGACTTCGCGCGGGTGCCGACCGAGCGCCATTTCACCGCGCGGCAGAACACGCTGTTGCTGCGCGAGCTCGACCAGATGCGCCGCAACCTGACCGGAAAGGCCGAGCAGGTGGTGGACGCGCGCTCGGCCGGCCGCTTTGCCGGGGTCGAGCCCGAACCGCGCGAGGGGCTCCGGCCCGGCCATATTCCGGGCAGCCGCAACTTGCCCTTCGACCGGCTGATCGACCCCCAAACCCACACGCTGTTGGAGAAGGAAGCGCTGGCTCAGGCCTTCGCCGAGGCGGGTGTGGACATCCACCAGCCGATCGCGACCACCTGCGGCTCGGGTGTCAGTGCCGCCGTGTTGAACCTCGCACTCTACGAGTTGGGGCGCGGTGAGGTGGCGCTTTATGACGGCTCGTGGACCGAGTGGGGCGGCCAGCCGGATACGCCGGTGGCCATGGCCTGAACCATGGCCGCGGCCGAAACCTGCGTCGTCACCTATCTGGAGATGCGAGCGGCCGGGCGCGCCAAGCGGCCTTGGCCCGGTTCGGCATTTCGCATCGAGTGGGTGCGGCCGAGCGTGCGCTTCTACCGCTACCTTTACGCCAGCGTCGGCGACGGGTGGTTTTGGGAGTTGCGCAAGCGGTTCGACGACGCGGAGCTGGCGGCCATCGTCCACGACCCGCGCGTCGAGATCCATCTCCTGACCGAAGGCGGTGTGCCGGCGGGCTATGGCGAGATCGATCGTCGGGTGCCGAACGAGGCCGAGATCACCTATTTCGGCCTGGTCCCGGAGCTGGTCGGCCGCGGTCTGGGGCGCTGGTTCTTGGAGCAGATCACGGCACGGGCATGGCGCACCTGGCCGGAGCGAGTGTGGCTGCACACCTGCGACCTCGACCATCCGCGCGCCCTTGCCAATTACGAGGCCGCGGGCTTTCGGGTGTACGACCGGCAGGTGGAGCCGGCCTTGTCCCCGGCCTATGCGCGAGCCCCGATCTACGGCTGAGGCAGCGCTACCAGAGCCACCACTGCCGGGGCTTGCGCAGGCCCAGGACGACGTCGGGGGCGACGACCTTGGCGCCGCTCGGCGCGGGCTTCACGGCTACCGGCAGGCCGACGGCGTCGCACCAGTGGACGGCGAGCGCGTTGGTGACGGCCTCGGTGTTTTTCACCGCCACCCATTTCTGGCGCAGCGCGACGTGCGCCAGTTCGTGGGCCAGGACGAAGCCCGCGGCGATCTCGGGCGTGGCGAAACCGTAGACGACGGGGCCGCTCCGCCAGCCCTGCCGGGTGCGCGGTGCGGCGAGCGCACCCCAATGGGCGAGCCCTTGCGGGTAGACCCAGCGCTCGGTGCGCACCGCGGCGGTGATGACGTAGCCCTGCGCGCGCAGCTCGGCGCCCGGACGGTTGCCCTTCAGGGGCTTGGGATAGCGGCACTTGCCATGCACGACGCCCACCCGCTTGGGGCTCAGCGTGATGCGCTGGAACAGGGTCGGATCGGCCCCCGGCAGGGCGAGGAGTTGGCCGGCGACCGCCTCGATCACGGCCGCCATGCCGACCCGATCGCGCACCACCAGATCGCCGATGCGAACCTCGGGCAAGGCGCTCAGTCCGCCAGCAGGTCGCGGGTGAGGTCGTGGAGAAAGCCCGCGCGCTCGACCAGGGACGAGATGCGGATGTGCTCCCATTTGGTGTGGGCGCCGTCGCCGTCGATGCCGAGGCCGTCGAGGGTGGGGGCCTTGTCGTAGGTGAAGTTGCCGTCGCTGCCGCCGCCGGTCGCCATGCCCTCGAGGGTGAAGCCGTGCCGCCGGGCGATCGGGGCGGCCCGCTGAAACAGGGCGTCGGTGGCGGCATTGGGCGCCATGGCCGGCCGGTTGAGACCGCCCTCCAGCGTCAGGGTGACGTCCACATCGTAGGCTTGGCTCGCCTCGAAGCGCCGGATGGCCTCTGCCGCCACCTCCGGGTTGGGTACCCGAATGTCGACGAAGGCGCGCGCTTCCTCCGGCACGACGTTGAAGGCGGTGCCGCCTTCGACGATGCCGACATTGACCGAAAGGTTGCGCCGGTAGTCGGTCATCGCCTCCCAGTCGAGGATTTGGCGGGCCATCTCCTTGATGGCGCTGCGGCCGTCTTGGTGCTTCGAGCCCGAATGCGCCGGGCGCCCCCGAAAGCGGGCGACGTAACGCGCCACGCCGCGGCGGGCGACGACCACCTTGCCGCCTTCGCGCGCCGGCTCCACCACCAACACGGCGTGCGCGCCCGTGGCGAGGTCCTCGATCAGCGCCCGAGAGGTCGGGCTGCCGACTTCCTCGTCGGCCGTATAGAGCAGCTTGAGCTTGCGCTGGTTGCCCAAGGCCTGCTTCGCCAATTCGCGATAGCCGACGCAGGCCAGGTAGGCGCCGCCCTTCATGTCGTAGATGCCGGGGCCATAGGCCTTGTCGCCGTCGACGCGAAAGGGGTTCTCCAGGAGCGTGCCGACGGGGTGGACGGTGTCGATGTGGCAGAGGATGACGACCGCACCCGCCTCGCTGCCCCAGGGGCTCTCCACCAGCAAATGATCGCCGTAGCCGTCCTGCCCCGCGATCCGGCGGCAGGCGGCCCCCAACGCCTCGAACTGGCCCTCGATGTGCCGCGACAGCCGGTTCACCGCCGCCGGGTCGGAGGTGGGTGTCTCGTGCTCCACCCAGACCCGGAGCTCGGCGAGCATGGCTTGGGCATCGAACATCGAGCGTGGTCCTCTGTGGCGAACGGGGGTGGCGGGGAGCAAGGTGCTCGGAGGGAGGCAGCTGCCGCAAGGGAGGAAGGCGAGGCGGCGGCAAAAGGCAAGGGGGGATTTGATGATCCCCCCTTGCCCCCCCCAGCGACGGTGCTGCCGCCGCTAGCCCGGCAAACCACGTTCCGAGGGGCGAGGGCAGGGGGTTGGAACGTCGCTCCGCTGCCGCAGGCGATTTGTCATAATAACTGTTATCCCCAGGGTAAGAGCTTGGCTAGAAAAGAAAGTGGGGTGGGACAGTTCGTTTTGCAGAATCGTTTTTTTTGGCCGGCCGGAGGACGGGGCTTGGGGCGGGAGATGAGGGATCGACCATGTCCAAAAAGCGGATGGAAGGGTAGCACGAAGAGGTTTGTAATCCTAGAGGCGCGGAGTCGGGCGGTGCCGCTGCGGCGGCTGCGGACGGGCGCCGATGGCGGTGGACGTCGAGCGGCGGATCGACGCTGGTCGCTGCGAGCGCAGCGGTGAATCTGCGACTTGGCGGAGGGAACGGGATTCGAACCCGTGAGGGGTTGCCCCCAACACGCTTTCCAGGCGTGCGCCTTAAACCACTCGGCCATCCCTCCGACGTCCGCGGTTGTTTAGCCGTGGCGATTGGGCCTTGCAACCGAACGTCGCTCGAGGCACCGACAGCGCCATGCGTATCCTCTTTTCGTTTCTCGGCGGGGTGTTGGTCTTTCTCGGCGTGGCCTGCCTGGTCGCGGAAGGGCTGCACTGGGTGATTGGCGACGCGCGCGGTTTGCTGAGCCTGGAGCGGGTCTGGAACGGCGTGCATGCCGGCAGTCGCGATGCCCTGGAAGCCGCCCTGCGCAGCACCCTCGGCGCTACCCTTTGGACGCCCGTCGGCTGGGTGCTGGCGCTACCCAGTTGGCTGGTGCTGCTGGTTTTGGGTCTGCCGTTGTGGATGCTCGGCGGCCGCACGCGCGAGCGCGGCGGCTTTGGCTGATCCGGCACGTTCGAAAGTCGCTTCCCACCGCCCTTGACCTTCCAGGAGCCGGAAGCACGAACCTCGGCCTCTGATCTCATGGGCTGGGGACCGCGATGGATCTGTTGGCGAACGAGGGGCGCGCCGTGCGGCTGCCGGTCACCGGCATGACCTGTGCCGGCTGTGCCCGGCGCGTCGAAACCGCCTTGCAAGCCGTGCCGGGGGTGGACGAGGCCTCGGTCAACGTCGCCCTGGAGCGGGCCGACGTGCGGTTCGATCCCCAGCGAAGCGACCCCCAAGCTTTGATCCGGGCGATCCAGGCGACCGGCTTCGGGGTGCGCGAGACGAGCCTGCGCCTGCCGATCCGGGGCATGACCTGCGCCGGCTGTGCAGGCCGTATCGAGCAGGCGTTGCAAAAGGTGCCGGGGGTGATCGACGCGTCGGTCAACCTGGCACTGGAGCGGGCCGACGTGCGCGTCCTGGCCGATGGCCCGGCGGCGGGGACGTTGATCGGGGCGATCCGCGCCGCCGGCTACGACGTGCCGGAGGAGGGCGTCGGCACGGCGGCGGCACCGCGCGACGACACGGGCCGCCAGGATCTGATCGAGCTCGCCATTGCCGCCGTCCTGACGCTGCCCCTGGTCGTGCAGAAGGTCGCCATGATCGCGGGCTTCGGCCTGCATTTGCCGGTCTGGAGCGAATTGCTGTTGGCGGCTCCGGTCCAGTTCTGGATCGGCCGGCGCTATTACAAGGCGGCCTGGCGTGGGCTGCGCGCCCGCTCCGGCAACATGGACCAGCTGGTCGCCCTCGGCACCACGACCGCGTTTCTCTACAGCACGTGGCTGGTGCTGACCTTGGGCGATGCCGCCCACGGCCTGCTCTACTTCGAAGCTTCCGCCGTCATCATCACCCTGGTCCTTGCCGGCAAGGTGATGGAATCCCGCGCCAAGCGCTCGGCTTCGGCCGCCTTGCGCGAATTGATGGCGCTGCGGCCGCAGCGCGCGGTCGTCCTGCGCGCTGGCAAGGAGGTCGAGGTCGGCATCGACGAGGTCGGCATCGGCGACATGGTGGTCGTGCGGCCGGGCGAACGGTTGCCGGTGGACGGCCGAATCGTACGCGGCGAGAGCGAACTCGACGAGAGCCTGTTGACCGGCGAGAGCGTGCCGGTGGTGCGCCGGGTGGGCGACGAGGTGGTGGCCGGCGCCATCAACGGTCAGGGCCTGTTGCGGCTGCGCGCCGAGCGCATCGGCCAGGACACCACGCTCGCGAGGATCGCCGAGCTGGTCGCGCGGGCGCAGACCGGCAAGGCCCCGATCCAGCGCCTGGTCGACCGGGTGAGCGGCATCTTCGTGCCGGCGGTGCTGGTGCTCGCGGCCTTGACCTTGCTCGGCTGGTGGAGCCTTGCCGGCGATTTCGGCGCCGGTTTGATCGCGGCCGTCTCCGTGCTCGTCATCGCCTGCCCCTGCGCCTTGGGCCTGGCGACGCCAACGGCGCTCGTCGCCGGCACCGGTGCCGCCGCCAAGGCCGGCATCCTGATCCGCGACATCCAGGCCCTGGAGCGGGCCCACCGGGTCGACCTCGTGGTGTTCGACAAGACGGGCACGCTGACGCGCGGCACGCCGAGCGTGCGGGACGTGCAGCCGGTGGCGGGCAGCGACGCCGACACGCTGCTGCGGCTCGCCGCCTCGGCGCAGCGGGGCAGCGAGCACGTGTTGGGGCGGGCCGTGGTGCAGGCGGCCGAAGCTGTGGGTCTGGAGCTGGCCGAGCCCTTGAACTTCCGGGCCACGGTGGGCGAGGGGATCGAGGCGACCGTGGACGGGCGCGTGATCCGCGTCGGCCGTGCGGGTTTCGCCTTGGCCACGGTCGAACGCAGTGCCGAGGCCGAACGGCTGGAAGCCGAGGGGGCCACGGTCGTCTGGGTGAGCGCCGATGGGGCCGGCTTGGGCCTGTTGGCGATTGCCGACGAAGTCCGGCCCGAGGCCAAGGCGGCCGTCGCCCGGCTCCACCGGCAGGGGGTGCGTACCGTCCTGCTTACCGGCGACAACCAGCGCACCGCCGACCACGTGGCGGCACTCCTGGGCATCGACGAGGTGGTGGCCGAGGTGCGGCCGGACGGCAAGGCCGCGTTCGTTCAGGCCCGTGTCGGCGAGGGCAAGCGCGTCGCCGTGGTCGGCGATGGCGTCAACGACGCGCCGGCCCTGGCCGCGGCCGATGTCGGCATCGCCATGGGCAGCGGCGCCGACGTCGCCTTGGAGACCGCGGGTGTCACGCTGATGCGCCCGGTCGTGGGCCTGGTGCCGGCAGCTTTGGAGGTCGCTCGTGCCACCTGGCGCAAGATCCGCCAGAACCTCTTCTGGGCATTCATCTACAACGTCATCGGTCTGCCCATCGCCGCCATGGGCATGCTCAGCCCCACCTATGCCGGTGCCGCCATGGCGCTCTCCAGCGTCAGCGTCGTCACCAACGCCCTGCTCTTGAAACGCTGGCGGCCCCGCGTCGAGGAGGCCACGCGATGAACATCGGTGAAGCCGCGCGCCAAAGCGGCCTGCCGGCCAAGACCATCCGCTTCTACGAAGAAATCGGGCTGATCCAACCGACCCGCCGGCTCGACAACAACTACCGCGACTACGACACCCGCGACGTCCACCGGCTGCGCTTCGTCGCCCGCGCCCGTGCCTTGGGCTTCAGCGTCGAACAGTGCCGGGAACTTCTGGCGCTCTACGGCGACCGCCAACGCGCCAGCGCCGACGTCAAAGCCATCGCCCTGCAGCACATCGCCGAAATCGATCAACGCATCGCCGAACTCGAAGCCATGAAGGGCACCCTCCAAACCCTGGCCGCCCGCTGCCACGGCGACGAGCGCCCCGACTGCCCGATCCTCGAGGGCCTCGCGCGCGAGGGAGGTTGAAGGGAAGGTCGCAGATCGCGCCAACCGGAAAACGCTCGAACGTCGCCAGCGCGTCTTGCATTCGGCCGTAGAGTGGCCGGCGCGTGGCGTCGGCCAGGCGGCTTCGATGTCGGTGCGCACGTTCATCCAAATCCGTTCGCCGAGCGTGCACGGTGCGAGCCGTGGTCCGAGCGGGGCTTGCGGCGTGACGCCCTCAGCCGGAACGGCGCCAGCCGACCACGGCTGCGGGGTGGCTGTCGGTGTTGGCGAGGTAGGGTTTGACGTCCAAAAGCGGCGTGCCGTCGAGGCAATCGAGGCCCTGGACTTCCAGCACATGGCCGTCGATGCGGCAGAGCGGCACGATGCCGACGCCGATGGGGTTGGGTCGGTTGGGCGAGCGCAGCGCGAAGGTGCCAAGCGGGTAAGGCGCGTGGCTCGGCGCTTGGACGAGGTAATCGCGGCGGGCCCGATCGAGCCAGTAAAGGACGATGACGTGGCTCGTGCCGGCCAAGCCGTCGAGCGCCGGTGCGAACTCGGCGGCCAGCTCCACCTGACAGAGCGCCGCACTCGAGGCCGTGTTCTTCGGACAGTCGCTGCGCGTGCGCCAGGGGGTCCGGATGCGGCCGATGAAGACGAGACCGGCATCGGGAGGGCGCTGGCCCATGTCCTCGCCGAGCCGCTCGCCGGCACGTTGCCCGACCTCCTGCTGCATCGCGTCGACCTCCGGAACTAGAGCGTTTTCCGTTCGGGTTGATCGGTGCCCGTCCCGCCCCGCCGCCCGGCCACCCATGGGATCGTACACTCGTGGGCGGCCGGGTGGGGGCGCGGGATGGTCAAGCATAGCGGAAAACGCTCTCACGCTGCGTTGACCGCGAGCGGCCGTACCGAAGAGGTGGCAGGGTCGGCAAGGCCGACAATGGGGTTCTTGGGCCGAGCGTCGCGACCGCGGCGGCCGCGCGGCGGGGGCTGCGGCCATGGATTGACGGCGGGGGACCGGTTGGTGTCCTCTTGGGCGCCGTTCCGTGCCGGGCTGGAGCTGGATGACCGCGACCGACACCTACATGGCCTGGCGGCGATCGTTTCGCTGGGAGGTGCCCCGCCACTTCAACATCGCGACCGCGATCTTGGAGCGCCAGGCACCGACCGACCTCGCCTTGATCGACGCGCAGGCCGGACGGCCGTTGCGCCGCTACACCTTCGGCGAGCTGGACGAACTCTCGAACCGTCTGGCTAACCTTTTGATCGACAAAGGGCTCCTTCCGGGTGAACGGGTGGCGATCCTGTTGCCGCAGCGCGCCGACACGCTGCTCGCGCATTTCGCCGTCTACAAGGCGGCGGCGATCGCCTTGCCGCTGTTCATCGCCTTCGGCCAGGAAGCGCTGCGCTTTCGCTTGAAGGACTCGGGCACCCGCTTCGTTTTGACCGATGCCGCCAACGCGGCGCGGGTCGAGGGCTTGGCCGACGCCTTGCCGGACCTGGAGGAGGTCATCGACGTCGACGGGCCCGCCTTTGCAAGGGCGATGCAGGAGGCGGAAAGCTGGGCGGCGCACGAGCGAACCCGGGCCGACGATCCGGCCTTGATCATCTACACCTCGGGCACCTCAGGCGCGCCGAAGGGGGCGGTGCACGGGCATCGGGTGCTGTTGGGGCATTTGCCGGGGGTGGAGATGCCGCATGACGGCTTTCCGCAACCGGGCGACCGCTTTTGGACGCCGGCCGATTGGGCCTGGATCGGCGGCTTGCTCGACGTGCTGTTGCCGAGCCTCTACCACGGCGTGCCGGTGGTGGCGGGGCCGGGCGGCAAGTTCGAACCCCAAGCCGCGGTGCGCTTCATGGCGGCGCACGCGGTGCGCAACGTCTTCATGCCGCCGACGGCGCTCCGGCTGTTGCGGGCGGCCGACGTCGACGGGTCGGCCACCTCGCTGCGCACCATGGCGAGTGGCGGCGAGCGGCTCGGCGACGAACTGGTGGGTTGGGTCAAGACCACCTTCGGCGTCACCATCGACGAGTTCTACGGCCAGACCGAGGCGAACCTGTTGGTGTCGGGAATGGCCCGGGCCTTTCCCCGTCGGCCTGGCGCGATCGGCCGGCCGGTGCCGGGTCACGAGGTGGCGATCGTCGATGCAGCGGGCGAGGTCCTGGAACCGGGAAAGGTCGGCACCATCGCGGTCAAGCGCCCGGACCCGGTCATGTTCCTGGGCTATTGGAACAATCCCGCGGCGACCGAGGCCCGTTTCCGGGGCGACTGGCTGCTCACCGGCGACGTCGGGCGGATGGATGCGGACGGCTACGTCACCTTTCTCGGCCGGGACGACGACTTGATCAACAGCGCCGGCTTTCGGGTGGGGCCGAGCGAGGTCGAGGCGGCCTTGGCCGAGCATCCGGCGGTGGCGCAGGTGGCGGTGGTTGGCGTGCCGGATGCCGAGCGCGGCGAGTTGGTCGTGGCCTGCGTCGTGCTGCAACCGGGCCTCGTCGCCAACGAGGCCTTGGCCAAGGCCTTGCAGGACCAGGCGAAGGCGGTGGTGGGGCGGCACGCCTATCCGCGGCGGATCGTTTTTCGTGAGGGCTTTCCCTTGACGGCGACGGGCAAGATCCTGCGCCGCGATTTGCGGGCGATGCTCATCGCCGAGGCTGGCGACGGCACATGAACCGCCGACCGACGAGGGTGCAACGGCAAAACCCGTTCGAGCTGCGCCCCCTGCTGCGGGTGATCGGCCTGCTGTTGACGGTGCTCGCCTGTTTCATGATGCCGCCGATGATCGTCGATCTGGTCTACGGTCATCGCGATTGGCTCGTGTTTTTGTTGACGGGCGGCGTGACGCTCTTCGTCGGCGTCAGCCTGCTTTTGGCCAATCGCGGCTCGATCATCCAGGCCCTCTCGACCCGCCAGGCCTTCATCCTGACGACCAGCGTGTGGGTGGTGCTGACCGCTTTCGCCGCGCTGCCCTTTCTCTATGCCGATCAGCAGATGAGCCTGGCGGACGCGGTGTTCGAGGCGACGTCGGGCATCACCACCACCGGCTCGACGGTGATGAGCGGCCTCGAGGAGGCGCCGCCGGGGCTGTTGCTTTGGCGCTCGATCCTGCAGTGGCTCGGCGGCATCGGCATCATCGTCATGGGGGTTGCCGTGCTGCCGCTGTTGTCGGTCGGCGGCATGCAGCTGTTTCGGACCGAGAATTCGGACCGCTCGGACAAGATCCTGCCGCGGGCCGGGCAGTTGGCATCGGCGATCGGCAGCGTCTATCTGCTCTTCACCTTGGCCTGCGCCGTCGCCTATGCCGTCGCCGGGATGAGCTGGTTCGATGCGATCAACCACGCCATGACCACGGTGGCGACGGGCGGGTATTCGACCCGCGACGCGTCGATGGCGGCGTTCGACAGTGCCACCATCGAGTGGATTGCCGTGGCGTTCATGTTCACGGGTGCCATTCCCTTCGTGCTCTACATCCAGGCCCTGGGCGGCGAGCCGGGCATCCTGGTGCGGGACACCCAGGTGGTGTGGTTCACCGGTATCGTGCTCGCCGCCTGGACGCTGATGGCCGGCACGCTGGTGGTGGGGCATGGGCTCGACCCGATGACGGCGCTGCGCCACGCCGCCTTCAACACCACTTCGATCGTCACCGGCACCGGCTATGCGACGACCGATTTCGGCGGCTGGGGACCGCTGGCGGTGACGTTCTTCTTCTTTTTGATGTGCGTCGGCGGCTGCACGGGCTCGACCACGGGCGGGATCAAGGTGTTTCGCTTCGCCGTGCTCTACGCCATTGCACGGACGCAGATCCTGCGGCTGATCCAGCCATCCGGGGTGTTCCTTGCGACCTACAACGGTCGGCTGATACCGGATGCGGTGGCGATTTCGGTGATGGCGTTCTTTTTTCTCTTTGCCTTGTCGTTTTCGGTGATCGCTTTGCTCTTGTCGGCGTTGGGCCTGGATTACTTGACGGCGATGTCGGCGGCGATCACGTCGCTCGCCAATGTGGGGCCGGGGCTGGGCCCGGTCGTGGGTCCGGTGTTGAACTTCAGCGACATTCCGGAGGCGGCGAAGTGGATCATGGCCTTTGCCATGCTGCTCGGCCGGCTGGAGATGTTCACCATCCTGGTGCTGCTCGCGCCGGCGTTCTGGCGGAAGTGAACGCGGGTGTGGCCGACCGGGGCGTTGCCCGCGTCCGGCATCGGCGGCGGACGCAACGGGCCGTGGCGGCACCTTCGGTCTGGCCGCAAGGCTGCCCGTCGGGAGTTGTCGGCAGGGATCAGGGCTTGGCCGGGTGGCTGGGGGACCTGGATTCGAACCAGGACTAAGCGGTCCAGAGCCGCTCGTTCTACCGTTAAACTATCCCCCAACGGCAGCGTGGGCGGGTTCTAGGGGGTGGGGGCGGGGGCGTCAAGCGGGGTGGTGCGGACGTAGACGTCGAGCGTGCCGTCGCGCCCGCGCAGCGCTTGGGCGGGCAGGCGTTCGTAGTGCTCGAGAAGGTCCAATCCTGCCACCGCCTTGGCAATCGTGCCGGAGACCACCACCGGCGTGTCGAGTTCTCGGGTCAGCCGTTCGAGCCGTGCGGCGACGTTGACCGCATCGCCGATGACCGCGAACTCGAAGCGCTCGCCGCCGCCGATCTCGCCGAGCACCGCCTCGCCGAGATGGAGGCCGATGCCGACATGGACGGGCGGCTCGCCGGCCTTGGCCCGTTCGACGTTCCAATGATTTAGGCTCGTGCAGATCGCTTCGGCGCAGCGCAGCGCCCTGATGGCGTCGTCGGCGGTGGCCTCGGGCAGGCCGAAAATGGCCATTTGCGCATCGCCCATGAACTTGTCGATCGAGCCGCCATGGGCGAACACCGCTTCGGCGAGCCGGCCGTGAAAGCCGCGCAGCAGCTCGATCACGCGCTCGGGCGGCAGGCTTTCCGCCGTGCGGGTGAAGCCCTGCATGTCGGCGAAGAGGACCACGAGCTGCTGCGTCCGCACCTGGCCCAGCGGCTGATCGCGGCCGGCCAACTGGTCGACCACGGTGGGGTCGAGATAGCGGGCCAGATTGGCCCGCTGCCGTGCCGCCTCGACCTGCTCGAACAGGAGCCGGCGGGCGCGCAGCGTTGCCAGTGCCAGGATGGCGGTGACGACGAGGGTGACGAAGATGCGGACGGCGGCGTCGTCAAGGTGCACGTAGGTCGCCCGGAGATAGCCCTCCAGCCAGCCCCCGGCGCTGGGCGCGGTGCCCGGCAGGAGGAGGTCGGTGACGGTGTCGGGATGGGCGACGATGAGGGCGGTGCCGACACTCCAGCTGAGCGCGATCATGAGGCCGGTCCAGAGCGTGACCAGCGGCTGCAAGGTGAGGACGGCCAGCGCCAAGGGCAGGAACATGTAGAGAAAGGTCGGCGGGCGCAGCGCCATCTGCCAGGGCCAGTCGTCGGGATAGGCGTTGCCCGGCGCCAGGAGCGCCACCGTGAAGATGATGACGTCGAGGCTCGCAAACACCATCGGCGGCCAAAGGGCATCCGGTCGGCGTTGGCGAATGCGGAGCTGGGCGATACCGAGGGCGATGAGGACCGCCAGAATGACGAGATTCTGCCACATCACCGCGAGGTCGTAGCGCACCAGCAGCCAGACACCGATGGCGAGCAGCACGGCGGTCCGCACGATGGTGACGAGGCGGAGATTGGCCAAGGCCCGCTCGCGCAGCGCCCGCTCCAGCGCACGCGAACTCGTGGGCGGGATCGGCGGCGTAAGGACGACACGGGGTTTGGCGCGGATGGACGGGCTCCGGTTGGTGGGGAAGGCAAGGGGGGACTTGATGGTCCCCCCTTGGACCCCCCCAGCAGCGGCGTTGCCGCTGCCACTTTTTTTAAGTGGCGCCGGCAGCGCCGGCGCTGGGGGTCCTAGGGGGCCAAAAGCCCCCTAGATCGCTTTTCGCTTAGGCAATTCCTGGACCATCCCGCACCCCCGCCCGGCCGCCCACGAGTGTACGAGGCCATGGGCGGTCGGGCGGGGGTGCGGGATGGTCCAGCCGTTCGCAAAGCCCCCTAGATCCCTGCATACATCCGCCCAGGGTTCAGGCGTCGCTTCGGGTCGAACGTGTCTTTCAGGCGTTCCGTCATCGCCATCAGCGGCTTGGCGCGTGGCTCGAAGACGTCGATGCGGGCGCGGAGTGCAGCGGGGGCGCGGATGCAGGTGGCGTGGCCGCCGGTTTGGCGGAGGTGGTGGCGCAGCGTGGCGGCACCGGCGTCGTCGCCGAGGGGGACGGCGAGCCAGAGGAGGCCGCCGCTCCAGTCGAGGAAGCCCGTAGCATCGAGCTCGCGGGTGAGGGTGGTGTGGAGGGTTGGGCCGTGGCTCGGGGCGACCGAGAGGCGCCAGATGGCGCGCTCGCGGGGCTCGGCCAGGAGACGCACGTCGCGAACGTCGCGCCAGAGGGTGCGGCTCGTGTCGGGGTCGAGCCGGGTGGTGGACCCTCGAGCCTGCACCAGGCGTTGGAGGGCGGTGGTACGGCGGTCGAGGAAGTCCGTAAAGGTTTGGAGGCGCAGGAGGGTGAGAGGCGCGTTGCGGCCGAGGCTGCTCGCTTCTGCCAGCTCGGCCGGCAGCCAAGCGGCGGCGGCGACCTCGAGCGGGGTGGCCATGGCGGCCTGTAGGGTGCGGGCGGCCTGGGTCGCGTCTTGGCCTTCGATCACCAGGGTGGTTTCGGTCTGGGCTTGGGGCAGGACCTTGAAGGTGACTTCGGTGAGCACGCCGAGCGTGCCGTGCGCGCCGGCGCTGAGCTTCACGATGTCGAGGCCGGTGACGTTCTTCATCACCCGGCCGCCGGAGCGCATGATTAGGCCGGTGCCGTCGACGAAGCGGACCCCGATCAGGCTGTCGCGCAAGGCACCGCGGGCGACGCGCGCCGGGCCCGAGAGGTTGGTGGCGACCAGCCCGCCGAGCGTCGGCGTGCGATCTTCGGTGCCGAGCAGGTGGCGCAGATCGGGCGGCTCGAAGGGCAAGGCTTGGCCCTCGGCGGCGAGTGCCGTCTCGGCTTCGGCGACCGGCGTGCCGGCCTTGGCCTGAAACACCAGCTCGGTGGGGCGATAGAGGGTGATTCCTGCGAGCCGCTCGAGGCTGAGCACGTCGTCGGCGGCGATGGGGCGGCCGATGCCCTCGAGGCTGCTGCCGCCCTGGATTGCCAGCGCTGTCGCCGTTTCGCGGACGAGTTCGGTGAGTTCGGCTTCGCTCGATGGTGCGTGGTGGGCCATCGGCTCAAGCCGCCCGGCCGAGTGCCGTGGTCGTGGCATCCTCCAGTGGGAACACCTTGCCGACGTTCAGGATGTCGTGCGGGTCGAAGGCGGCCTTGATGCGCTTTTGCAAGGCCAGTTCGTGGGCCTCGAACTGGTAGTCCATCAGGTCGCGCTTCTCGATGCCGACGCCGTGTTCGCCGGAAAGGCAGCCGCCGACGTCGACGCAGAGCTTCAGGATTTCGGCACTGCACTGCTCGGCTTTCTCCAACTCGCCCGGCGCGTTGGCGTTGTAGAGGATGAGCGGGTGCAGATTGCCGTCGCCGGCGTGGAAGATGTTGGCCACCTCCAGGCCGTAGCTGCGGCTGATCTGGCCGATGCGGTCGAGGGTTTCGGGCAGGGCCGAGGTGGGGATGGTGCCGTCGATGCAGATGTAGTCGGGCGAGATGCGGCCGACCGCACCGAAGGCCGACTTCCGGCCCTTCCAGATGGCGGCGGCCTCGGCGGCGTTGGAGGCGACGCGGAGATAGCTCGCGTCGTGCGCCTTGGCGATCTTGGTGATGCGGGCGAGGAGGTCGTCGATCTCGGTGTCGTTGCCCTCGACCTCGGCGATCAGCACGGCCTCGACGTCGAGCGGGTAGCCGGCGTGGACGAAGGCTTCGACGGCGTGGATCGCTGGCTTGTCCATGAACTCGAGCGCCACCGGGATGATGCCGGAGGCGATGATGGCATCGACGCAGGCGCCGGCTTGGCGGTTGCTCTTGAAGCCCAAGAGCATCGGCCGCGCACCTTCGGGGGCTTTGAGGATGCGCACCGTGACCTCGGTGACGACGCCGAGCTGGCCCTCGGAGCCGCAGAGCAGGCCCAACAGGTCGTAGCCAGCGGCGTCCAGATGCTTGCCGCCGATCTCGACGATGTCGCCCTCGACCGTGACCAGCTTCACGCCCAGGAGGTTGTTGGTGGTGACGCCGTATTTGAGGCAGTGGGCGCCGCCCGAGTTGTTGGCGACGTTGCCGCCGATCGAGCAGGCGAGCTGCGAGGAGGGGTCGGGCGCGTAGAAAAAGCCCTCGTGCTCGACCGCCTGGGTGATGGCGATGTTGGTTACGCCGGCCTCGACCGTCGCCGTGCGGTTGGCGAAGTCGAGGTCGAGGATGGCGTTGAGCTTCATCAGGCCGAGCACGACGCCATCGGCGGTGGGCATGGCGCCGCCGGCGAGCGAGGTGCCGGCGCCGCGGGCGGTGACCGGGATCCGCTCCTGGTGGCAGTAGCGCATGACCGCTGCCACCTCCTCGGTGGTGCGGGGCAGCACCACGGCGAGCGGGATCTGGCGATAGGCTGAAAGGCCGTCGGTCTCGTAGGCGCGGATTTCGTCCTCGGCCTCGATCACGCACTCGGCGGCGGGGCAGAGGCGCTTCAGGTCGGCGACGATCAAGGCCCTGCGGGCCATCACGGCCGCGTTCGGTTCGGGCATGCGCATGGGCTCGGGCCTCCCCTCTCGATCTTGGTCTCGATGTGGCATAGGGCGGGGCGAAAATCCAGCCGACCGCCTTATATCGAGCCGATATAACCGCTTCCCTATTGTATCGATCCGATATATATCGCACCGCGAACTTCGAGGTGTGTGTGATGGACGTGCGGACCTTGTGCCTGGGCGTGCTCGCGCTCGGCGAAAGCTCGGGCTACGAGATCAAGAAGACGTTCGAGCAGAGCTTTCATCACTTTTTCGGGGCGAGCTACGGCTCGATCTACCCGGCCTTGGCCGAGCTGGAACGCGCGGGCTGGGTCGAGGTGGAGGCCGTCGAGCAGTCGAAGCGGCCGGACAAGAAGGTCTATCGGATGACGCGGGCCGGCCGTTTGGCCCTCGAAGAGCGCCTGGCCGCGGAAGCCCCACGCCACCGCGTGCGCTCGGAGTTCCTGGTCTTGATGTACTTCGCCCACCTCCTGCCGCCGAACCGTCCGGCCGCCGTCCTGGATGCCATGATCGAGCGCATGACCCACACCTTGGAGGTCGAGTTCAGCACGTGCGATGCGGGTGATGCCGAGTTGACGCCGGGGCAGCGCTTTGCGCTCGGCTATGGCCGCGCGGTCTACACCGCAGCGCTCCGCTACATGCACGAGCAGCGCGACGACTTCCTGGCGGAGGTGGCGGCGACCGACGCTGCCGGGCCGGGCTGGCCGGACGGCGGCCTCGCCGTGGCCGGAGAGTGAGATGCGCGCCTCGATCGGCGTGGCGGCCCTGATCGCCTTGGGTCTCACCGGCTGGATGGCCTCGGGCCAGGAGGCGGTGCGGGCCTGGTTCCAGAGCAGCGAGGCCGCCCCGGTGGAGGCGGCAGCGCCGGCTGCGGCCGAACGGCTCGCCCGGGTGCGCGTGATGACGAGCACGGCCGCACCCGTCTCCCGCGAGCTCGTCCTGCACGGCCGCACCGAGCCGAACCGTGCGGTGACCTTGCGTGCCGAAACGCATGGCCGGGTCGTCGAGCTGTTGGCGGCGAAGGGCGAGCGGGTCGAGGCCGGCCAGCCGATCCTGCGGCTGGATGCCCGCGAGCGGGAGGCGATGGTGGCCCAGGCGAGCGCCCTTTTGCGCCAGCGGCAGTTGGAATACGAGGCGGCCAGGCGCTTGGGCGATCGGGGATTTCAGGCTGAGAACCAGGTGGCGGCGGCGATCGCGCAGCTCGAAGCGGCGCGCGCCGAGTTGCGCTTTCGCGAGGTCAGCCTCGGCCACACCCTGGTCGAAGCCCCTTTCGCCGGCCTGTTGAACGATCGCCATGTCGAGATCGGCGATTTCGTCGACACGGGCGATGCCTTGGCCCTGCTGTTGGAGCACGATCCGATCCTGGTCACGGCGGAGGTGAGCGAGACGCGCAAGCGCCACGTCCAGGTCGGCATGGTGGCCGAGGTGGAGCTGGCGGACGGCACCATCGGCGAGGGCGAGCTGCGCTTTTTGTCGCGCCAGGCCGATCCGAGTACGCGGACCTTCCGCGTCGAAGTGCAGGCCGCCAATCCGACCGGGGCCATCCCCGCCGGCATGAGTGCCCGCCTCCGGCTGCGCTTCGACGAGGTGCCGGCGCACGAACTCTCGGCGGCGTTGTTGGCGCTCGATGCGCAGCATCGCTTGGGCATCAAGGTGGTGGACGAGGCGGACGTGGTGCGGTTCGTGCCGATCGATCTGGTGCGGGCGGAGCGCGATGCCGTGTTCGTCGCGGGTCTGCCGCTGGAGGTGCGCGTGATCGTGGTCGGCCAGGGCTTCGTCCGGGACGGCGAGCGGGTCGTCGCCGTCGACGTCGAGCCGGGTTCGCTCACCGCCAACCTGATGGGTCTTGGCCGTTGAACACCCTGATCGAGGCCAGCTTCCAGCGCTCGCGGACGGTGTTCGTGGCGCTGTTGTTGATCCTGGTCGCGGGCTCGATCGCCTATCGCTCCATTCCGAAGGAGGCGAACCCCGACGTCCAGGTGCCGATGCTGATCGTCACCATCACGCACGAGGGCATCTCGCCCGAGGACGCCGAGCGGCTGTTGGTGCGGCCGATGGAGAGCGAGCTGCGCAGCGCCGAGGGCCTCAAGGAATTGCGGGCCATCGCCGCCGACGGGCGGGCCACCCTCATTCTCGAATTCGAGATGGGCGTTAACGTCGATCAGGCCCTGACCGACGTGCGCGCCAAGGTCGACCGCGCCAAGGGCGACCTGCCGGCGGACGCCGACGAGCCGGTGGTCGACGAGATCAACCTCGCCCTCTTTCCGGTCATCGTCGTCACGCTCGCGGGCGACATGCCGGAGCGCCAGCTGGTGCGGATCGCCGATCGGCTGAAGGAGCGCATCGAAAGCCTGTCCGAGGTGCTCGAGGTCGCCGTCGCCGGCAAGCGCGAGGAGTTGGTCGAGATCCTGATCGACCCGATGAAGGTCGAGACCTACGGCCTCAGGGCCGACGAGATCATCCAGTCGGTGCAGCGCAACAACCAGGTGATCGCCGCCGGTGCCCTCGATACGGGCCAGGGCCGCTTCGCGGTCAAGGTGCCGGGGCTGTTCCAGACCGTCGACGACATCTTGAACATGCCGGTCAAGGCCGAAGGCGACACCGTGGTCGTGTTGCGCGACCTCGGCACCGTCCGGCGCACCTTCAAGGACCCGGAGAGCTTCGCCCGCGTCAACGGTCAGCCGGCGCTGGCGCTGGAGGTCTCCAAGCGGATCGGCACCAACATCGTCGACACCGTGGCGGCGGTGCGGGCCGTCGTGGCGGCGGCGGCCCTGGAACTGCCGCCGGACGTCGAGATCGGCTTCATCCAGGACCAGTCCCGCTACATCGCCGACATGCTCAACGACCTGCAGAACAACGTGCTCGCCGCCGTCATCCTGGTCATGATCGTGATCGTGGCGGCGCTGGGTTGGCGCTCGGGCTTGCTGGTCGGCTTCGCCGTGCCGGGGTCGTTCCTCGCCGGCATCCTGGTGCTGGCGGTGATGGGCCTGACCGTCAACATGGTGGTGCTGTTCGCGCTCATCCTTGCCGTCGGTATCCTGGTGGACGGCGCCATCGTCGTCGTCGAGCTGGCCGATCGCCGGCTGGCCGAGGGCTACGCCAAGCGCGAGGCCTACAAGGCGGCCGCCAAGCGCATGGCCTGGCCGATCACCGCGTCGACCGCCACCACGCTCGCGGCCTTCCTGCCGCTGGTGTTCTGGCCCGGCATCGTCGGCGAGTTCATGAAGTACCTGCCGATCACGCTCTTGGCCGTGTTGAGCATGTCCCTGCTCATGGCCTTGGTGTTCGTGCCCAATATCGGGGCGTTGCTCGGCAAGGCCTCGACCACCGATCCGGGCGATCTGGCGGTCATCGACGACGCGCGGCGGGGCGATCTTGCCCGCACCCACGGCCTCACCCGCGCCTATGTCGAGCTGCTCCGCCTGGCGCTGCTGCATCCGGGCAAGGTGTTGGTGCTGGCGATCCTGATCGCCGTGGGCGTCTACACCGCCTATGGCACCTATGGGCGTGGGGTCGAATTCTTCCCGGACGTCGAGCCCGAGCGGGCGCAGGTGATGATCCACACCCGCGGCGACCTCTCGATCTACGAGAAGGACGCGCTGGTGCGCGAGGTCGAAGACCGCATCCTCGACGTCGACGGCGTCGACGCCTTCTACACGACGACGGCGTTGACCTTCCGCGCGCAGGACGTCGACGAGGACGTCATCGGCATCGTCATGCTGGAGTTCGCCGAGTGGCGCTATCGCCGGCCGGCCTTGCAGATCATGCGCGAGATCGAGGCCCGGACCGCCGACCTGGCCGGGGTCACCATCGAAGTGCGCAAGCCCGAGGAAGGCCCGCCGGTCGGCAAGCCCGTCCAGATCCAGATCACCGGCCACGACGACGCCCTTCTGCGCGCCACGATGGAGCGGCTGCGCCGGCAGTTCGACGCGATGGACGGACTGGTCAATGTCAGCGACAGCCGGCCGGTACCCGGCATCGAATGGCAGCTTCGGGTCGACCGCGAGCAGGCGAGCCGCTTCGGTGCCGACGTCGCCACGGTCGGGCCTTTGGTGCAGCTCGTCACCACCGGCATCAAGGTCGGCAGCTACCGGCCGGACGACAGCAACGACGAGATCGACATCCGCGCCCGCTTCCCGGACGTGGACCGCGGCCTCGGCCAGTTGGAGTTGCTGCGCCTGCCCACCGCGGCCGGTACGGTGCCGATCGAGAATTTCGTCAGCCGCGTCGCCGCACCGCGGGTGGCCGAGATCGAGCGGGTCGATGGGCAGCGGGTCTACGTCGTCGGGGGCGACGTGGCCGCGGGCGTGCTCGCCGACGACAAGGTCCGCGAACTCAGGGCTTGGCTCGCCAGTGAAAATTGGCCAGCCGGTATCGAATTCAGCTTCCGCGGCGAGGACGAGGAGCAGACGGCGGCCAGGCTGTTCTTGATCAAGGCCTTCGGTCTCGCCCTGTTCTTGATGACCATGATCCTGGTGACGCAGTTCAACAGCTTCTACCAGGCGTTCTTGATCCTCTCGGCGGTGGTGTTTTCGACCGTCGGGGTGCTGCTCGGCCTGTTGGTGACCAACCAGCCCTTCGGCATCATCATGAGCGGGGTCGGGGTGATCGCCCTCGCCGGGATCGTCGTCAACAACAACATCGTCCTGATCGATACCTACAACGAGTTGCGCCGCCAGGGTTTGGAGCCGTTCGAGGCGGTCTTGCGCACCGGGGCGCAGCGTCTGCGCCCGGTGTTGTTGACCACCATCACGACCATTTTGGGGCTCATGCCCATGGTCTTGAAGATCAACCTCGACCTGTTCACCCGCGAGATCACCTTCGGCGGGCCGTCGACCGACTGGTGGGCGCAATTGGCGAGTGCGGTGGCGGGCGGGCTCGCGTTCGCGACCCTGCTGACGCTCGTGCTCACCCCCTGCATGCTCTATCTGCCGACGCACTACCGCCGCTGGTGGCAGGCGCGACGCCGAGCGCCCGAACCCGCCCGGCCGTGGCCCGAAGCCGCCGATCGCGCGGTTTAAGCAAGACGCGGACGCCCTCTTTTTCGCGGCGGGGGCGTTGTCATGAACAGTATTTTCATGTTAAACCCCCGCCAACTTCAGGAGAGCCTAGATGGGCAGGGCAGCGGCGGGGGAAGACGCGCGCGCGCGATGTCTATTGCGGTCGATCGGCACCGTCTTGCGGTCCATCGAACCGATGGACCCCGCCTGGGAAATCCGCGCCCACGAGCTGGCGAGACTGGTCGAACTCGCGGCCGAGGCCGACCCCGGCCAACCTTTGAGCGCGCTGATCAGCGCACAACGGCGCGCCGATTTGCACATCGTCGGCGAGTAGGGGCCGCTTGAACGGTCCAACCGCACCGTCGTCGTCCGCCTTGGGGCCTGGGCGTCTTCCGTTTGCCCCCCATGATATTGTGACGAAGCCGGCTATGGGCGGGTGCCCGTAGCGGGCGGTTTGCAACGCAGCAAACGCGACCCTGGTCGAGCCCCGCCGAGACCGGAATTGGCCGCAGCGATCGGCCACCGGGCCTGCCCGGTGGCCGATCGCTGCGGCCCGGGGGTTACCAAGGGGGCCAAAAGCCCCCTTGGCCTTTGGTCACCTTGGCGTCACAAGCGGCGTGGTTCGTTCGTTTGGGGAGACGAGGCCCGTGTCCACCCGTGCTGCCGGTCGGTGGTTGCGCCGGCTGATCACCGTGCCGCTCACTTTGGCCGTCGTCGTGCTGGCTTATTTCGGCATCGGCGCGGTGGTGGTGCATCAGATCGACGACGATCCGGCCTTTGCGGTCGACGTGGCGACGCCGGAGGGTGGGCTCAGGACGGTGGCGGCCATGGCGGCCCTGTTGGAGCGCGAGATCGACCGCACCGGTTGGGTGGCGAACGATCCGGCCTTTCAGCCGGGGGCGTGGCTCGTGGCGATGCCGGCCTATCAGATCGCCATTCGCGATGCGATCGATCGGCTCGCGGCCGATTTCGCGGCCGGACGCACGGCCGATGGGCTCGAGGCCTCGCCCGAGTTGGAGGCCGCCCGGCTCAGCCTCGCCATGCCGGGCGACGTCTGGGCCTTCGACTTCACCAAGACCTGGCGCCCGCAACGCACCTCGGAGGCGTTCTACCGCGATGCGGTGGGCGCACTCAGGCGGTTCAACGCGCGGGTCGCGATCGGCGAGGAGGGCTCGGGCCTGGGCCCGTTGACGGTCGCCTCGGTGCTGCAGCGCGTCGACGACGAACTGAACCTGATGGCCGAAGCCGCACTCGCCCATGTCGCGGCGCGGGGCGGGCACTGGCTGGACGAGGTCGGCACGCCGTCCTTCTTCACCGCCAAGGGCACGCTCTACGCCCATTTCGTCCTGCTGCGCGCCTTGGGTGAGGACGTCGAGGGCCTCGGCCGCGCCGCCGGCTGGGGCCGCTTTTTGACGTCGCTGGAAGCGGCTGCCACGCTGCATCCGGCCTGGGTGATGAACGGTCACGCCGAGGGCACGTTGCGGCCGGCGCATTTGGCCACGCAGGCGGCGCTGGTGTTGCGGGCGCAGCGCGATTTGGACCAAGTGCGGCGGGCCCTTGCCGCCATGGATGCTTGAAGCGCCGCGAGGTCGGCGCCATGTTGCGGGCCAACGTCGACGAGGTGGGAACCATGTTCATTCAAACGGAAGCCACGCCGAACCCGGCCAGCATGAAGTTTTTGCCGGGCCGAACCGTGATGGAGGCGGGCGTCGTCGACTTCACCGACGCCGCCAAGGCGGGCGAGCTCTCGCCCTTGGCGGCCCGGCTGTTCGCGGTCGACGGGGTGAGCGGGGTCTATCTGGGCCGCGATTTCATCACCGTGACCAAGACCGAAGCCGACGAGTGGCACGACCTCAAGGCCGCGGTGCTGGGCGCCATCATGGAGCACTTCATGAGCGGCGAGCCGGCGGTGGTGGCCGGTGCGGTCGACGACGAACCCGCTGCGAGCGAGGAGGACGACGCGGTCATCCGGCAGATCAAGGAGCTGATCGACACCCGGGTCCGGCCTGCGGTCGCCCAGGACGGCGGCGACATCGTTTTCCACGGCTTCGAGCGCGGTGTGGTCTACCTGCACATGCGCGGCGCCTGTTCCGGTTGCCCGAGTTCGGTGGTGACGCTGAAGAACGGTATCGAGAACCTGCTCCGCTACTACGTGCCCGAGGTGAGCGAAGTCCGCGCCATTTCCTGAGCGGACCTAGCAACCTTGCGGATGTTGGCCTTCGACTGCGCCGGCGACGAGCGCTCGGTGGCGTTGGTCGAGGGTGAGCGGTGCGTTGCCGAAGCGGCGGCCGCGGGTGCCGCCCGCCATGCGGAAGGTTTGATCGCCTTGATCGATGGCGCCTTGGCCGAGGCCGGCTGGACGCCCGCCTCGCTCGACATCCTGGCGGTGGGCGCTGGGCCGGGCAGCTTCACCGGCGTGCGCATCGCCGTGGCGGCGGGCCGCGGCCTCGCGCTCGCGCTCGATCGCCCGGTCTTGGCGGTCGATGGTCGCGACGTGCTGTTGGCGCGGCCTGCGCCGGGCCGGACGACGGTGGCCGCCATCGACGCCCGCCGGGGCGGGCTCTACGCGGCCTGGAGCGGGGCGGCCTGGAGCGGGGATGAGGCGACCTACGCCGCCACGGCCTTGCCGCCGGGTGCGGTCGCCGCCCGGGTGCCGGGGCCGCTGGCTGTGCGCGGTAGCGGTGCGGCGTTGCTGGCGGCAGCGGCGGGCCCACGCGCCGTGGTCGAGCCCCGACACATCACCGCGGCCGGCGTTGCCGAGGTGGCACTGGGTGCCCTTGGCAATGGTGCGGTAACGCAGCCGGGGACGAGCCTCGTGCCCCGCTACCTCCGCGCCCCCGATGCGGTACCGGCGTCCGCCTCTGTCCGGGCCGTTTGAGCCATGGCCGCACGGATCGACGAAGCGGCGGGGGACTACGAGATCGACGGCATCGGGCCCTTCGACCTCGGCCGCATCGCGCGGCTGCACAGGCGGTGTTTCGACGATGCCTGGAGCCGCAGCGATCTTGCCCAGTTGATGGCGCTGCCCGGCGGCTTCGGCCTGATCGCCCGCACCCAGGGCTTCAACCGCCTCGGCATCGACACCCGCCGCGTCGTCGGCTTCGGTCTTTGCCGGGTGGTGCGCGACGAGAGCGAACTGCTCTCGATCGGGATCGGCCCCGAGGCGCGCCAGCAGGGGCTCGGTCGCCGCATGTTGCGCGCCTGCATGACCCATTGCGGGGGGCTGGGTGCTGTTCGGATGTTCTTGGAGGTCGCCATCGACAACGACGCCGCGCGCGCGCTCTACGACGGCGAGGGCTTCGTCGCGGTCGGTCGGCGCGAAGGCTATTATCGGCGCGGCGATGGCGAGCGGGTCGCCGCGGTCACCATGCGAAAAGACCTGCAGTCGAGCTGAGCGGCTTCGCTTCAGCGCTCCTTAGCGCTCCTTGCGCACGACCAGCTCGATCGTGCCATCCGCCGCCGGGCGCATCGCCAATACGCTTTGACCATGGTCGCGCAAGCTGCGCGGGACGTTTTCGGCCGGCTCGGCCCCGCGCAGGCGAATGACGAGCAGGTCGCCAACCGCCATTTGCTCGAGCTTCAGCTTGGCCTTTACGAAGGTCATCGGGCACACCAGACCCGTGATGTCGAGGCTGTATTCGGCCATCGCTCCCAACCATTGCCGGCGCTCGCGCACGAAACGAAAAAAAAGGTTGCCTTGAGCGCCGCGACAAATATAGTCGCGGCAACTCTTATGCCAAGAGCACGTTTTTCGGGATCGAGTGTCTATGACGGAAAAGATGAGCCAAAACGAGCTGCTGGCGTTGACGACGGAAATCGTCTCGTCGCACGTCTCGAACAACGTGGTGCCGGTGGGCGACCTGCCCGATTTGATCAAGCAGACCTATGCCAGCTTGGCCAGTCTGGGGCAGCCGGCCGAGGAAGAACAGGCGGAAAAGCCGACGCCGGCGGTGCCGATCAAGCGCTCGATCACCGACGAGTACATCGTCTGCCTGGAAGACGGCAAAAAGCTGAAGATGCTGAAGCGGCACCTGAAGACCCGCTACGACATGTCGCCCGACGAGTATCGCAAGCGCTGGGGCCTGCCCGACGACTATCCGATGGTGGCCCCGGCCTACGCCAAGCAGCGCAGCAACCTGGCCAAGAAGATCGGCCTCGGCACCAAGCCGCGCGCCCGCTCGCGCTGAGCGCCGGGCCCGCGGCACGTCGAGGTCGCTTGACGGGGCGGGTGTGAGCCCACCATATCCAGCTCGGACCTGACATCGGGTCCGAGCTGGATTACGTTGGGGCTCCCTCCCACCACGGATTTTGGTTTCGTTGTTGAAGCGACTGCACATCAAGACCTACGGCTGCCAGATGAACGTCTACGATTCCGAGCGAATCGCCGACGTGCTGGCACCGCATGGCTACGTCACCACGGCGTCCGCCGACGACGCCGATCTGGTCGTCTTGAATACCTGCCACATCCGCGAAAAGGCCGCCGAGAAGGTCTATTCCGAACTCGGCCGGCTGCGCCAGCTCGACCGCGCGCGCCGCGCACGGGGGGAGAAGCCCTTGCAGTTGGCCGTGGCCGGCTGCGTCGCCCAGGCCGAAGGCGAGGCCATGGCCGAGCGCGCCCCCTTTCTCGACGTGGTCGTCGGCCCGCAGAGCTACCACCGTCTGCCGGAACTCCTGGCGCAACGCGCCCGGGCGCGGGGTGCCGTGGTCGACACGGCCTTTCCGGTCGAGAGCAAGTTCGACCACCTGCCGGTGGCGAGCACGCCGAGCGGCGTCAGCGCGTTCCTCACCGTGCAGGAGGGCTGCGACAAGTTCTGCACCTTCTGCGTCGTGCCCTACACCCGGGGTGCGGAGGACAGCCGGCCGGTGGCCGCCGTCCTCGCCGAAGCGCGCGCCCTGGTCGCTCGAGGGGTGCGCGAACTGACCCTCCTCGGGCAGAACGTGAACGCCTATCACGGGCATGGGCCGGACGGGCGCACCTGGGGGCTGGGCCGGCTGTTGCGCGCGCTCGCCGAGATCGACGGCGTGTGGCGGCTGCGCTACACGACCTCGCACCCGGCCGACATGGACGACGACCTCATCCGCGCCCATGGCGAGGTGCCGGCCGTGATGCCCTACCTGCATCTCCCGGTGCAGTCCGGCGCCGACCCGATCCTGGCAGCGATGAACCGCCGCGGCACTGCCGACGACTATCGCCGTGTCGTCGACCGGCTGCGCCAGGCCCGCCCCGACCTCGCCCTTTCGTCGGACTTCATCGTCGGCTTTCCGGGCGAGACCGACGCCGATTTCGAGGCGACCCTGCGCCTGGTCGAAGACGTCGGCTACGCCCAGGCCTATTCGTTCAAGTACAGCCGGCGACCCGGCACCCCGGCCGCGATCATGCGCAAGCAGGTGGCCGAGCCGATCAAGGCCGAGCGCCTGGCCCGGCTGCAGGCGTTGCTGCAACGCCAACAACAGGCCTTCAACGCGGCCATGGTCGGCCGCACCGTGCAGGTCCTGGTCGAGCGCGACGGCCGCAAGCCGGGCCAGCGGCTCGGCAAGTCACCCTATCTGCAAGCGGTGCATTTCGACGCGCCCGAGACGGTGGTCGGGCGTCTCGTCGACGTGCACGTCCACGCGGCGCTGCCGCACAGCCTCGCCGCCTCGTGCGGGGAGAGGCCCAGCATGGGAGCGGTCGCCTGAAGATCGTCCTGCCGGACAATCGCCTGGCGCTGATCGTCTTCGGCCAGCACCACGAGAACCTCGCCCAGATCGAGCAGCTCCTCGACGTCCATTTCGTGGCCCGCGGCAACGAGGTGCATGCCGAGGGTGACGATCGGCAAACCGCCTTGACCGTGGTCGATGACCTCTACGCCCGTGCCCAGCGCGGCCAGGAGATCGGGCCGAGCGAGGTCAAGGCGGCGGTCCGCCTCGCGGGCCTGCCGAAGCCCGGCGATGGCGGCACCTTTCGGGGCGAGGCCCTGGGCCTCAAAACCGACAAGCGCCTGGTGACGCCGCGCTCGAAGAACCAGGCGGCCTACCTGCAAGCGATGGCCGAGCACGAACTGGTCTTCGGGCTCGGGCCCGCCGGCACCGGCAAGACCTACCTCGCCGTCGCGCAGGCCGTGTCGATGCTGAAGCGCAACCAGGTCGAGCGGCTGGTGCTCTCCCGTCCGGCGGTGGAAGCGGGTGAGCGGCTGGGTTTCCTGCCGGGCGACATGAAGGAAAAGGTCGACCCCTATCTCCGCCCGCTCTACGACGCCCTGCAGGACATGCTGCACGAGGGCAAGCTGCAGAGCCGGATCGTCTCGGGCGAGATCGAGATCGCCCCCTTGGCCTTCATGCGCGGGCGCACGCTCAGCCGTGCCTTCGTCATCCTCGACGAGGCCCAGAACACGACCCCGGCCCAGATGAAGATGTTCCTCACCCGCCTGGGCGAAGGCTCGCGCATGGTGGTGACGGGCGACCCCTCGCAGACCGACCTGCCGCCCGGCGTCACCTCGGGACTGGTGGTCGCCATGGACCGCCTCGATCGCGTCCCCGGCATCGCCATGACCCGCTTCGACAAGAGCGACATCGTCCGCCACCCGCTGGTGTCGAAGATCCTCGACGCCCTCGAGGGGTTGGAGCCGAACGGATGAACGACGAACCTCCAAGTCCGGGCCTTTGGGCCACGCCGGTCGCGGCGATCGATCTCGACGTCGAGCCGGTGTGGGAGGCGGCCGGTCTGGGTCTCCAGGAGCTGGCCGAAGCGGCGATCGCGGCCGTCTTCGAAGAGGAGGTCCTGGCCCAGGCGGCGGGCGAGGTCGAGGTGGCGCTCCGCTTCACGAACGACGCGACCGTGGCCGAGCTGAACGCCACCTGGCGCGGCCAAGCCAAGCCGACCGACGTCTTGAGCTTTCCGGCCACCGCGGCGGACGAGCCGGCGCCGCCGCCGGGTGTGCCTTGGCTCCTGGGCGACGTCGTGCTCGCCTTCGAGACTTGTGCCCGCGACGCGGAGGCGTTGGCACGCCCCCTTGCCGCGCATGTGAGCCATCTCGTGGTGCATGGCCTGTTGCACCTCTTGCACCACGACCACCAGGAGCCGGGCGAAGCCGCTGCCATGGAGGCGTTGGAGGTGCGGATTTTGGCGCGGCTCGGCATCGACGATCCCTATCGCGACCGTCCCCTGATCACGGAGAACCTCTGATGCGCGGCGAACTCGCCGGCAATCGTCCCGTCGTTGGCCTCTTTCGCCGCTTGCGCGAGCTCGCGTTCGGCGGCGGCGAGGACGGCAATTCCTTGCGGGAGACCATCGAAGAGCTCTTGGAGGACGAAGCCGACCATCTCAGGAGCCTGACCGAGCACGAACGGCGTTTGCTCTTGAACGCCTTGAGTTTCGGCGAGCTGGAGGTGGCCGACGTCATGGTGCCGCGCTCCGACGTCAAGGCGATCGAGCTGGAGAGCAGCCTCGACGACGTGGTGCGGGCGATGCGCGATGCGGGCCACACGCGGCTGCCGGTCTTTCGCCAAACCCTCGACGACGTGGTGGGCCTGATCCACATCAAGGACGTGCTGCCCTTCTGGGGCGACGGCGTGACCTTTCGGCTCGAAAACCAGGTCCGCAAGATCCTCCACGTCCCGCCGTCGATGCGCGTCATCGATCTCCTGTTGACCATGCGCGACACCCGCAACCACATGGCGGTGGTGGTCGACGAATATGGCGGCACCGACGGTCTCGTCACCATCGAGGATTTGATCGAGGAGATCGTCGGTGAAATCCAGGACGAGCACGACCGCATTTTGCAGCCGAAGCTGTTGGCCATGGCGGATGGCAGCTGGGAGGCGGATGCCAGGATCGAGGTCGAGACACTCGAGAGCAAGCTCGGCGTGGAGCTGCTCGACGAGGATCGCCGCGACGACGCCGACACGCTCGGCGGGCTCGTCTTCATGCTGATGGACCGGGTGCCGGCCCGGGGCGAGGTCATCAGCCACCCGGCGGGGCTCGACTTCGAGGTGCTCGACGCCGACCCGCGGCGGGTCAAACGCTTGCGGATCCGTCACCGCACCGCCGACGACCCCGGTCCCGCGTGAGCGCAGGCTCGAAGCGCTTGCGCTGGGCGCCGCCTTGGGTGCAGGCGCTCGTTGCCGGTGCGGTTTCGGCCCTGGCCCTGCCGCCGCTCGACCTGTTGCCGGCGCTCTTGGCCTATGGCTGGCTGGTCCTGCTCCTGCTCGATGCGCCCGGTTGGAGGTCCGCTTGGTGGCGGGCGGTGGCGTTCGTCTTCGCCCAGGCGGCGGTGGGGCTGCATTGGATCGCCATCGCCTTTACCGTCGACGTCGAGCGTTTCGGCCCCTTGGCCGTGCCGGCGGTCTTCCTGCTCTGCGTCGGCATCGCCTTGATCCAGGGCAGCGTCGTCAGCCTGCTCAGGCTGCGTTCCTGGCACAGCCCGCTGGCGGCGGCCTTGGCGTTCGCCCCTTTGTGGCTCTTGGGCGAGTGGCTGCGCGGGGTCATCGGCCAGTTCCCCTGGAACCTCGTCGGCTACGCCTTCGCCGATTGGCTCTGGTTGGCGCAAGGGGCGGCCTTGGGCTCGGTCTGGTGGCTCGGCTGGCTGGCACTGTTGGTCGGAACCTTGCCCGTGGCCCTCCGCCTGCCGCGGCGCCAGGGGCTCGGTTGGTGCGGGCTGGTCTTGGCCGGGCTCGCGGGTCTCGCCTGGTGGGGCCACGACCGTCTGCGCGAGCCCACGGCCTTCACCGAGACCCGGCTGCGGCTCGTGCAAGCCGCCTTCGCGCTCGACCACGGCTTCGATCATATCCGCATGCAGACGTGGTTCTTCGACCAGGTCCGCTGGAGCCTGGAACCGTTGGACGCTCCGGTGGATGCCATCATCTGGTCGGAGGGGGCCTCCCCCTATCGCCTCGACACCGACGAGGTCGCCCGCGACGTCATCGCCAGCCTGCTGCGCGAACGCGGTGCGCGCTGGCTCCTCACCGGCGGCGACCGCCTGGCCTTCGCGGCCGACGGCCGGCTTTTGGGCGTCAACAACAGCCTCTTCGCGATCGATCCGGACGGTGCGGTCGGTGCGCGCTACGACAAGGTCGATCTGGTCCCCTTCGGCGAGTTCCTGCCGCTGCGCCCGGTCTTGGAGCGCTTCGGCCTCGACAAGGTCACGGCCGGCTCGATCGATTACGTCCGCGGTCCGGGGCGGCGAACGCTGGACCTCGAAGGCCTCCCGCCGTTCAGCCCGTTGATCTGCTACGAGACCATCTTTGCGGGCCGGGTCCATGCGGCCGTGCGGCCGGATTGGCTCTTGAACGTCACCATCGACACCTGGTTCGGCGACAGCCTCGGCCCCCACCAGCATCTGGCGATGGCGCGCACGCGGGCGATCGAAGAGGGCTTGCCCTTGATCCGCGTCGCCAATTCCGGGATCAGCGCCAGTATCGACGCGCACGGCCGTATCCTGGAGCGGATGGACCTCGACGTGGTCGGCGTCCGCGACGTGGCTCTGCCCGCTCCGGTTGAAAAAACCTTCTTTGCAAGAAATCGTTGGTTATTATTGGCGATCTCGATTGCGCTCGGAGTCGTACTGGCGGTCATCATCGAGTTCACCTCCGGGCGGCAGCGGTCTTAACAAGACTTCATCGAATGGGCATAGTCACCCGACTCCCACGAGTTCGAGATGATGACCGCCGAGCCGCATTTCATCGATCGTCATGTTGGCCGCCGATTGCGTATGCGCCGGTTGCTGATGGGTATGAGCCAGGAGCGGCTGGGCGAACTGTTGGGGCTCACCTTCCAACAGATCCAGAAATACGAGCGTGGCGCCAATCGGCTGGGCGCCAGCCGGCTGTTCGAAGCGGCGCGGGCGCTCGAGGTCGACGTGGGCTTCTTCTTCGCCGAACTCGACGCCGAACCCAACGCGTCGGTGCTGGCCCCCGGGTTGGCGGAGGCAGCGCCGAGCGCTTACGAGCCCGAGCCGCTGCAGCCCTCCGGGCGGCGCGACACCTTGGAACTGGTGCGTGCGTTCGAGCGCATCGACGATCCCGAAGTGCGCCGCCGTGTGCTCGATCTGACCAAAGCCGTCGCCGGCTTCGAGACCCGCCGACGCGGCGGCTCTTGACCGGCGCTGCCCACACGACCACAACCGCGCCGGCGCACGCAGGCGCGCTCCGGAAGTGGGAAAGCGATGAAAGCAGGCGAGTTTCTGTTCACCAGCGAATCGGTCTCCGAAGGGCACCCCGACAAGGTTTGTGACCGGATTTCCGATGCGGTCGTCGATGCGTTCCTCGCCGCCTTGCCCGAGGCGCGCGTGGCCTGCGAAACCCTGACGACCACGAACCGCATCGTCATCGCCGGCGAGACCCGTGGGCCGCGCGAGGTGCTCGACCAGGTGGAGGCCATCGCCCGGCGTTGCGTGGCCGACATCGGCTACGAACAGGCAGGCTTCCACCACGCCCACGCCCAGGTCGACGTGCTGCTGCACGGCCAGTCGGCCGACATCGCCCAGGGCGTCGACAAGGACGGCGCCGGCGACCAGGGCATCATGTTCGGCTATGCCTGCGACGAGACGCCGGAACTGATGCCGGCACCAATCCTCTACGCCCACGCCATCCTGCGCCACATGGCCGAGGCCCGCCACGCCGGCAGCGAGCCGCTGTTGGGCCCGGACAGCAAGAGCCAGGTCACGCTGATCTACCAGGACGGTAAGCCCGTGGGTTGCGACAGCGTGGTCGTCTCGACCCAACATGCCGCGCACGCGCACCAGGACGACGTCCGTGCCGTCGCCCGCAAATACGTCCAGATGGTGCTGCCCGACGGCTGGATGCCGCCGGAGGATCGGTTCTACGTCAACCCGACCGGCAAGTTCGTGATCGGCGGCCCCGACGGCGACGCCGGCCTCACCGGCCGTAAGATCATCGTCGACACCTATGGCGGTGCCGCCCCGCACGGCGGTGGCGCCTTTTCCGGCAAGGATCCGACCAAGGTCGACCGCTCGGCGGCCTACGCCGCCCGCTACCTGGCAAAGAATGTCGTCGCCGCCGGCCTCGCGTCGCGTTGCACCATCCAGCTCGCCTACGCCATCGGCGTCGCCCAGCCGCTCGCCGTATACGTCGACACGCAGGGCACGGGCAAAGTGCCGGAAGCCCGGCTGGGCCAGCTCCTCCAGGAAATGGTGGACCTGTCGCCGCGCGGCATCAAAGGCCACCTGAACCTCGAGCGCCCCATCTACGAACGCACCGCGGCCTATGGCCACTTCGGCCGCGCGCCCGAGGTGGACGGCGGCTTCTCGTGGGAGCGCACCGACCTGGTCGAGGCGCTGCAAAAGGCGGTTTGAAGGTAGCCAGGGGGGCTTTTGGCCCCCCTGGACCCCCCGAGCAGCGGCGTTGCCGCCGCCACTTCGAAACTGTCCAACGGGCCGGCGGGCCGTGTTTGCACGGCCCGCCGGCCCGTTGGCTGGGGGTTTCCAAGGGGGCCAAAAGCCCCCTTGGCGTTCTTCTCTCCGTTCTTCTCGTTCCAGTCCGTTGGGCGACCACGACACGGGTATGACCTTGACCGATGCATGCGAAGGCCGGCCGCGGCGGGTGCTCTATGGGCGTCGGCTGGGGCCGCGGTTGAAGCCGAACCGACGCCGCCTTTTGGAAGAGAGCTTGCCCGAGGTGCGGCTGACCTTGCCGGCCAGGGGCGAAAGGTTGGAGGTCGCATCACTGCTGCGGCCCGGCACGGACCGGCTGTGGCTGGAGATCGGCTTCGGCGGGGGCGAGCACCTGGCGTTTCAAGCGGCGGCGCATCCGGGCGTCACCCATGTGGGGGTGGAGCCCTATTTGAACGGTGTGGCCAGCCTGTTGGGGGAGATCGAGGCCCGGCATCTGACCAACGTGCGCGTCCTGGTCGACGACGCGCGGCTCTTGCTGGAGGCCCTGCCCGACGGCGCCTTGGAGCGCATTGCCGTCCTCTTTCCCGATCCCTGGCCGAAGCTGCGCCATCGCAAGCGGCGGATCGTCAACCGGGCAACGGTGGCGGCGTTCACGCGGTTGCTGGTGCCGGGCGGGGAGTTGCGCCTGGCCAGCGACGATCCGGGTTATCTGGCATGGATGCTCGACGCCACGCTCGCCGAGCCCCGCCTTGTCTGGCTTGCCGAGCGGGCGCGTGACTGGCGGCAGCGAGCCGACGATTGGCCCGAAACGCGCTACGAAGCCAAGGCCAAGGCGGCCGGCCGTCAGCCCGCCTTTCTCCGCTTTCGCCGCGTCTGAAGGGCCTGGCCGTGCTTGGGGCTTG
>RECO01000260.1 GCA_007694015.1 Geminicoccaceae bacterium
CTACCCAGATGCCCTTGCTGCCTCCGCTCGTAGCTGATCCATGCATGTTTATGACACAGTAGGATTAGTGCACAGGCGCCCACGGCCCCACGCCGCGGGCGCCCCCAAAAAAGAGAATCCACAAAACGAACTGCCCCCACCACCTTTCTTGGTAAGACAATGGGTTGGCATGGGGATAAGCCAGATTGTGACAAATCCATCGCTCGCCTCGGCAGAGGCATCCCAACCCGGCGCGGTGCCGCCCGACGGCGGACGGTTTCAGGGATGCTCCAGGGCCTGCTGGGCCACCTCCCTGGCGGCTTTTTTTGCCCCTACTCGCCCTTCTCGACGTTCGGCGAAGCACGCTCGGGGCTCGGGCGGCGCTTCGGCTTGCGGCGGGGGCGGCGTTTGGCTGCGGCAGGGGGTTCGAAGCGGTCGAACTTGGCGGGTTTGAGGGCGAAGAGCGGCTGTTGCTGTTCCTGGGCGATGATGAAGCAGTGGCGGCCCAGATGTTCGAAGGCGCGGGCCTGGCGGCCGAAGAAAAGCCCGGCGATGGCCGAGAGGTCGTGTTCGGCCACGCGGTCGTTGACATTCTGGCGAATGCTTTGGCTGGCGGCGACGAAGCGGGCGTGGGCGGCTTCGATTTCGGTGGCGGCATCGGGAAAGGCTGCGGCATCGACGTCGAGCGAGCGGCGGGTGGCCGCCAGCACCGCGCGGGCATGGTCGAACAGCGCCAAGAGCGCCTTCTGCAACTCCGCATCATCGGCGTAGGCGGCGCGCTGGCGTTGGCTTTCGATCCCGTCGACCACATGCTGGAGATGATCGCCGACCCGCTCCAGATCGGCGGTGATGTTGGATAGATATTGGGCGAGCAGCCGCTGCCGGCGCGAGAGATAGCGGTGGGTCAGACGGTCGAGATAGGCGTGGGTGGCGTCGCGGATCTCGTTGACCGCCTGTTCGTTGGTGACCAGGAGCCGGGGGCGCCGCCGCGCTTTCGGGTCCTCGGCAAAGCCGCGCGCCGCCATGAAGCTGCTCATCAGAATGTCGAGCGTGCGGCCGTGCTCGCGGATGACGGCAGTGAGGGCGTTTTCCGGTCGATCCAAGACGGTCGGATCGAGGAAGCTCACGGGCGCCACCGGCCCCTTCGACGGCACGAGGCGGCGCAGGAGGCCGGCGATCGGCGCGGTGAAGGGCAGAAACACCAGTGCGGCCACCAGCATCAAGGCGGTGTGCAGGTTGGCCGTCTGGCGGACCACGTCGTCCGAGGTCAGTTGCACCAGGGCGATGAAGAGGGGGGCGGCAAGGAGCCCGAGGGCCACGTTGGCGACGTTGAAGAGCAGGTTGGCGACGGCTCCCCGCTTGGCCTCGACATTGGTGCCGAGGCAGGCGAGCAGGGCCGTGGTGGTGGTGCCGAGATGCGCCCCCAAAACGATGGGATAGACCTGGGTGAGCGAGGTGAGGGCGCCGGCGGAGATCAAGACGAAGGTCATGCCGATGGTGGCGCCGCTGCTCTGCACCACGGCGGTAAAGAGCCATGCCGCCAGCGTGCCGAGCACCATGCCCCGCCAGGTCGTGCCGTCGGCGAAGGCCAGCCAGGGCGTGAGTTCTTCGCGGTGCGGGGCGATGGCCCCGCTCATCACGTCCATGCCGAGGAACAGAAGGCCGAAGCCCAAGACGCTCCGCGCCACGCTGCGCACCAGCGTCGACGGTGCCGCCAGCGCGGTCAGCGCGCCGACCGCGACCGCCGCCAGCGCATAGTCGGTCAGCTTGAACGAGATCAGCTGCATCGACAGGGTGGTGCCCAGATTGGCGCCCATGAAGAGGGGAATCGAGGCGGCCAAGCCCAGCAATCCGGCATTGATGAAGCCCACCGTCATCACCGTGGTGGCGCTGCTGTGCATCGAAAAGCCGAGCGCCGTCCCGAGCCCGAGGCCCGCCCAAGGGGCGCGCGTGCCCCGGTAGATCACCAGCCGCAGCCGATCCCCCGCGGCGTCGCGCAAGCCCGCGGTCATCACCTGCATGCCGAACAGAAAAAGCCCCAGCCCGCCCAGCACGGTAAAGGCCAGGAAAAAGGCGTCGCCGGTGGCCATCGTCTGACTGCCCATTCCAGGGATATTGGGCGGCCGTCCCACTGCCGCGTGGGCAGGCATACCATTTGATCTTGGGCCGTCGCTTCGACCGAAGACGACATGGGTGCAAGTTCGTCGCCCGAGGTCAAGAGGAGGCGACGCTCGGGTTGCATCATCGCGGGGCTTGGGAACCGGGACTCGGCGTACCCGGCTCGATGCTGCAACGAGGTCGAGCACAAGAAACGTTGCCCCTACCGACATCTATCTCGTAGAACTGCAGAATGACGCGAACGAAGAACGACAAAGCGCTGAAGCGACGGGCCCGTCAGGTGGCCGCGTTGCCGGTGCGCGTCGGCGCCGCGGGGCCGGAGGTCTTGCTCGTCACCTCGCGTGACACCGGTCGCTGGATCGCGCCGAAGGGCTGGCAACAGCGCGGCGTTACCGGCGCCGACATGGCGGCCCGCGAGGCCTATGAAGAGGCGGGCGTGCGCGGTGCGGTCGCGGCCGAGCCGCTCGCCACCTACCAATACGCCAAGCGCCTGAAAGGGGAGCGGTTGCGCGCTTGCGAGGTCGACGTCCACCTGCTCCAGGTCGAGGAAGAACTGGCCGATTGGCCCGAGCGTCAACAACGCCAGCGGCGCTGGTTCACGCCCGACGCAGCCGCCAGTGCGACCGGCGAGCCGGGCCTGGTCGAGGTCTTGCGCAGCCTTGGCGGGGTCGGCGACGCGCGAGCCCATGGCCCGCACGGCGCCTCGGCCGTGACCGGCCTGGATTGACGGGGGCGCCTTGGCGGCTCAACCTCGCTCGAAGATCAAGGGGGGATGCCATGGGACATTGGGCGCGCTGAGCGATGGACGTCGATGATTTGGCCGGCGCCGGTGATCCCGGGGCCTTGGACGCGCTCTATCGCCGCTTTCTGGCCGACCCGCACGACGTGCCGCGCGATCTCGCCCGCGCCTTTGCAGCCCTAGGTGCGGCCCCAGGCGACGGTCATGCGCACGCACGGCTCGTGGCCGCCTGGCGCCGCTTCGGCCACGAAGCCGCCGATCTCGATCCCCTCGCCATCGCCCCCAGGCTGCACCACGCGGACCTCGATCCAGGAGCTTACGGCCTCGCTGATGTGGGCGGCTTGGCCCGGGCCTATGGCGGGACCCTGGCCTTGGTGTTCGATCACGTCGTCGATCCGCTGGAGCAGGCTTGGCTCGCCCAAGCGATGGAGCGCCCGCCAGCACCGCTCGAGCCCGCGGCGCGGCTCGAAATTTTGCGCATCCTGCAGCGCATCGAGACCTTCGAGCATTTTCTCCAGCAACGCTTTTCGACATCCAAACGCTTCGGCAGCGACGGCATCGAGAGCTTCGTCCTGGCCGTCGAAACCATCGTCCAGGCGGCGCTGGCCGAACGGCTCGATGCGGTGGTGGCGGGCGGCATGCACCGCGGCCGGCTCACCATCATGGGCCTGCCCTTTGCCATGGACCTCACCAGCCTGCTCGCCGCCATGGCCGGCGCCTCGCCCTGGCCCGAGCCGCTCGCTGCCGCGGGCGATGTGCCCTACCACCTCGGTTGCGAGACCGTCCGCGAGCAGGACGGCCATCGGCTGCGTCTGTCGCTCGGCGGTCATCCGTCGCACCTGGAGGTGATCGGGCCGGTGACCCTGGGCCGCGCCCGCGCCCGCCAAAGGCAGGGGCAGCGGGTGCTGCCGCTGGTGATGCACACCGATGCGAGCTTTGCCGGTCAGGGCGTGGTCGCCGAGACCTTCCAGCTCGCGGGCCTCGCCCCGTTCGACGTCGGCGGGACGGTGCACGTGCTCGCCAACAACCGGCTGGGCTTCACCACCGAACCGGAGGAAGCGCGGACCGCCCGCCACGCCACCGACATCGCCCGGCTGACCGGTGTGCCCGTGTTCCGCGTCAACGCCGACGACCCCGAAGCGGTGGTGCGCGGCGCCCGACTGGCCGTCGCCTGGCGGCAGCGTTTCGGCCGCGACGTCATTCTCGACGTGGTCGGCTACCGTCGCTTCGGCCACAACGAGTTCGACGAGCCCCGTTTCACCCAGCCGCGCCGTTATGCTCGGATCGACGCCCACCCACCGGTCACTTCACGCTACCGCGAGCGGCAGGCGGCCGCGGGTCTGGACGTCGCCGGCATCGAAGCGGACGCTCTCCGGTTCCGCGCCGAGCTGGAAGCGGCCTTCCAGGCCATCCACGAGCACGGCTCCCGTGCCGATGCCTTCGCCGGGGCCTGGCAAGGCTTCCGCCGCGCGCGTGCCGGAGAGCCGGCAGAGCCGATCGAAACCGGGGTCGAACTGGCCAAGCTGCGGCAATTGGCGGACAGGCTGACGGCCGTGCCGGACGGCTTCGTGCTGGAGCCCAAAGTCGAGCGCTTTCTGGGCGAGCGCCGCGCCAGCATCGCGTCGGGTGGCGGCATCGGCTTTGCTGCGGCCGAGGCGCTGGCGCTCGCCAGCCTCGGCGACGAGGGCTTCGCGGTGCGGCTCGGCGGCCAGGATACGGTGCGGGGTGCCTTTACCCAGCGCCATCTGGTGCTGCACGACCAGGCGACCGGCCGGACGCATCCGGTGCTCGGTGAGCCCGAGGTCTTCAACAGCCCGCTGATCGAATATGCGGTGCTGGCGTTCGAATATGGCTACAGCCTGGAAGCGCCGCGAACGCTCGTGGCCTGGGAGGCGCAGTTCGGGGATTTCCTCAATCTCGGCCAGGCCGTCATGGACCAGTTCGTCACCTGCGGCGAGGACCGCTGGCTGCGCAGCTCCGGCCTGGTCCTCTTGTTGCCGCACGGGCTCGACGGCGGCGGGCCGGACCATTCGACCTGCCATCCGGAGCGGCTGCTCGCGGCCGCCATGGGCGGCGAGCTGGTCGTGGTCCATCCCTCCACGCCCGCCAATCTGTTCCACGCGCTGCGCCGCCAACTGCACTGGCCGTTCAGAAAGCCGCTCGCGGTGCTGGCGCCGAAGGCCCTGCTTCGCCACAAGCAGGCGGTCTCCGACCTCGCCGAGTTCGGCCCCGGTACGGGCTTTCGCTGCGTCATCGCCCTGGACGTGCCGGCACCGGCGCGCATCGTCATGGCGAGCGGCAAGCTCGCGGTGGAACTCGAGGTCGAGCGCCGAGCGCGCGGGCTGGAGGGGCGGATTGCCCTCGTGCGGCTGGAGCAGCTCTGGCCGCTCGACGAAGCGGCACTTGCCGCCCTGTTCGCCCGTCACCCCGCGGCCGAGCTGGTCTATGCCCAGGAGGAGCCGCTCAACATGGGCCCGTTCCTGCTCTTGGACCGCACGCTCGAACGCTTGGCCGGGCGGCGAGTCTCTTATGCCGGCAGGCCCGCCGCCGCGTCACCCGCCGCCGGCTACAAAGCACGGCACGAGCGCGAGCGCGCGGCCGTGCTGGAGGCCGCCTTGGGCGGTCTGCATGAGCGCTGACGACGCCCCCCTATCCCGCCACCACGAGGCCCACATGACCGACCCGCTCCTCGACCAGCTCGCCCAGCTGCAGACCTCGACCCTGGCCAATGCCCTGGACGACATCGATTTCGATGGCGTCATGCTGGGGCTCCTGCCCGCGGCCCCCGGCATGAAGCTGGTCGGCCGGGCGGTGACGGTGCGCGAGACCACGGGCCCAAAGGGCAGCTTTCCGGTCGAGGACTTCAAGGTCGGACACATGATCGACGCGGCGGGGCCGGGCGAGGTGATCGTCGTCGCCAATGGCGGTGCTCCGGTCTCGACCTGGGGCGGCATGGCCTCCTGGGCGGCCAAGCTCAAGGGGATATCCGGGCTCGTGTGCGACGGCGGCTGTCGCGACCGGGAGGAGATCGCCCAGTTCGGCTTCCCCTTGTTTTCCCGGCACATGGTGCCGACGCCGGGCAAGACCCGGCTCAAGGTCGAGGCGATCGGCGAGCCGATCGTCTGCGCCGGGGTGCGCGTGCGGCCGGGTGACCTGATCGTTGCCGACGGCACGGGCGTCGTCTGCATTCCCCAAGAACACGCCGAGGCGGTGGCCGCGGCCGCCGCCCGCTATGCCGCCGACGACGAGCTGGCGATGCGCGAATTGGAGCAGGGCCTCACCTTCACCGAGGCACTCCGGAAATTCCGCAAGATCTGAGGCCGTGCCCCCCCAGGTGGCAGGCGGGAGGTGGCAGGCGGGAGGTGGCAGGCGGGAGGTGCCCCCCCCCCTGGTGGCGGCGGTCGAGGTCAGTCGGCGTCGACGATGACGCCGGCCTGCCGCAGGTCCGCGAGCCAGCCCGGCCGGTCGGCGCCGCGCGCGACGGCCTGTTCCATCTCCGCTTCCTTGATGACCACGCCCCGCAGCGTCGCCTGGACCTGGGCCGCGTCCACGAGCGGCACCGTGACCACGCCGTCGAAGTCGGCCACCACCAGGTCGCCCGACGCGATCGCCCGGCCGCCGACCACGACCGGCGCGCCGACGCTGCCGGGGCCGTTCTTCCAGGGGGAGTTCGGGGTCAAGCCGGCGGCGAAGACGGGCAGGCCCAGCGCATCGAGGCCGTCCCGGTCACGCACCATGCCGTCGGTGACGATGCCGACGATGCCGCGGTTCTTGGCCATGCCGACGAACACGTCGCCGATGATCGCCGCTCCGCGATAGGCGTTGGTGGCGATCACCAGGACGTCGCCGGGTTTGGCCACCTCCAACGCCGCATAGGGGGCGAGGTTGTCGCCGGGCGCACTCGCCACCGTGACCGCCGTACCGGCAAATCGGCAAGGGGCGGTGACGGGCCGGATCGCGGGATCGAGGGCGCCCTGGCGCCCTTGGGCGTCGCAGATATTGCCGGTCGGCGCGGCGCCGAAGGCCAGGATCAACTCGGCCGATGCCCGCTCGAAGCGGCGGTGGAGGGTGATCGTGTGGGTGTGAACGGACATGGCGGGTTGGCTCGGCTTGGAGGGGGGCTGTGCCCGGCGGACGGGCTGCCGGCCAACACGCTCATGTGGGCCGCGGCTTCGGGTTGGTCAAGCCGCGGCGGGCTTTTGGGGAGAGCCGTCTTCAGGCGTCGGCGCAATCATCGTCGGCTCGATCGTCGTCGGCTTCGGGCACCTGCCGGTACAGCCGCCAGCTGGCGTAGAGGCAAAGCAGTGCAATGGCGATGAAGCCGGCCGCGTAGCCGACGAGCAGCGCCACGGCTGCGAAGGCGAGCGGAAAGGCGATGGTGCTGACGGCGAAGAACGCCACGAACCCGCCGGCGACGGCGGCAACCTGGCCGCTCGGCGATCGTCGCGCCACTTCGGCGATGAGCACCCCGTTCCAGCCGATCGCGGTGACGCCGACCAGGGCGGCGAGCGCCAGGGTGACGGCTTTGGGCCAGGCGGCGTCGGTCAGGGTGAGCAGGGTGAGGCCGCCGGCCATGGCGATGCCGAGGCCGACCAGGAGGCGGATCGGCCGGCCGGAGCGGTCGGCGACCGCACCCCAGAAGATGCGGCCGGCGACGCCCGCCGCCTGGCCGATGGCGAAACCGACCCCGGCGGTGACCAGCGGCAGCCCGCGGTCCTCGGCGACGAAGGCGACGTAGAAGGCGGTGAAGCACCACTGGGCGGCACCGAAGGCGCAGCCGACGAACACCAGGGTCAGGATCGGGCCATGCTCGACGACGCAGCGGATCGAGCCGCACATCTCGCGCCAGGGCGATGTGCGGCTCGCCTTCGGCGCGTCTTCCAGGTCGTCGAGATGCGCGCGCAGGGGCATGACGAGCAGGGCGGTGAGGACGCAGAGGCTGGCCATCACCCACACCGCCGACTGCCAATCGGAAGCGACCACGACGGCGGTGACGAGCACCCCGGCCAACACACCGCCGAGCGGCACCGCTGCCTGCTTGATCGAGAAGACGAGGCCGCGGATCGCAGGGGGCGTGCGTGCCGCGAGCACGTGCGAGCCCAAGGGCGTTACCGGCGCGTGGGCCAAGCCGAGCAGGAGCGCACCGACGATCAGCGCCCAGACGGTGGCGAGGGTGGTGGCGGCGAGAGCCAAGGCGCAGCCGATGACGGCGACCTGGCAGGCGCGAAAGGCGCCAAGGCGTCGGAGCAGGCTGAGCGTGAGGGCGCCGCCGGCGATGGCGCCCAGATAGCTGAGCGCGGTGAAGACGCCGACGAATTCGACCGGCAGGCCGGTGGTGCGGGCCACCTCCGGTGCCGCCACCTGGATGGTGACATAGGCTGCGGACGCCGGGACCTGGATCACGATCAGGGCCGTCAGCGCCGGTGTTACCGCCCAGATCGGCGCCGGCTCTTGAAGATGGGGCAAGACATCCACCCGCCATTCCGGGTCATGCCGAGCCTTGACGCCGGTCGGTTGCTTTGGTGTCCTCGGCTTACAGGGAGACGTTTCGGCATGTCCAGCGTGGCGATGCGGCGGGCATCGCTCGGCCACGACGAAACGAAGAGCCGGCACGAACCGGCCAACGGGGCCTGCAGGCGATCTGGTCGACGGGCTGCTAGTGCACAGGCGCAATCGGAGCGTTCGGCTCC
>RECO01000261.1 GCA_007694015.1 Geminicoccaceae bacterium
TAGAAATGTCGACCCTGTGCGGCAGCCTCCTGCAGCCGAGCCATGACCCGATCGCAATCCGCAGCATGATGCTGGAAGTGACCCGCACGATGGTGGAGAGCCCGGACGAGGACTACGCTCCCCTGGCCGCCCGCATCGAGGACAACCTGCGCTACGCCTACCCCTACGCTTCAGGAGCCGCCTGACCGCACCTACGGGTAATGGCTCGAAATGCCCACCCTAAAACCATGGGCAGCGGCAAGGCCGCTGCCTTGGGGGGTTCAAGGGGGGACCATCAAGTCCCCCCTTGCCTTCCCTTCCTTCCCGCTCCCCCCCCCTCACCCCGCCGCGAGCGGTTTGAACAGGTTGGCGAGGTCGTCTTCGGTGAGGGCGAGAGGGCCTTCGGCGGGGCCTTCGAAGAGGGCGTCGGCGAGGGCTTGTTTCTTGGTTTGGAGGGCGGAGATGGCCTCCTCGACGGCGCCTTCGGCGACGAGGCGGTAGACGAAGACGGGTTGGTCTTGGCCGATGCGGTGGGCGCGGTCCATGGCTTGGCGTTCGACGGCGGGGTTCCACCAGGGGTCGTAGAGGATGACGGTATCGGCGGCGGTGAGGGTGAGGCCGACGCCGCCGGCTTTGAGGCTGATGAGGAAGAGCGGGGCGTTGCCTTCTTGGAAGGTGCGGACGGCGGCCTCGCGGTCCTTGGTGTCGCCGGTGAGCCAGGCGTAGTCCCAGCCCCTGGCCTTCACGTCCTGTTCGATCAGCCGCAGCATGGCGACGAACTGGGAGAAGACGAGGACGCGGCGGCCTTGGGCGACGAGGTCGTCGAGCATTTCCATGAGGCGGTCGCGTTTGGCGCTTTCGGTGAGTTTGGGGCTCTTGCTTGCGGGCAGCAGGGCCGGGTCGCAGCAGACTTGGCGGAGCTTCAAGAGCGCATCGAGGATGGTGATGCGGCTGGCGGCGAGGCCTTTGGCGGCGATGGTGGCGCGCACCCGCTCGTCCATGGTGGCGCGAATGGTTTCGTAGAGGGCGCGCTGTTTTTCGCCCAAGGTGACGAGCTCGGTGATTTCCGTCTTGGGCGGCAGGTCGGCCAGCACGTCTTGCTTGGTGCGGCGGAGCACGAAGGGGCGGAGGCGCGCATTCAGCCGAGCTTGCGCAGCGCGGTCGCCCTTGCGTTCGATCGGGTGGCGAAAGCGGGCGGTGAACGCCTTGCGGTCGCCGAGGAGGCCTGGGATCAGCCAGTCGAACAGCGACCACAGGTCCCCCAGGTCGTTTTCGACCGGTGTGCCCGAGAGGGCGAGGCGGGCATTTGCCTCGAGCTTGCGGATATGCTTGGCGGCTTGGGTGGCGGGGTTCTTGACCGCCTGGGCTTCGTCGAGGACGACGAGGTCCCATTGCTGCGCCTGCAGAAAGCGGTGGTCGCGGGGCAGGAGCGGGTAGGTGGTGATCACCAGGTGGTGGGCTTGGATGTCGTCGACGCGGCCGTGGCGTTTGGCGCCGTGGAGGGTGAGCACCTTCAATTTCGGCGCGAAGCGCTCGGCCTCGCGCCGCCAGGTGCCGACCAGGCTGGTGGGTGCGATCAACAGACTGGGCCGGTCGTTGGTTTGCGCCACATGCCGCTCGACCAGGAGTGCCAAGGTCTGGACGGTTTTGCCGAGCCCCATGTCGTCGGCGAGCACGCCGCCGAAGCCGGTGGCGGTGACGGCACTGAGCCAGCCATAGCCGGTACGCTGATAGGGCCTGAGTTCGGCGTCGAGGCCGGGCGGCGGGTCGGCCATCGGCGCGTCGGCCAGCGCTTGCAGCCGGCGGCCCAATTCCAGCAGCGCTTCGCCGCCTTCGAATGCGATGCCGGCGCCCTCGAGCGCTTCGGCAAGGGTGGCAATCCGCGCCGCTTCCGCCGGATGAAAGCCGCGGAACGCGTCGTGGACCGCCAAAAACGCTTCCACCAGCGGGGCGAGTCTCTCGCTCGGCAGGGGGACGAACCGGCCATCCTCGAGCTCGGGGTAAATCCTGGCCTCGCCCAGGAACGCCGCGAGGTCGAACCCCTCCGGCAGTTCGCCCTCGCCCGTCCAAGGCAAGGCCTCGATGATCGAGCTGACGAGCGGCGCCATCTCGAAGCGCCGTTCGCCGACCTGGAGCGTCACGCCCAGGGCCAAGCCGGTCCGGTCGTCACCGCGGAGCCCGGCTTGGAGATCGACCGGCTCCTCCACCGTGCGGTAGGGCCAGCTCGGGTCGATCTCGACCTGCCAGCCTTCCTTGCGCAGCGCTGGGACGGTTTTGGCGGTGAAGTCGAGGGCACGGCGTTCGGCGGCTCGGTCCAGTTCGACGCGGGCATCGGCCGGCACGGTAACGAAGGCGTGGTCCAACGGCGCACTGCCCCGCGGCCGCTCCAGATAGGTCACCCGGTCCAGCCGCTCGGCGCCGAACGCGAGGAGGCGCTCGTGGGCTCGGTGCTCGGCGTCGCGGTCGCGCTCAACCGTCACCACCCTGTCGCCGTCCTTGAAGATCGGATCGATGTAGGGAAAGGCCTCGACGCCGTGGCCGGCATAGTCGAAGGCGAGGCGCAGGACCGGCAGCGTCTTGCCGGATCCGTAGGCGAAGCGGCGGGTGGCCTGGAGCCCCAACAGCCGCAGTCGGGGCGTCGGCGTCACGTCGGTGCGCAGCTCGGCCCGCATCGACCGCGGGATGGGTGCCGGCCCGGCTTGGAGGCCGCCCAGCACCTCGGCCACCCGATCGGCGGCCTCGGGCGGCACCGGCGGTGCCTGCAACAAGAGCTGCGCCATACGGCCTGGCACGTCGAGTGTCAGTTCACCGACCTCGCCACTGGCCAGGTCCATGTAAAGCAAGGGGTCGAGCGGCAAGGCGACGAGGGGCGTGCCGCCTTTGTCCTGGACCAGGGGCAGCTGACTGCCGTCATCCTGCACCTGCCATTCGAGCCGACCGCGGCGCGGCTCGCCGAGGCGCAGGACCGGCCCTTCGATCGAGCCCAAGCGCCCACGTTCCGTGGCCGCGACCAAACGGACGAGGTCGAAGACCTCGCCGGTTGCCACCGGCGGTGGGGCGCCGCCATAGGGCGACGGGTTCAACCCCAAGGTGATGCGGCGAAACAGGATGCGGCCATCCACCGGGCGGACGAAGCCCGGCGCGTCCTGGCGTCCGATCCAGGCTGCCTCGTAGGCCTTGGCCGTCTTGGAAGGCGTGCCGTCCTTCTTCAGGCTGATCTTCCATGGCCGCAGCGCCACCTGACCCCGCGGCGTCAAACCCAGCACGTAGAGCAGCCGGTCGCGGATGTTCGGCGGGTAGTCGTCGCTTGCGATCGCGGCCGGCGCATCGGCTGCCTTGACTGCGGCCAACCAGCGCACGACCTCGGGCGGCAAGTTCGGCACCTTGGGCTTCACCGCTGGCCGTCGCCCTGACGTGGCAGGAGGTACCTTGGGCCCGGGCTCGCCCGACGCGGCGGCGAAGGCGATCAGCACGGCCGCAACGTGTTTACAATTGCGGCCGACCGGACAGGTACAAAGCCCGTTGACGCCGATCACCTGGCCGGCGGCGTCATGGCGCACACGGATGTTCTGCACGTAGGGCCGCGCCGCGCGACCGTCGACCACACCGGTCACGGCACCCTCTGCCGTGGCCGCCACCTCCCGCACCAAGCCGCGCCAATGGTAGCTCTGGCCCGCGCGCCAGGTCCGAGCGTCGAACAGCCGCTCCAACGCAGCCAATGCCCGCGTCACCGGCTCAAGCGACCTTCAAGCGCTCCTGCAGTTCGCTGGAAGAGGTGGTGTATTGAAAGCGGAGCTTGTCGTTGGGGCGGGCCACCTTGAAGGCGCCGCGCGACGCCAGGGCCGCTTCGTGGAAGCCCGAGAGGATCAGCTTGAGCTTGCCGGGATAGGTGTTGATGTCGCCGATGGCGAAGATGCCGGGGGTCGAGGTTGCGAATGTTTCGGTGTCGACCTTGATCAGCTTGCCGTTCTCGAGGTCGAGCTGCCAGTCGAGGATCGGGCCGAGGCGCATGTCGAGGCCGAAAAACGGCAGGAGCCTTTGGCACGGCAGGCTGATGGTCTCGCCACCGGCCTTGACGTCGACGAAGGCAAGCGCCTCGTTCGCGGCGCGCACGCCCCCGAGTTCGCCGAGGATGAAGCGCATCCGCCCGGCGTCGACCGCGGCCATCACCTCGTCGACCGAGGCGGGGTGGGCACGGAACTTGTCGCGGCGGTGGACGAGCGTCAGGCTTTTGGCCCCCTCGAGCAGGCTGAGGGTCCAGTCGATGGCGCTGTCACCGCCGCCGATGATGACGATGTCGTGACCCTTGAAGTCGTCCTTGCGGCGCACGGCATATTCGACGCCCTTGCCTTCCAGCTCCAAAATCCCCGGCACCTTGGGCTTTCTGGGCACGAAGCTGCCGCAGCCGGCGGCGATGAACACCACCGGCGCTTCGACCTGGAGCCCGAAGTCGCTCACCGCCCGAAAGCGCCCGTCATCGCGCCTTTCGAGGGTCATGATACGGTGGCCGAGGCGGTAGACCGGATCGAACGGGGCCGCCTGCTCCATCAGCCGGTCGGTCAGCTCCTGGCCGGTGACGACGGGGATGCCCGGAATGTCGTAGATCGGTTTTTCGGGATAGAGTTCGGCGCACTGACCGCCCGCCTTGGTCAGGCTGTCGACCACCACCGCCTGGAGGCCCAACAGGCCGAGTTCGAACACGGCGAAGATGCCGACCGGGCCGGCGCCGACGACGAGCACGTCGGTCTGGAGCGTCTCGGTGATCTCCGGAAGATCGTGGCCGTTCGGTTGCATCGGTCTCACTCCAAGGGCGCAATCGTTGCAGGTTCGAGGGGTTGCGGGCTGGCCCCGTCAGGTCAAGAGCCACCCTAGGGCGAGACCGACCAGGAGCCAGGCGAGGCGGTCGAGGTTGGCGAGGCGCGAGCGGCGGTCGCGATCGGGCTGCTGCTCGGCCAGGGCCAACACGGCATCGGCGCGCCGGGCGATGCGCGGCAGCCGCTCGGCCAGATCCTGGGCGGTCTCCCAGGCGAACCGCGCCTGCGCCGCCGGGCCCAAATGGGTGGCGATCCAGCGCTCGACCAGGGGCTGGGCCAGTTGCCACATGTTGACCTTGGGGTTCAAGGCGCGGCCGACGCCCTCGGCGACCATCATGGTTTTCTGCAACAGGAGCAGCTCGGGCTTGACCCGCATTTCGTAGGCCGCCGCGACCTCGAAGAACTGGCCGAGCAGCCGGCCGATCGAGATCTCGTTCAGCGGCAGGCCCATGATCGGCTCGGAGATCGCCCGGCAGGCCTGCGCCAGCGAGCCCTGGTCGACATGTGCCGGCACGAGCCCCCAGCGCACCTGGACCGCAGCCACCCGGGCATAATCCCTGGCCAGGAAGGCGACCAACAATTCACCGAGAAACAGCCGCGTCGGCATGTCGAGCCGGCCCATGATGCCGTAGTCGACCGGCACGATGGTGCCGTCGGGCTCGATGAAGGTGTTGCCGGGGTGCATGTCGCCGTGGAAGAACCCGGTCTCGAAGACCTGGGCGAAAAACACGTTGGACGCCGTCTCCAGGACCCGCTCGGGATCGATGCCGGCGGCGCGCAGCCGCTCGGGCTCGTCCGAGGCGATGCCCTCGACCCATTCCATGGTGAAGACGCGGCGTCCGGTGCGCATCCAGTCGACCGCCGGCACCCGAAAAAAGTCGGCGTCCTGATTGTTGTGCCGAAACTCGTCGCAGGCGGCGGCCTCCATCCGCAGATCCAGCTCACGGCGGGTGGTCTCGGCGAAGATGCGCACCACCGCCTCGGGCTGGAAGCGGTCGGAGTTCGGCAGGACCCGCTCGAGCACCCAGGCGAAGAAGGCGCAGAATTGCAGGTCCTGCTCGATCAGCACATCGATGCCCGGGCGCAGCACCTTCACCGCCACGTCGCGGCCGTCGAGCGTGACCGCCTTGTGCACCTGCGCCACCGATGCGGCCGCCACCGGGATGCGGTCGAAGTGGAGAAAGATCGTCTCCAGCGGCGCGCCCAGGTCTTCTTCGATGGTCTTGACGGCTTCGCTGCCCGGAAAGGGCGGCAGCTTGTCCTGCAACTCGGCCAAATCAGCCGCGACCTCGGCACCCATCAAATCCGGCCGGGTGCCCAGCCCCTGCCCCAACTTGACGTAGATCGGCCCGAGTTCCAGCAACGCCGCCGCCAGCCTTTGCCCGCGGCGGCCCGGCATGTCCTCGCGGTTCAACCACCGCAGCAGACGACGTTGCCAAGGCTTCAGCGGCAGGTCGTTGAAGAACGACAAGGCACCGTGCCGACCGAGGCAACGGACGACGACGACGGCGCGCAGCAGATGGCGGATCGCCTGCAGCACCCGCGCCTACAATCGCCAGCCGGAGTGGATGCAGGCGATACCGCTGGAGAGGTTGCGGTAGCGCACCTGGCCGAAGCCACTCCGCTCCATCAGCGCCTTGAAGTCATCCTGGTTGGGAAAGCGGCGGATGCTTTCGGCCAGGTAGCGATAGCTTTCGGCATCGCCCGCAACCAAGCGCCCGAGGCGCGGCAGCACGTTGAACGAATAGGTGTCGTAAATGCGCTCCAGGGTCGGCAACGTCACCTTCGAGAACTCCAGACAGAGGAACCGACCACCGGGCCGCAACACCCGCAAGGCCTCGGCCAACGCCTGGTCGATCCGCGTGACGTTGCGGATGCCGAAGGCGATGGTGACGCTGTCTTGGCTCCGGTCGGGCAAGGGCAGCGCCATGGCGTCGCCCGCCACCCAGTAGAGGTTCTCGAAGCGGTTCTGGTCGAAGGCGCGGTCGCGCCCGACCTGCAGCATGTGCCGGTTGATGTCGATCACGGCGATCCGGGCCTCGCCCCCCACCCGTTCGTGGATGCGAAAGGCGACGTCGCCGGTGCCACCGGCCAGATCGACGTGGTGCAGGCCCGGCCGGGGTGCGAGCCAATCGACCAGCGCGTCCTTCCACAGCCGGTGCACGCCGAGGCTCATGAGATCGTTCATCAGATCGTAGCTCGGCGCCACGCTGTCGAAGACGTCGCGCACCAGGCTGGCCTTGGCCGCCGGGTCGACGTTGCGGAAACCGAAGGAACGGGCGAGACGATCAACGGGGTCGGCCATGGCGCGGCACTCTTCGGCAGAACGGGACGACGAGGGAGCGATACGGCGACCGCCCGTGGCGGCGCCCGGCCGCTTGGCGTGGCCCCGCGCAGGCGGTTATAGAGCGCGGCCCCTCCGGGGCAAGCCAGGAGCCGGAACGCCCGATGCCCGAACTGCCCGAGGTCGAGACCACCATGCGCGCCCTGGAACGGCGGCTCGACGGTGCGCGGATCGAGCGGCTGGTGCAGCACCGGGCGGATTTGCGCTTTCCCCTGCCCGCCGGCTTGCCCGAGCGGCTCCAGGGCCGGCGGCTGATCGGCTTTCGCCGCCGCGCCAAGTACATCCTGCTCGACCTCGACGACGGCCGCACGCTCGTGCTGCACCTCGGCATGTCGGGGCGCCTCGTGTTCGACGGCGCCGCGCTGGGGCCCCACGAACACCTGACCTTCACGTTCGACGACGGCACCGTGCTGCGCTTCCACGACCCGCGCCGCTTCGGCATGGCGGAGTTGCTGCCGACGGCCGAACTCGCATCGCACAAATGGTTTCGTCACCTCGGCCTGGAGCCGCTCGGCAACGCATTTTCCGGCCCGACACTGCAAGCGGCCTTGGCTGGGCGCACGACGGCCCTCAAGCTTGCGCTGATGGACCAGCGGCTGGTGGTCGGCGTGGGCAACATCTACGCCAGCGAAAGCCTCTTTCGCGCCCGCCTCTCGCCGCGCCGACGGGCCGGTTGGCTGCAGCCCCGCGCCGCGGATCGGCTCGCCCGGGCAATTCGCGACGTGCTGAGCGAGGCGATCGAAGCGGGCGGCTCCAGCCTCCGCGACTACGTCCAAGCCGATGGCGAACTCGGCAACTTCCAGCGCCAGTTCAGGGTCTACGACCGCGCCGACGAGCCCTGTTCCTGCGGCCGGGCGGCGATCCGGCGGATCGTCCAGGGCGGGCGCGCCACCTATTACTGCCCGGGCTGTCAGCGCTGAGGGCGGCGGGCGGTCGGACTGGACGGCATGGCTCGATCCATGATTTAAGCCCGCGCGAAGCACCGCACCGCCCAGCTCGGGCCGGAGGAGCAGCAATGGCTTACGAAACCCTCTTGATCGAAACCCGTGGCCATGTCGGCCTGGTTCGACTTAACCGCCCCAAGGCGCTGAACGCGTTGAACGCGCAGGTGATCGCCGAGTTGAACGAGGCGCTCGCCGCCTACGATGCCAATCCGGACATCGCCGCCGTCGTCATCACCGGCTCGGACAAAGCCTTTGCCGCCGGTGCCGACATCAAGGAGATGGCGGAAAAGGACTACATCGAGGCCTCGGTCGGCGACTTCATCGCCCCCTGGCAGGGCGTCAGCCGGACCAAGAAGCCGGTCATCGCCGCGGTGGCCGGCTACGCGCTTGGTGGCGGCTGCGAGCTGGCGATGATGTGCGACATCATCAT
>RECO01000263.1 GCA_007694015.1 Geminicoccaceae bacterium
GGGGGGGCGCCACCCCCCCCGCTAGGGGGGGGGCAGGGGGCCAAAAGCCCCCTGGATGCCTTTCGCTCTCGGCTCGCTTACCGGTAGCTTAGCGCATCAGGACGTAGCTGCCGGGGGCGGGTGCGAGGGGGGGCAGGCCCGCCTTGGGGGCGCCCATGGTGGGCGGCTTCGTGGCTTCGCCACTGCGGGCGTGCAGCCATTCGGCCCAGGCGCGCCACCAGGAGCCATCGACCTCGTCGGCGGCGGGGTACCAGCTTTCGGGCGCGCGGTAGGGCGAATTGGGGGTGAGAACCCCGAGGCGGTAGTGGCGCTTCTTCTTGGCTGGTGGGCTGACGATGCCGGCATTGTGGCCGCCCGAGGCCAGCACGAAGGTGATCTCGACGTTGGTGAGCAGCCGGATTTTGTAGACCGACTGCCAAGGGGCGATGTGGTCCTTTTCGGTGGCGACGCAGAACATCGGCAGCTGCAGGTCGGTGAGGGCGACGGGATGGCCTTCGACCGCGTAGCGGCCGCGCGAGAGGCGGTTGTCGAGGAAGAGATCGCGCAGATATTCCGTCTGCATCCGCGCCGGCAGCCGCGTACCGTCGGCGTTCCAGGCCATCAGGTCGATCATGGGTGTGCGTTCGCCAAGCAGATATTGGCTGACCATTTTCGACCAGACGAGGTCGTTGGCGCGCAGGAGTTGGAAGGCGCCGGCCATCTGGCGGGTGTCCAGATAGCCCTGGTCCCACATCATGTCCTCGAGGAAGGCGAGTTCGCTCTCGTCGATGAAGATCATCAGCTCGCCGGCTTCGGTGTAGTCGGTCTGGGCCGCAAAGAGCGTCATCGAGGCGAGGCGGTCGTCCTGGTTGCGCGCCATGGTGGCAGCGGCGATGGCGAGCATGGTGCCGCCGAGGCAATAGCCGCAGCCGTGGACCTTCTGGTCGGGGACGATGCGTTCGACCGCGTCCAGGGCCGCCACGAAGCCGAGCCGTCGATAGTCGTCGAAGCCGAGGTGACGATCCTCGCGGCCGGGGTTCTTCCACGAGATGCAGAACACGGTGAACCCTTGATCGACCAGCCAGCGGATCATCGAATTGTCCGGCTGCAGGTCGAGGATGTAGTACTTCATGATCCAGGCCGGCACGATCAATACCGGCTCGGGCCGCACCGTGTCGGTGGTCGGGGTGTATTGGATCAGCTCGATCAGGTCGTTTCGAAAGACGACCTGGCCGGGGGTGATGGCGAGGTTTTCGCCGACCTGCCAGGCCTCGGCACCGGCGGGCGGCAGGCCCTCGACGTGACGTTCCAGATCCTCCAGCCAAAGCCCGAACCCGCGCAAGAGATTGGCGCCGCCTTCCTCCAGGGTCCGCCGGCCGACGTCCGGGTTGGTCCAAGGCCAATTGCTCGGCGAAAACCGGTCCAGGCGCTGGCGGGTGACGAAGTTCACCGCGCGCAGATGCTGGCGGCTGACGCCGCGCACGTCGGTCGTGGCCTGTTCCCACCAGCGTTCGACGGCAAGAAAGGTCTGCGCCCAGACGTCGTAGGGCCAACGCTCCCAGCCGGACGAGGTGAAGCGCTCGGGCTCGCTGTCGGCAAAGGGCGGCGCGTCGCCGGCGGCCGTGGCCCGCGCCGCGTAGACGGCGAGCCGGCCGCCATCCTCGATCGCCTGCTGCCAAAGCAGCCCCTGCTTGCCGGGCGCATTCAACAGGTGCAGCGCCCAGTCGGCATAGGCATTGGCGATGGCGGCTTGGGACACGCCGGCGGTGAGCCGCGCCTGGAACGCGTGCAGAAGGCGGTCGAAGTTTTCCAGGCTTTCCCGCGGCAGGAACCTGTCGTCCATGATCGTGACCTCCTATGGAAAGCCTAGTCGGAACGGTGGCGAGCGCCAATCGGCCCAAGGCGGGGGTTGCCGCCCGGCACCACGGCGCCCACGCCCTCCCGCAACTCGAACACGGAACCGCACCGCATCCATGTCGTCTCCCGCCACCCCGTCGCCGGCTCCCGGCCTCGGCTTCAAGCTGCTCTTGGTCACCTTCGTGGCGATGGGCCCGATCTCCACCGATCTCTACCTGCCGGCCCTGCCGGCGATCGCGCTCGACCTCGACAGCTCGGCCGAGCGGGTGCAGCTCACGCTCGGCATCTTCATTCTGGGTTTTGCCGTGGCCCAGCTGATCTATGGGCCCCTTGCCGACCGCTTCGGAAGGCGGCCGGTGATCTTCGGCGGGCTTGCCGTCTACTGTGCGGCGACCGTCTTGTGCCTCTTCGCGCCGACCATCGAAGTCCTTTTGTTGGGCCGCTTGTTGCAGGCCGTGGGGGGGTGTGCGGGGCCGGTGATCGGCCGCGCCATCGTGCGCGACCGGTTCGCGCCCAAGGAAGCAGCCGCCGTCATCGGTTATCTGGCGAGTGCGATGGCCCTGGCGCCGATGATCGCGCCCTTGTTCGGCGGCTATCTCACCGTCTGGTTCGGCTGGCGCGCAACCTTCGCGGCGCTGCTGCTCTACGGCTTGGGCGTCACCCTGGCGATCGCCCTCGCACTGCCCGAAACGCGGCCGATGTCGCTCCGGCCGCCGAGCGGGCGCGAACTCGTGACCAACTACGGCACATTGTTGCGCGACCCATTGTTCATGGGTTTCACCTTCACCGTCGGCGGCGCCTTTGCCGCACTCTTTACCTGGATCACCAATTCGAGCTTCGTCTTGATTGATCACTATGGCGTGGCGCCGGAACGGTTCGGCTGGTACTTCGCGGCCGTCGCCGGCAGCTACGCCCTGGGCGCCTTCACCGCCGCCCGGCTCGGCCGGCGGCTCGGGCTTTTGTCGACCCTCGCGACCGGCCTCGGCATTGCCCTCGTGGCGGCATTCGCCATGGCCTTGCTGAGCCTCGCCGGCGAGCTCAGCGCGCTGCGCCTCAACGGCTGTTTCGCGCTCCTGTTCTTCGCCTGCGGCTTCGTCATCCCGACCGGCACGGCGGGCGCCATCATGCCCTTCCCACACATCGCCGGGACGGCTTCGGCGCTCATGGGCTTTTTGCAGATGGGCACGGGCGTGGTCGCCAACGTTCTTTCGGGCGTGTTCTTCACCGGCGGACCGGAGCCGGCCGTGCTCCTCGTCCTGGCGTCGACGCTCGGCGCCATCGCCTGCTTCGGCTTCGGCGTGGTGAGGCAACGGCAGCGGCTGGCGGAAGGTGCTTGACCGTCATCGTTTCGTCACGCAACGACGCTAGCAAGCCGGCGTTGCGTTCGGTTCTTTGTCGACAAATCTGGGTGGAGGGAGCGATGCAGTCGATCACGCGCCGCGGGGCGGTGGCCGGTTTGACGATGTTGGCGGTGGGGGCGGGTTTCGGTGCCGAGACGTCGGCGAGGACCCTCGTCGTCGCCCACGTGTTGCAGGAGGATCACCCCTATCACCTGATGGCGCTGCGCTTTCAGGAGGAGCTGGCCGCGAAGGACGTCGGCCTGACGGTGGAGATCTTCCCCGCCGGCCAGCTCGGCAACGAGCGCACGCTCTTGGAAGCCCTGCAGACGGGGGCGGTCGACATCACCACGGTGACCTCGGCACTGACGGCGAACTTCGTGCCGGAGTTCGCAGCCTTGAGCCTGCCGTTCATCTTTAACGACGCCGACCACCTGTTCGCCGCGATGGACGGCGAGGTCGGCGAGGTGTTGTCCCACGCCTTGCGGCGCGAGGGCTTCGTCAAGCTCGGCTACGGCTATGGCGGGGTGCGCGACCTCTATACCCACAGCCCCGTCGCCAGCCTCGACGACCTTTCCGGCAAGCGCGTGCGGACCATGGAGAGTGCCGTCATCATCGAGGCGTGGGAGCGCTTGGGGGCGGCGCCGACGCCGGTGGCCTGGGGCGACGTCTACGTCGCCCTGCAGCAGCGGCTGGTCGATGGCGGCGAGGGCACGGGCGTGAGCTATCGCTCGATGGGCTTCGATGCCTTGGCGCCGCACTTCACCCAGATCAACTACATCTTCTCCTGGCACAACTTCATCATGTCGGCCGGCACCTTCGACGCCCTCTCGGCGGCGCAGCAGGAGGCGGTGCTGGCGGCGGGCGACGTGGCGGTGCGCTTCCAGCGCGACGTGTTCCTCGAGCAGGAGGAAGCGCTCCTGGCGGAGTTGCGCGAGCGCGGCGTGACCATCCACCAAGTCGCCGACTTCGACCGCTGGATCGAGCGCATCGAGCCGATCTTCGAGGCCAAAGCGCCCGAGCTCGGCGGCATCGAATGGATCGATCGCATCCGCAACGCCCAGTAAAAGCCGCGTTCGATGACGACCGACACGGGCGAAGCCGAGCCGATCGGCGGCTTCGCCCTCTTCTTGGTGATCTGCGCCGGCGTCGGATTGGCGGTCGTGGTCGGCTGCCTCGTCCTGCAGGTCTTGGGCCGCACGGTGTTCGTGCGGCCCTGGGCCTGGACCGGTGAATTGGCCCGCTTCGCCGCCGTTTGGGCGGCGCTGCTGGCGGCGGCGGCCGCCTACGAACTGGCCGCGCTGCACCGGGTCGACGTGCTGGTGGCCCGCCTGCCGAGCGGCCTCCAAGCCGTCACCTTCTGGCTGCAGCTCGGCCTCGTGCTCACGGTCTGCGTCTTTCTCGTCTTTTACGGCCACGCCATGGTCGAGCGGACCTGGAACCAGCGCTCGTCGGCGATGGGGGTCTCGATGGCCTGGGTCTATGCAGCCTTGCCGGTGGCAGCCCTCGCCATGACCGCCACCGCCCTCAAAGCCGGCTGGCAGCGGGTGCGGGCGTGACCGTCACGGTTCTGTTCGGCAGTTTCTTCTTGGGCCTGCTCCTGGCGATGCCTGCCGCCTTGGCGCTGGCGCTCGCTTGTGCCGCGGCGATCGTCGTGAGCGACCGGCTGCCCGGCACGCTGTTGCCGCAGCAGATCGTGGCAACCCTCGATTCGACGCCCCTGCTGGCGATCCCTCTGTTCATCCTGCTGGGCGAGATCGTCGCCCGCAGTTCCTTGGGCCTGCGCCTGGTCGAACTGTGCCAGGCGCTGGTCGGGTGGATGCGCGGCGGGCTCGCCCAGGCCAATGTGGTCGCGAGCATGTTCTTCGGCGGCATTTCCGGGGCGGCGACGGCCGACACCGCGGCCATCGGCTCGGTGATGATCCCGGCAATGCGGCGCCAAGGTTACCCCGCCGCCTTTTCGGCCGTCGTCACCTGCACCTCGTCGGTCATGGGCAACCTGATCCCGCCGACCATCGACCTCATCATCTATGGCTGGCTGACCGGCACGCCGATCGACCGCCTCTTTGCCGCCGGCATCGTGCCCGGGCTCACCATCGGCCTGTGCCTGATGGCGATGAGCTACCTCGTCAGCCGGCGCCGGGGCTATGGCGAGCGCACCCCCTTCGTCGTGCGCGAGGTGGGCCGCACGGGTCTTCGGGCGGTGCCGGCTTTGGTCATGCCCGTCTTGATCATCGGCGGCATTTTCGGCGGCATGATCACGGTGACCGAAGCTGCGGTCGTCGCCATCCTCTATGGCCTCGGTCTCACCGTCCTCGTCTATCGCGAACTCGGCTGGCGCGACCTCTTGCCGATCCTCGCCGGTACGGTACGCACGGTCGGTGGCGTCATGTTCTTGATCGGCGTCGCCGCCGCCTTCGGCTGGATCCTCACCATCGAACGCGTGCCGCAGAATCTCTCGGCAACGCTGTTGGACCTCTACCCCGGCCCCGCCGCCTTCGCCTTGACGGTAATCGCGGTGAGCCTCTTTTGCGGGCTGTTTTTGACCCCGGCGACCGCCTTGATCATCCTGACGCCGATCTTCTTCCCGCTGTCGCGCAGCTTCGGCTACGACCCGATCCACTTCGGCATTCTCTTGATCTCCAGCCTCGCCTTGGGCCACGTCACGCCGCCGATCGGGCTCACGCTGTTCATCGGCGCGAGCTTGGCGAAGGTGCCGGTCGACGCCCTCCTGCGCCCGCTCGCGCCCTTCTTCCTGGCCCTCCTGGTCGCGGTCCTTTTGATCGCCTTCATCCCCGCACTGTCCTTGACCTTGCCGGGGCTCATGCGCTGACGGGCAGGACCTCGCGGTAGACGTCGAGGGTTTGGCGGACCATCCGTTCGAGCGAGAAATGCTCGGTGACGAAGGCGCGCGCGCGTTCCGCCGCCCGGGCGCGCACGTTGCCCGGCAGGTCGAGTGCGAGGTTCAAGGCGTCCGCCAGCTCGTCGATGTCGCCCGGCTGCACCAGCCAGCCGGTGGCCGCCGGCATCAAGGTCTCGGGCAGGCCGCCGATGGCGTGGACCACGACCGGCACCCCCATTGCCTGCGCTTCGATGGAAACCCGGCCGAAGCCTTCGGCGCGCTCGATCGAGGGCACCGCCACCACGTCGGCCCAGGCGAGGGCCGCCGGCATGTCGTCGCACTGGCCGGCGAAGATTACCTGGTCGGCGAGGCCGGCGGTGCGCGCGAACAGCTCCACCTGGCGGCGATAGGCGTCGCCCGGATCGCTCGGGCCGACGAAGACGACGACCAGGTCGTCGCGGTTCAGGCGCTTGACGGCACGCAACAGCTCCAAATGGCCCTTGAGCCGCATCACCCGGCCGGGGAGCATGATGATGCGCCGCTCGTGCGGCAGGTGCCACGCCTGCGCCAGCCGGGCGAGCCGCTCCGGGGCGAGCCGGGTGCGGTCGAACGCCTCCAGGTCGACGGCGCGGTAGATGGTACGCAGCCGCTGCGGCTCGACGCCATAGGCGCTGCGGGCGTGCTCGGCCACGAAGTCCGAAATGGCGATCACCCGGCTCCCCCTCGCCATCACCGCGTTGTAGCGGTGCTTCAAGGGGTTGGTCGCACCCGAATAGACCGCGTGGAAGGTGGTGACGAACGGCACGCCGGCGCGCTTGGCCGCCATTTCGGCACTCCAGGCGGGTGCGCGCGAGCGGGCGTGGACCAGATCGACGCCGTGCTCGCGGATGACCCGTTCCAGCCGCCGCGCGTTCTGCACGATGTGCAGCGGGTTCTTGGTCGCGAGCGGCAGCTCGACGTAGCGCGCGCCGGCTTGCTCCACCGGCTGTGCGAGCCGGCCCCGTTCGGCCGCCACCACCGCCCCCCAGCCGGCCTCGACCAGGCCGCGGGCGATCTCGACGGTGCCGCGCTCGACACCGCCGCTTTCCAGCCGCGGCAGCACCTGCAACACCGTGGCTCGCGGGCCGCCCATGCGCGTCCTTCCGTCGGTTGGGGGTTTCTCGTTGCGCGCCGATCTCGTAGCACGCGGCCGAACCTCGTCACCAGACCGGAGCTTGAGGATGACCGATCCCGCTTGGCTCGAAGCCCAGGGCCGCCGCCTGGCCTATCGACGGCGCCCCGGAAGCGGCCCGGAGGTGGTGTTCTTGACCGGCTTTCGCTCCGACATGGAGGGCTCGAAGGCGCTGGCTTTGGAGGCCCATTGCGAGGCCAAGGGGCAGGCCTTCACCCGCTTCGACTATTCCGGCCACGGCCTCTCCTCGGGCCGGTTCGTCGACGGCTGCATCGGCGAATGGTGCGAGGATGCGCTGGCCGTGATCGACCAGGTGACCGAGGGGCCGCTGGTCTTGGTCGGCTCGTCGATGGGCGGTTGGATCATGACGCTCGTGGCCCGCGCCCGGCCCGAGCGGCTCGCCGGCCTGGTCGGGATCGCAGCGGCGCCGGATTTCACCGAAGACCTCATCTGGAACGTGGCGACACCCGAGCAGCGCCGCGCCCTGGAGGTGGACGGCGTGCATTACGAGCCCTCGGCCTACAGCGAGGAGCCGACGCCCATCACCATGAAGCTGGTCGAGGACGGCCGGCGGCATCTGGTTTTGCGCGCAGCACTCGATATCTCCTGTCCCATCCACCTCATTCACGGCCAACGGGATCCCGACGTGCCCTGGCAGACCTCCTTGCGATTGGCGGCGCATGTCGCCGCCGACGACGTGACCATCGAACTGATCAAGGACGGCGAGCATCGCCTGTCGCGCGACGGCGACGTGGCGCGCATTCTGGCCGCCGTCGACCGCTCCTGCGGGGTGCGGCCGTGAGGTGGGTCCGCTTGAGCGAAGAGGCGGCCAAGGCGCACCCCCGCTACGGTTTGGGCGGCTGGCTCTACGTGTTGTTCGCGGTGCTGTGCATCTCGGTGATCGCCGACATGACCGAGTGGTTCATGTACGGCGAGGGTTCGGACCGGCCGCGCTGGCTGGTGGCGTTCAGCATCTCTACCAACGTCGCCGTGCTGACGGCGGGCTTTCTCCGCTGGCCGTGGTTTCCCGAGTTCGCCATCGCGGCGATCTGGATCGGCGGGGCCTTGAGCCTCGGCTTTACCGCGCACATGCAGATGCCGGCGGGTCCGGGCGACCCGATCGACCCGCGCACCTTCCACACCGCCGGCTATATCGTCTTTTCCGCCGTCCTCACCTGGCTGTTGCTCACCTCCGAGCGCGTCAACGTCACCTTCAAGCACCGCATCAAGACGCCCGCCTGAACAGGTGCACCGGCAGCGCCGGTGCCGGGGGTTTCGAAGGGGGCCAAAAG
>RECO01000267.1 GCA_007694015.1 Geminicoccaceae bacterium
GGCACCCTGGTGGGCGGGGGAGCGGGATGGTGAAGCATAGCGGAAAACGCTCTAAGCCCAAACCGAGGCAGCCGAGTTGATGGCGCGCAAGGCTGCGTGGCGGTTCGATCAGGGCAAGCCCTGTGGCCCGGAGGCCAACATGGCGAAATACCTCACGGGTGAAGCGGCCTGGGCCGCGGGCGAAGCCTGCATGCAGACCCATGGCGGCTTTGCCTTCGCTCGCGAATACGACCTCGAGCGGAAATGGCGTGAAGCCCGCCTCTACCGCATCGCCCCCATCAGCCCGAACCTGATCCTCGCCTACCCGGCGCAGCGCGTCCTCGGTTTGCCTCGCTTATTGACCGTTGTTCATGTTGCCGTAAGTCGCAAAACGCCAGGATGCACCCGATCTGGCCCGAAACAAAGCATTGGGAGTCACGACATGCGCCTTCGCCATCTGCTGCTCGCCCTCGGCGTCGCCGGCCTCGTGACGGTTGCCGCCGATCGTGCCCACGCCCAAGCGGCGGGCAACATCGTCGAAACCGCCGCTGCCGCCGGTCAGTTCCAGACGCTCCTCGCCGCGGCCGAAGCCGCCGGTTTGGTCGAGACCCTGAGCGGTCCGGGTCCGCTCACGGTCTTCGCGCCGACCGACGACGCCTTTGCCCGCCTGCCGGCTGGGACGGTGGAAAACCTGCTGCGGCCGGAAAACCGCGACCAGCTCACCACCATCTTGAGCTTCCACGTGGTGCCGGGCGTCATCACCTCGGACGACCTCGCCGGCATCGCGACCCGGCTGGAGACGGCGGCGGGCCGCGACCTCGCCATCGACGCCACGGGCACGCCCGTCAATGTCGGCGGTGCAACGCTAGCGGCGGCCGACATCCAGGCCACCAACGGCGTCATCCACGTCGTCGACCGGGTGATCCTGCCGCCGATGTAAGACCTACCGCGCTGTCGGCCCGGTCACGCCCCGGTGCCGGCAGCCAGCCGGTCGACCGCAGCGGCAAAGCGGAGGTCCCGCTCCGTCAGCCGCTGGCCGGCCTCCCCCGTCGCCACCCGCACCGTCACCGTCCGCCAGTCGTGGATCAAGGTCGGGTGATGGTTTTGGGCCTCCGCGAGCACGGCGACGGCATGGGCGAAATCCGCCGCTTGGGCGTAGCCGTCGCAACGAAAGCTCGCCACCAGCTCGACCTTGACCCCGGCGATCCCGGTGCCGTTCGCCATCTCCACCCCCCAGGCCTCGCCCAACCCGCGGAGCCCTTCCGCCAGACTTCCGGCATCGAGCGGCGAAACGCGCAAGGGCTTCTTCGAAGGGGCGGGTGCCGCGGCCAAATCGAGGGCGCCCCCCACGATCGCCACGGCCTCACCGACCGCATCCACGATCACGTGCCGCACGCCGAGCTCCGTCAGCCAAGGCGTCGGCGCTGACGGTGCCACGACGACCAGTGGACATAGTTCGAGAACGGCGGCCAAGCCGGGGTCGGGCGCCTCGGTCGGCGCCACGAAAGGCTGAACGGCGGCCCCGAAGGCAAGCCTCAGTCGAGCCGCCAAGAGCGGGGCTTCGGCGCCATAGGTGCCGTCCACGGCGATGAGCATCGGTGTCCCTTTCCGGGTCGAACGAGGCCCAACCTACAGCAGATCGAAGCGGCGCCCAATTGAACCAGAGGCGTGCGGCGGCGGTGCCGCCGGGTGTTACCCTTCGTTACCCTCGAAGCGGTGGGCGGTCGTCAACGAGTTACGGCACCACGGTTGAATGGCGCTATCGACGATCGATGGAGAGCCCCAATGACCCGGACCACCACCCTCCTCCTCGCCACCGCCCTCGTGCTCGGCAGTGCGGCCGCCATGGCCCAGCCGATGTGGAGCGGCGGCAAGACCGGCGCCGGTGTCGGCCCCGCGCGCGGACCGATGGCCATGGAACAGATGCTCGAGGCCTTCGACCGCACCGGCGACGGTCGCGTCACCCAGGCCGAGATCGACCAAACCCGCGCCGAACGCCACGCCGCCTTCGATGCCGACGGCGACGGCGTGCTGACCCTCGAGGAATACGAAGCCCTCTGGCTCGACGCCATGCGCCCGCGCATGGTCCGCGCCTTCCAAGCGCTGGACGTCGATGGCAACGGCCAGGTCACGGTGGAGGAGTTCCAACGCCCCTTCGCCCGCGCCCTCGACCGCATCGTCACCGAAGAGGACGGTGTCCTCACCCGCAGCGACGTGCGCCGGCAGATGCAAGAGCGCCAAGGCATGCGCGCCGATCGGCCGGGACGCCCAGGTGACATGCCCGGTCGGCGCGGCATGGACCGGCCGGGGCCGATGTGGCAGCAGCAGTGAGGTAGGGCAGCAGCGATAGATTGGGCAGGTTGGGGAAGGGGAAGGGTGGGGGGGGGGGGGGGGGGCGGCCCCCCCCCCCCCCCCCCCCCCCCCCCGCCCCTGGCGGAACTGGTGCACGGCATCGGCAATGCTGGCCCGATGGCGGGGCGTCCACTACATGCGAGCGCATGACGACCGCCACCACCGATCCCGGCTTCGCGCTCTACGTGCACTGGCCCTTTTGTCGGGCCAAATGCCCCTATTGCGACTTCAACAGCCACGTCCGCGCCGAGGTCGACCAAGCCCGCTGGCGAGCGGGGCTGCTCGCCGAGTTGGAGCACGTGGCGAGCCTGGTCGGCCCGAAGCCGCTACGGTCGATCTTCTTCGGCGGTGGCACGCCCTCCCTGATGCCACCGGCGACGGTGGCAGCGGTGATCGACCGCGCCGCGCAGCACTTCGGCTTCCAACCCGGCATCGAGATCACGCTCGAAGCCAACCCCACCTCCAGCGAGGCTGAGGGCTTTCGCGGCTTTCGCACGGCCGGCGTCAACCGCGTTTCGCTCGGCGTGCAGGCCCTCGACGACGCGAGCCTGCAGGCGCTCGGCCGCGAGCACTCGGCTGCGGAAGCGCTCGACGCGGTGGACTTGGCGGCCCGAACCTTCGAGCGTTTCAGCTTCGACCTGATCTACGCCCGACCTGGCCAAACGGCGAAGGAATGGGAGGCCGAACTCCGCCGCGCCCTGCACCATGCAGGCGACCACCTCTCGATCTACCAGCTCACCCTGGAGCCGGGCACGGCGTTCCACGCCTTGGCCGCCAGGGGGCGGCTGCGGCTGCCGCCCGACGACGTGCAGGCCGAACTCTACCAACTGTCCCAAGCCATCCTCGGCGACGCCGGCCTCCTCGCCTACGAAGTCTCCAACCACGCCCGCCCCGGCCAGGAGAGCCGGCACAACCTGGTCTACTGGCGTTCGGGCAGCTTCGCCGGCATCGGCCCCGGTGCCCACGGCCGGCTCGACCTTTCCATGGGCCGCGTCGGCACCTCGACCGAGCGCGTCCCCGAACGCTGGCTCTCTGCCGTCGAGCGCCAGGGCCACGCGCTCCTGCCCTTCGAGGCGCTCGATGCCCCCACCCAGCTCGCCGAGTTGGTGATGATGGGGCTGCGCCTGACCGAGGGCGTGCCCCTGGCGCGGCTCGGCCGGCTGGCTGGCGGCGCGTGGCAAAGCGCCTTCGACCGGCGGGCACTCGACCGGGCCTTGGCGACCGGCTGCCTCGTGATCGAGCACGACCGCTTGGTCGCGAGTGCGGAGGGTCGCCTTCTGCTCGACGCGCTGTTGGTGGACCTGTTACCCTGAGGTTGAAGCTCTGTCGCGGGTTACCGCCATGCGCGCTCTCCTCCTCGCCGCCTCCCTCGTGCTCCTCGGCCTGCCGGCACCGGCGGAAACCGTCCGCGTCGCCACCTACAACGTCGCCCTCGACCGCGACGAAGCCGATCAACTGCTGCGCGAGTTGACCACGCGGCCTCGCGTCCAGGTCAGCCGCCTCGTGGCCGTGCTGCGCCACGTCCGTCCCGACATCGTTCTGTTGAACGAAATCGACTACGACCCCGAGGGTGCCGCCGTCTCGGCCTTCGTCGCCCTGCTCGCCGCCGCCGACGGGTCGGGCGAGCCGCTCGTCTACGACCACGTCTTCAGCGCCCCGGTGAACACCGGCGTCGACAGTGGGCTGGACCTCGACGGCGACGGTGAACGCGGCGGCCCGGGCGACGCCTGGGGCTGGGGCCACTATCCCGGCCAGTACGGCATGGCGATCCTGTCGCGCTTTCCGTTCGACCGGGAGGCCGTCCGCACCTTTCAGCACTTTCGCTGGCTCGATTTGCCCGAGAACCTCTTGCCGACGGACTTCTACGGCGAGGCGGCGGCCGTCCTGCGCCTGTCGTCCAAGTCGCATTGGGACGTGCCGGTGCAGATCGGCGAGCACCGCCTGCACCTGTTGGCGAGCCACCCGACGCCGCCCGTGTTCGACGGCCCGGAGCGCCGCAACCAGCGCCGCAACGCCGACGAGGTCCGGTTTTGGGAGCTCTACCTGGATGGCGGTTGGCGTGGTGGGCCGGTGGACGACCAGGGCCGCGTCGGCGGCCTGGCGCCGCGCAACCCCTTCGTCATCCTGGGCGACCTCAACCTCGACCCCTTCGACGGTGACGGCCGTCACGAGGTGATGCGCTCGTTGTTGGACCATCCGCGCATCCAAGACCCCGAGCCGCGCAGCCTTGGCGCAGTCGAGGCGGCGGCACGCCAGGGGGGCGCCAATCGCAATCACGTGGGCGATCCGGCCCTCGATACGTCCAACTGGCGCCCGTTTCCGGGGCCGGGCAATCTGCGGGTCGACTACGTGCTACCCGCCGCCAGCCTCCGGGTTGTCGACGCTGGCGTCTTTTGGCCTGCCGACGGCGAAGTGGGCCATGATTGGGTGCGCGACCGGCGTGCCTCCGACCACCACCTCGTTTGGGTCGATCTGGCCCTGGAGTGAGATTTGGACCTCGATCATGTGTTCGTTTTCGTCGAGCCCGGCGGTGCCGTGGCGCAGGCGCGTCTGGCCGAGTTGGGCTTCGTTGCGAGCTTCACCCGCCGCCACGAAGGCCAGGGCACGGCCAATTGCTGTTACGGCTTCGACAATGCGTATCTGGAGTTGATCTGGGTCGAGGAGCCACGGCTCCTCAGCAGCGCCACCTTTGCCCGCACCGGCCTTTGGGAGCACGCCACCTGGCGGGTGAGCGGCGCATCGCCCTTCGGCGTTTGCGTGCGCAGCGAACATGCGCTGCCCTTCGCCTGTTGGCTGTGGACCCCGCCCTACCTGCCGCCGGGCCTCTTTTTGGAAGTGAGTGCCACCAGCCGCGAGCCGTCGACGCCGTTCCTCTTCCGCTTTCCCGGCACCACCCGGCCCGACCGCTGGACCGACGACCGCGCCGGCAGCCGGCAAACCGCCGCGGGCTTCGCCGAGATCACGGCCCTCACCTTGCGCGACCTGCCGGGCGGCGAGGACCTCACCGGCTTGACGCTCGACCCGGCCCAAGACCCGCAAACCGCCATCTTGACCCTCAGCCGCAACGACGGCGGCCCACCCCGCCACCTGCTCCTGCCCAGTTTCACCTGGGTAGACCCACCCAAAGCACCGAACTGACCCCACCCTCCCCATCAAGTCGCGGCGGCAGCGCCGCCGCGTCGGGGGTTGCAGGGGGCCAAAAGCCCCCTGCGCCTTTCCTCTCTGCCTTTGGCTTGCGCCTTACCCCACCGGCAACGCAACGCCGCCATTCCCGCCCTCGCGGTCATGCTCTAAGCTCTTCGCCTCGTTGCAGGGGAGGCAAGTCATGGCGAGCACGGTGCGTTTGAACGCGCGGGACAACGTGGTGGTGGCGCGTGAGCAGCTCGATCCGGGCCAAAAGGTGGCCGAGGAGGGCCTCACCGTGACGGCGCAGGTGCCGCGTGGGCACAAACTGGCGACCGTGGCGATCGCCAAGGGCGAGGCCGTGCGCAAGTACGACCAGATCATCGGCTTCGCCAGCGAGCCGATCGCTGCCGGCGACCACGTCCACGTCCACAATTGCACCATGGGCGATTTCGACCGCGACTATGCGATCGGCACCGAAGCGAAGCCGACCGAGCTCGTGCCGGCGGGCCAACGGGCGACGTTTCAGGGCTTTCGCCGCGCCAACGGCAATGTGGGGACGCGCAACTTCATCGGCATTTTGAGCTCGGTGAATTGTTCGGCCAGCGTTTCCAAATTCGTCGCCCAGCAGTTCCCGAAGGAGGAGTTGGCGCTTTATCCGAACGTGGACGGCATCGTGGCGCTCACCCACGGGACGGGCTGCGGCATGGCCGACAGCGGCGAGGGTTTCGCTGCCTTGCAGCGGGTGCTTTGGGGCTATGCCCGGCACCCCAACTTCGCCGGCATCCTGATGATCGGCCTCGGCTGCGAGGTGAACCAGATCGACTTCCTGTTGGACGCCTACCAGATCAAGAAGGGGCCGAATTTCCGCACCATGACGCTGCAGGGCGTCGGCGGCACGCGCAAGACGCTGGAAAAGGCGACCGAGATCATCCGCGAGATGCTGCCCTACGCCAACGAGGCCGTGCGCGAGCCCTGTTCGGCGGAGCACCTTTCGCTGGCCTTGCAGTGCGGCGGCTCGGACGCCTATTCGGGCATTACCGCCAACCCGGCCTTGGGGGCTTGCGCCGATATTCTGGTGCGCCACGGCGGCACCGCCATTTTGGCCGAGACCCCCGAAATCTACGGTGCGGAGCACCTGCTCACGCGCCGCGCCGTTTCGCCGGAGGTGGCCGAAAAGCTGCTCGCCCGCATCCGCTGGTGGGAGAACTACACCGCGCGCAACGGCGGCGAGATGAACAACAACCCGTCGCCCGGCAACAAGGCGGGTGGGCTCACGACCATCCTGGAAAAGTCCCTTGGTGCCGCCGCCAAGGGTGGGACGACCGCGCTCGCCGACGTCATCCTTTATGCCGAGCCGGCCAAGACCAAGGGCTTCGTCTTCATGGACAGCCCCGGCTACGACCCGGCCTCGGTCACCGGCCAAGTGGCCTCCGGCGCCAATCTCGTGGCCTTTACCACCGGTCGCGGCTCCTGCTTCGGCTTCAAGCCGGCGCCGAGCATCAAGATCGCGACCAACTCGCCGATGTACGCCCACATGATCGAGGACATGGACATCAACGCCGGTGCCGTGCTGGACGAGGGGGTCTCGATCGAGGCGATGGGGCAGCGGATGTTCGACTACCTGCTCCGAGTTGCCTCGGGCGAGCCGACGAAGAGCGAGGCCCTGGGGCTGGGCGATCACGAGTTCGTGCCCTGGCAGATCGGGGCTGTCATGTAAGCGGTGCGGCAAGCACCGGAGAACGGGAGCGACGCGGATGACCGTGGAAGTGGAACGGAAACAGACCGTGCGGGCCACCCCTGAGGAGGTGTGGGCCGTGGTGGGCGATTTCGGCGCCTTGGCCGACTGGCACCCCGCCGTTGCCGTGTGCGACGTCGAACGCCATGGTGAAATCGTGCACCGCCACATCCGCACGGTCGACGGCGCCGAGATGCTGGAACGCGAGATCGGCGACCACCCCGACGACCACAGCTACACCTACGAAATCCTGTCCTCGCCGCTGCCCGTCCGCCAATACCGGTCGATTTTCCGGGTGGTGCCCGACGACGAGGGCGCCAAGGTCATCTGGTCGAGCACCTTCGAGGCCGAGGGCGTGCCGCTCGAGGAAGCGGCCATGGCCATCACCGCGATCTACGACGCCGGCTTGAGGTCGATCGCCGAACGCTTCGCCTGACGCCTTGATCCGACGACCAGACATCGAACTGCTCTACATCCGCCACGGCGAGACCGTGTGGAACCGCCAGCGGCGGATGCAGGGCCACAAGGACAGCCCCCTCACGCTGACGGGCTGGCAACAGGCGCAGCGCGTGGCGCTGCTGTTGGACCGGCGCTTCGGTGGGGAATTGGCCCACTTCCGTTGGCAGGCGAGCCCTCTCGGCCGGGCCTGGCAGACCGCCGTCGTCATCGCCGAAACCCTCGGCCTCGATCCCGCCCGCATCGACCACGATCTGCGCTTGCGGGAAATGACCTGGGGCGATTGGGACGGCCTTACCGCGGCCGAAATCGAGGCCAGGGACCCGGAACTCTGGCAAGCCCGCATCGACGATCGCTGGACCGTGGCCCCGCCCGGCGGCGGCGAAACCCAAGCCGACATCGTGCAGCGAGCCGCGGCCTGGCTCGCTGCCCTCGCCCCCGGTTCACGCACGGTTGCCGTTGCCCACGGCGCTTTGGGCCGCGCCGTCCGCACCGCCTATCTGGGCCTCGAGCCCGCCGCCATGCTCACCCTCGACGAACCCCACGACGCCATCTTCTGGTTCAACCACGGCGAAATCGTGCGCCTGGAGCCGGAGAAAAAAGGGAAAGGCTAGGGGGCTTTTGGCCCCCTAGTGCACAGGCGCAATCGGAGCGTTCGGCTCCGATTGCGCCGTTGATGCACTAACCTGATGGAATCGTGCAGCTTTGGCGCGGTCGGACGTGAATCGTCCGACTGCGCCGCTGCACTAGGACCCCCGGCCAGCCGTCAAGGGACGGCTGGCACGTTTTCGGGGAGGCGCCAGCGGG
>RECO01000162.1 GCA_007694015.1 Geminicoccaceae bacterium
GCCGAAGAGGCTGCTCCGCGGCCGCGTCTCGACGCAGGCTGGCCCACCGAACCGTCGCTGCACTGGACACGGGATCACCTCCTTTCGCTTGTTGACACTCATTCCTCGCTATCAGCTCAGGGCGCGATGTCCAGCGCTAAAGCACGGGCGGCAAAGATGTCGCAGCTGCGCCGCCGGACCCGGCCGGACGCCCGTCAGAGCACGGGTACGCCCGGCGATTTGGCCTTCGCTTCGGGCTCGACGTGGATGGTGACGACCGCCGCTTCCAATTCCGTCTTGAGCGCCGCCTCGATCCGGTCGCAGACCGCGTGCGCTTCGGCCACGGTCCACTCGCCGGGCACCACCAGGTGAAACTCGACGAAGGTGACGCGCCCGGCATGGCGGGTGCGCACGTCGTGGGCTTCGAGCGCCCCCGTCGCCGTCTGCGCGATCAGCGTGCGGATGCGCTCCAGCGTTTCCGCATCGGCCGCCTCGTCCATCAGCCCCTGGATCGAGCGCTGCACCAGGTGCCAGCCAAGATAGAGGATGTTGAGGGCGACGATGCCGGCCAGCACCGGATCGAGCCACCACCAGCCGGTGACCACCGCCGCCGCCAGCCCGCCGATGACGCCGACGGAGGTGACGACGTCGGCCAAAAGGTGCCAGCCATCCGCCCTGAGCGCCGGCGAGCGGTAGCGCTGCGAGGCGCGCAGCAGCACGATCGCCCAGACGAGGTTGAGGGTGGTGGCGATGCCGTTGACGACCAGACCGGTCCAAGGCGCATCGAGCACCCGGGGGCTCATCAGTGCCAGTGCCGCCTCGCGCAGGATGATCACCGCTGCGATGACGATCAGCACGCCCTCGACCACGGCCGACAGGTACTCGGCCTTGTGGTGCCCATAGGGGTGCTGGGCATCGGCCGGATGCGCCGCGATCCAAAGCGCCACCACCGCGAGCAGCGAGGCCGCGACGTTGACGATGCTCTCGAGCGCATCCGAGAGCAGCGCCACGCTGCCGGTGATCCACCAGGCATAGAACTTGAGCCCAAGCACGACCGCACCGATGGCGACGCTGGCAAGGGCAAGCCGGGCCCGATCGTCCGTCAGCAGCATGGGTTCAGGCGAACGCGTCGCCGCGGCCCATGTTCGGGGGCCAGGTCCGGGGCGCACCGAGAACGTGGGCCGCGCGCTGCGGCCAATAGGGGTCGGCCAGGAGCGTGCGCGCCATGAAGACGAGGTCGGCAGCCCCGGTGGCGACGATCTGCTCCGCCTGGTGCGGGCTTTGGATCATGCCGACGGCACCCGTGGCGATGTCGCAGCGCGCGCGCAACCGCTCTGCGAAGGGCACCTGGTAGCCCGGAAAGACCTCGATCTTCTGCGCCGGATGCATCCCGCCCGACGAGCAGTCGATGAGGTCGACGTCGCCGCGCGCGGCGAGAGCCCGCACCAGCTCGGTCGTCTCTGCTTCGTTCCAGCCCCCCTCGACCCAGTCGGTGACGGACAGCCGCACGAACAACGGCAGATGGTCCGGCCATTCGCTGCGGGTCGCATCGATCAGTTCGTGCAGAAAGCGCGTCCGGCCCGCGAAGTCGCCGCCATAGCCGTCATTGCGCCGATTGGCCAAGGGCGAGAGGAACTGATGCCCCAGATAGCCGTGGGCGGCGTGCAGCTCGATCACCTCGAAACCGACGTCGCGCGCCATGGCCACGCCGCGGCGGAACGCCGCCAGCACCTCCTTGATGCCGCCTTCGTCGAGCGCATCGGGCGTGGGCCAGCCGTCGGCGAAGGCGACCGCCGAGGGCGCCACGGTCGTCCAGGCCCCCTCGGCCGCGCCCAGCGGCTGGCCGCCCCGCCAAGGCAGGTTGGCCGAGGCCTTGCGCCCGGCATGGCCGATCTGCATCCCGGGTACCACGCCCTGCTGCTTGATGAACCGGACGATCCGCTGGAAGCCCAGGGCCTGCGCTTCGCTGTAGGTGCCAAGACAGCCAGGCGTGATGCGCCCGCGCGGCTCCACGTGCGCCACCTCGGTGAAGACGAGGCCGGCGCCACCCACGGCCCGGCTCGCCAGGTGCTGGAAGTGCCAATCGTCCGGCACCCCATCGACCGCGCAATATTGGCACATCGGCGAGAGCACGATGCGGTTCGGCAGCGTCACCGAGCGCAGTTGCAACGGCCGAAACAAGTGCGGGCCATCGGCGGCCCCCTCGCGATGCGGCGTAACGATCAAGGAAGGCCCCCTTTGCACGGATGGTGATGGTCGTGGCGCTCGACGGGTCCTAGCGTCTCATGATCACGATGCACTGGGACCGGCCCGCACCCCTGCCCGGCCACCCATGGCATCGTCCCCTCGTGGGTGGCCGGGCGGGGGTGCGGGCCGGTCAAGCATTAGTGGAACGCTCTAGCGTTCCAACAGCCGCGTGTCACCGTCCGACGCCCGGCCGACGGGGGAGGCGGATGGCGCTCGAACGACCGGCGGCGGCCCTGACGCCGAATGCCCTGAAGGGCATGGGCCTGATGGCGGTGGCGGCCTTCAACGTCGCGCTGGTGACGCTGCTGGTGCGCGAGGCGGCAGCGCTCGGCCTCCACCCCTTCGTCGTCGCCTTCTTTCGCAACGTCTTCGGGGTCATGCTGCTCCTGCCGCTCGCCTGGCGCGCCGGGCCCCAGAGCTTCCGCACCCCGAACCTGCCGCTCCACGGCCTGCGCGGTGCTCTGCAGACCATCGCCATGCTCGGCTGGTTCTACGGCCTCACCCTGATCCCGATGGCAACCGTGGCGGCCCTCTCGTTCACCGCCCCCCTCTTTGCCACCGTGCTCGCCATCCTCGTCCTGGGCGAGGTCGTGGGGCTCCGGCGCTGGCTGGCCCTGGGCCTTGGCTTCCTCGGCACCTTGATCATCCTCCGCCCCGGTGCCGAGGTGATCGAGCCGGGTGCCCTCTACGTCCTCGCCTCGGCCTTCGCCTGGGGCTCGGTGATGATCGTCGTCAAAATCCTCGGCCGCACCGATTCGAGCCTGACGATGACCCTCTATGGCGGCTTTTTCCTGGTCCCCTTCACCTTCGTGCCGGCGCTGTTCGTCTGGAGCTGGCCCACCCTCGAAGGCTTCCTCCTCCTCGTCTTGATCGGCGCCGTCGCCAGCACCTCGCAGCTCTGCATCGCCCAGGCCTTCAAGCACGCCGATGCGGCGGTGATCCTGCCGGTCGACTTCACCAAGCTCTTGTGGGGCGCCTTGATCGGCTATCTCGTCTACGCGGAAATCCCCGACTGGGGCACCTGGCTCGGCGGTGCCATCATCTTCACGAGCGTCGTCTACGTCGCCTATCGCGAGCGCAAACGCCGCCGCACCCCGGTGGTGCGCCCCACGGCCGATGGCTGAGTTCAGGCCGCCCCCGGCGGGCCCGGCGGACCAACGCCGCGGCGGCGGGCGCGGCCGCGCGGCAGGCCCAGGCGCTGCTCGCGGTAGAAAATGAAGAGCCCAGCCCCGATGACGAGGCCCGCCCCCGCCATCATGATCGGTTCCATGCGTTCGGCAAAAACCACGTAGCCGATGATCGCGGCATAGACCATCGCGGTGTAATCGAACGGCGCAACCAGGCTCGCCGGGGCCAGCACGTAGGCCCGCGTCATGAAGATCTGGGCAACGCCGCCCAACAGACCGATGCCGATCAGCATCCACGCCTGACGGGCGTCGGGCATCACCCGGTCGAACGGCAAGGTCAGCGCACTCGCCACCACGCAGGTCATGGTGAAATAGAAGATGATGGCGGCCGGTTGTTCCTTGGTCGCGAGCGAGCGCACGGCGACCGTGGCGAGGGCGACGAACACCGCGGCCACGAGGGCGAGCGTCAGGCCGACGGTTTCGGTCGGCGCCCGGTCGAGACCGACGGTCATGAGTTGCAGCCCGGCCGGTTGCAGCATCAACAACACGCCGACGAAGCCGATACCCACGGCACTCCAGCGGTAGATGCCGACCCGCTCCTTGAGGATGAAGAAGGCGAGGGCGGGGGTGAACACCGTCGCGGCAAAGCCGATCGCGACGACGTCGGCGAGCGGGGCAAGGCCGAGGGCGGCGAAGCCCGCGAACATCGAGATCAACCCTGCCGCCGCGCGCAGCGCATGGCCCATCGGGCGGGTCGTCTTCAACGCATGGAACCCGCCGGCGCGCCAGATCAGCCAGAGGATCGGCAACAGCGCAAAAAACGAGCGGGCGAACACCACTTGGCCGAGCGGGATCTCACCGGCGAGCGCCTTCACCATCGCCGACATGCAGCTGAACAGCCCAACCGCGATCAGCTTGAAGCCGATGGCCAAGCCAGCGTCGCGGTTCAGCTCGATTTCCGGTCCCGGCGACGTCGACAAGCCCGCATCCTCACCCGATCGGACGCAGCGTAAACCCGCGAGGCCGGATGGCGCCTCACCGAAAAGTCGAAGGCTGCCTTGATCGATCGCATGGACCGAAGGTGGCAGCCGGCCTAACCTTCCTGGCTCGGACCCGCAGAACCCAGGGGTGCCCGACTTGGCGAGCTTGCACCAACTTCTGGACGATCTCCCGGCGCATGCCGCGATCCTCGACCACGACGGCACCGTCAAGCACGTCAACGCCGCCTGGCGGCGCTTCGCCGAGGACAACGGCTTGGCCGACGGCGCCTACGGCCTCGGCAGCAATTACCTCCACGTCTGCGGGGCCTGTGCCAACGACCCCTTCGCCAGCGAGGCAAAGGACGCCCTCGAGCGGGTGCTCGACGGCCGGCTGGAGCGCTTCGCCTTCACCTATCCCTGCCATTCGCCCGACGAAAAGCGCTGGTTCTTCTGCCTGTTCCTCGGCTGGGACGACGGTGCCGTGGTGCTGCACTTCAACCACCGCCAGCAGATGGACGGCCACCGCCTGATGCGCGACGCCACGGCGCGGATCCAAGCCCTCCGCGGGCAGGGTCCGACCACGCGGCCCCTGACCAAGGCCCAGCCGGCCTACCTGCAAGCATGACCGAGGCGCGCCCGGGCACGTTTTGCGGCGTGCCCTTCATCGCGGAGCTGCGCTTGGGCGTGGCGGAGGCCATCGTCATCGGCGCGCCGCACGGCACGCCCTATGCCGGCCAGGCGCCGCACGCCACAAGAGCGCCCACCGCGATCCGCGCCGCCACCGACTGGTATTGCAGCGGCCCCGACCAGTTCGACTTCGACAGCGAGACGATCCGCTTCGCCGGCGCCCGCGTGGCCGATGCCGGCGACCTCCAGTCGAGCCCAACCGACGGTGCCGCCAATCGTGCCACCATCGCCGCGGCCGTCCGCTTCATCCTTGCCGCCGGTGCGGTGCCGGTCGTGCTCGGCGGCGACGACAGCGTGCCGATCCCCGTGCTCGAAGCCTATGCGGGACAAAAGCTCACCGTCGTCCAGATCGATGCCCACATTGACTGGCGCGACGAGGTGAAGGGCGAGCGCTTCGGTTTTTCCTCGACCATGCGCCGCGCCTCGGAAATGCCCCACGTCGAGGCCCTGGTCCAAGTCGGTGCCCGTGGTCCGGGCAGCGCGCGGCCGGCCGAGGTCGAGGCCGCACGGGCGTGGGGCGCCGAGCTCGTCACCGCGCGCGAGCTGCACCGCCGCGGCGTCTCCACCGTGCTCGACCGCATCCCGCATCGCCGGCCGGTCTACCTCGCCATCGACGTCGACGGCCTCGACCCCGCCCTCGTCCCGGGGGTGCTCCTGCCGGCCTTCGGCGGTGTCACCTACACGCAGATGCTGGACCTGATCCACGGGCTCGAGGCGCACGCCCCCATCGCCGGGGTGAGCTTCGTCGAATACGTGCCCGAAAAGGACCCGACCCGCATCGGCGCCATGGCCATTGCCCGCCTCGCCTGCAACGTGATCGCCGCCATCGGTCGCCAACGCGCCACCGCTTGACCCAAATCAACCCACCGCAGCGCAAGGCGGCGTAGACTCCGAACCCTTGCGGTGACATGGGACCCGAGCCTTGGGTGAGCCGCGGACGGCCTGGGAACGTTTCGAGCACGGCGCCGACATCGGTATCCGCGGCTTCGGGCGAACCAAGGCGGAGGCCTTCGAACAGGCGGCCAATGCCTTGGTCGCCGTCATCGGCGAGGCCCAGCCGGCGAGCGAACCGCCGCTCCTGATCACCCTGGAGGCCCCCGACGACACGCTGTTGCTGGTCGATTTCTTGAACGAGCTGCTGTTCGAGATGACCACGCGCGGCTGGTTGTTCCACCGGGTCCATGTCACCCTCGACGGCCACCGCCTGCACGCATCGGCGCATGGCGGGCCGGTCCGCTTCACGCCGGAAACCGCGGGCGTCGAGGTCAAGGGGGCTACCTACACCGCATCCGCGGTCAGCCAACGCGCCGACGGCTCGTGGCTGGCCCAATGCGTCGTCGACGTCTGAGCGGGAGGTGCGGATGGATCGATCCCGCCTCCACCAGATCAGCGACGTCGAATGGGAGCTGCCGCCAACGGGCGACATGAACGTGCCCGTGGTGCTCTACGCCGACGCCCCGCTGCTCGACGCGATGGACGACGAGGTCCTGGCACAGGCGGCCAACGTCGCACGGTTGCCGGGGATCGTTCGCGCTTCCTTCGCCCTGCCCGATGCGCACTGGGGCTACGGCTTTCCGATCGGCGGCGTCGCTGCGTTCGATGCCGAAATGGGCGGCGTGATCTCCGCCGGCGGCGTCGGCTTCGACATCTCCTGCGGCGTGCGCACGCTGCTCACGGGCCTCACCAAGGCGGAGATCCTCCAGCGCCAGGCGGAGCTGGCCGACGCCCTTGCGGCGGCCATCCCGGCCGGGCTCGGCCAGCATGGCGCCCTCGTCCTCGACGACGACGGGTTGGACGCCATGCTCGAAGGCGGCGCCGCCTGGGCGGTGGCCGAGGGCTATGGCGAGCCTTCGGACTTGCCACGGATCGAACATGGCGGGCGTGCTGCCGGTGCGGACCCAGCCTGCGTTTCGGCCAAGGCCAAGCAGCGCCAGCGCCGCGAGATGGGCACGCTCGGCTCCGGCAACCACTACCTCGAGGTGCAGGAAGTGGCCGACGTGCTCGACGCGGCGGCCGCCGAAGGCTTCGGCCTCGTGCCCGGCGAGGTCGTCGTCACCATCCACTGCGGCTCGCGCGGCCTGGGCCACCAGATCGGCACCGACTTTCTGCGCCTGATGACGCTCGAGGCCGAAGCCGCAGGCTGGCGGCTGCCCGACCGCGAACTGGCGGCAGCCCGCATCAACTCGCCCCTCGGCCAGCGCTACCTCGTCGCCATGCGCGCCGGCATCAACTGCGCGCTCGCCAACCGCCAGATCGTCGCCCACCTGGCGCGCGGCGTGTTCGCTGACCTCTTCCCCGCAGCACGGCTGCCGCTGTTGTTCGACGTGTCGCACAACACCTGCCACGCCGAGCTGCACGACGTCGAGGACGCGCGCAGGATGCTGTTCGTGCATCGCAAAGGGGCCACCCGAGCCCTCGGCCCGGGCCATCCCGACCTCTGCGAGGAGCTTCGCGCCCATGGCCAGCCGGTGCTGATCGGCGGCTCGATGGGGACGGAATCGTGGGTCCTCGCCGGCACAGCAGCCAGTGCCGCCAAGGCATTCGGCTCGGCGGTGCACGGTGCCGGTCGCAGTCTCAGCCGCCGGCAGGCGGTCAAACGGTGGACGTCGCGCGAGGTGGTCGACGCCTTGGCCGCGCGCGGCATCCTGGTGCGGTGTCGATCATGGCGGGGGATCGTGGAGGAAGCCCCCGGCGCCTACAAGGACGTCCGCGTCGTCGTCGACGCGGCGCATCGGGCCGGGCTCGCGCGCAAGGTCGCGCGGCTCCGGCCCCTCGTCTGCATCAAGGGCTGACCAAGCCCCAACACCACCCGAAACGGGAGTTGTCGCATGCAAAAACCCCTGGAGATCGTGTTCCGGCACATGGCGCCCTCACCGGCGCTGGAGGCGCGGGTGCGCGAAAAAGTGGAGGGCCTCGAGCGCTTCGCGCCGCGCATCATCGGCTGCCGGGTCGTGGTGGAGCGTGAACAACGTCGCCACCGCAAGGGCGATCTCTTCCGGGTCGGCGTCGACGTCACGGTGCCCGGTCACGAGATCGCCGTCACCCGGACGGGGCCGCAGAACCAGGCCCACGAAGACGTCTACGTGGCACTGCGCGACGCCTTCGACGCCACGGTGCGGCGCCTGCAGGACGCGGTCCGCCAGGTCCGCGGGCGCGTCAAGCACCACGAAGCCCCGCTCACCGGCAAGGTCGTGCGCCTCTTTGCCGACTACGGCTTCGTCGAAACCGCCGCCGGCGACGTCTATTTCCACCAGAACGCGGTCGCGAACGACGGCTTCGCCAAGCTCGAAGTCGGCACCGAAGTCCGCCTCGAAGTCGCCGAAGACGAAAGCCCCCACGGCTGGCAAGCCACCACGGTGGCCGCCACCGGCGTCTGACGGCGTCGAACGAAGCCGGCAGGAAAGGCGAGGAAAAGGGAA
>RECO01000270.1 GCA_007694015.1 Geminicoccaceae bacterium
AAATTTCGACGCCGATTACCCCGCGAACGGGGTCACTTTTGCGCGCCGATCTACACCCTGCACGCCTTCAAGGACACCTACAACCGGCGCTGGATTCTCCAGCGCCACGCCTATCGAACACCCGCCCAGGTGCGCGCCGACCAAACCACTCTGGCCATGGCCGCCTGATGCAAACGCCCTGTCTCAAAAACGTGGACCGCTACATGTCCGGGGTCGCCAAGGCGGCCTTCAAGCTCCGCGCCGAGCTGTGCGAGCGCGGCTTCGCCCTGGTCCTCGATCGCGGCGGCATGCGCCGAACCTGGCTGCGCGGCCGCAGCAACGTCCACAAACGCGACCTCCTGCACGTCGCCGGCTACAATCTCGGGTTGATCATGCGCCTGCTGACCGGTCACGGCACCCCACGGGAGGCCGCCGCAGCCCGTCGAGCGGCCGTCGGCATCGTGTTGATCACGGACGACGCGATCATCCTCGTCGTCGCGGTGCGCGTGGACGACGCAGACGAAGGCGCCGCCTTCGTCGTGCTCGTCAGCTTGGACGGCTGAAGAGCGACTTCGTCAACGGGCTGCTATGCAGAAAACCGTCTAGAAGGAGCCGCCAGGCAGACTCAGGCTCGGCAGGAAGATCACCTCGGCATCCGCTGTGGCGGGTGTCGGGGCCGTGGGTGCCGGCCCATCATCGAAGGCCGGAACGTCGCGCACCACGCCCTCCAGCGGTGCCGGCGGCGGGGGGGCGGTCGCGGTCGGGATCGACGGCGAGAGCTGCTGCAGGTCCATCGCGTCGGCCTCGGCGATGGTGGGTGCGGCCGGCTGGTCGGCGACGCCGATGAACTGCGCCATGGCCCGGCCGACCAGGCGGCGCGAGCCGTTGGCGCCGTCGGCCAGCCGCATGACGTGGTCGCGGCCGGCGAATTCGAGGTGCAGCGCGTTGGGCGAGTCGAACATCGTGCAGCGGGTGCTGCGGATGGCGAGGACCGGGTCGTCCAGGGCGCGGAAGGTGAGGGTGGGGATGCGCTCGTTGACGCCGAAGGTGCAGGCGGCGGCCAAGCCGATCACGCCCTGGAACACGCCGACCTGGTCGAACGAGGTGGCCGCGTCGGCGCCGACCGAATGGCCGACGAGGTAGAGCCGGCCCGCATCGACCCACGGCAGGGTGCCGAAGGCCTCGGCCACGCGCTCGATCTCGACCTCGATTCGCTCGAACGACATGTCGGGCTCGACGCAGCCGAAGCCGCCGAGGCTCGGTACCACCACGGCCACGCCTTGGCGCTGGAAGAAGGGGATATGGTCGCGTGGGGCGGCGGGCGTCGAGCAGGACGGCAGGTAGACGACCCCCGGCACCGGTGCCGCGGGGGCCGGCAGGGCCGCCCAATCGGCCAGCCTGACGGGGCCCCGTGAAGGCGCGTAGAGGCTGGCGCTGCCGACCTCGATCGGCCCGCTCTCGAGTGTCCGCAAAGCAACGGTGCCCGCCGCCGCCCCCACCGTCCCGATCTCAGGCGGGGCGTCGTCGGCGGCGCAGGCTGCGAGCAGCAAGAGCAGGGCGGGGGCGAGGCCCAGCCGCACCGTCAAAGGCTCTCGTTGACCCAGGCGACGAGGCTGCTCTTCGGCAAGGCACCCACCTTGGTCGAAACGGCCGCACCGTCCTTGAAGATCATCAAGGTGGGGATGCCGCGCACGCCGTACTTGGTGGGCGTCATCGGGTTTTCGTCGATGTTCACCTTGACCACGTCGAGCTTGCCCTCGAACTCGGCCGCGATCTCGTCGAGGAATGGGGCGATCTGGCGGCAGGGTCCGCACCATTCGGCCCAAAAATCGACCAGCACCGGTTTGCTCGCCTGCAACACTTCGGTGTCGAAGGCTTGATCCGATGTCTTCTTGAGCGCCATGGCGGGACTCCCCATTCGGTTTCGCACGTTTGCTAGGCGATCGCTGCCGCCTCGGCAATGCCAACCCCGTCCGGCAGGTGGGGTTGCAAGGCGGCCATGTCCAGCCACGTCACCCGCGCTGTGGCCGTCCAGACGAGACCGGCCCGGATCGAGGCTCCCGGATGCACCCGGGCCAAGAGCGCCGCATAGAGCGCCAGCTGGCGCAAATGATGCGCCGGCGGCGGCGCACCCGGCGCCGGCGGACGTCCGGTCTTGAAGTCGACCAGGCGCACCTCGCCCTGGCCGACCCACAAGCGGTCGATCTGCCCGGCAACCAGGACGTCACCCAAGCGGCCGACGATCGGCTGTTCGGCCAGCGCCAGAGGTCCGAACAAAGGGGCGAGGTCCGGCTCGGCCAAGAGGCGGCGGACTTGGTCGCCGAGATGGCGGCGGGCCGCTGCGTCCAGGTCGGTGGCGTGGTGCGCCAAATAGGCTTCCAGCACCCGGTTCCGGTCGGCTGCATCGGCGGTCGGCAGATGCTCCAACAAGCGATGCACGTGGCGGCCGAAGGCGAGTGCCGCCCGGCGGTCGGCGCCGACGGCGTTGGTGCCCTGGGCTTCCGCCGCCGACGGGGTGAGGCTGCGCACGCGCTTGGGTGGTGGTGCCGGTTGGCGGAGGTGCGCCGGCAGGGGGGGCGGGGCAGGCGGCGGGGGCACCGCCGAATCGACTGCGGCCGGCACGCCCGTGGCGTAGACCAGGACGTCGCCTTCCGTCCGGGTCGCCGGCAGGCTTGCCAAGGCCGTGCTTACGCGGTCGTGCCAGGAGGCCGCCCGGGGCACCCGCTTGGGTGACCAGCCGCAGACGATCAGCCGCTCGGCGGCGCGGGTGGCGGCGACGTAGAGCAGGCGCAGATCGTCGCCCTGGCGGGCCGCGTCCTCGGCGGCGAGGGCCTGCAGCGAGGCGGTGACGGCCACGGCCTTGGCCGGGCGCCACAGCGGCAACGCCGGGTCGGGCAGCCAGAGCAGCGTGCCGCGGTTGGCGTCGCCGCGGGGCCCGGCATCGGCCAGGAACACGACCGGCGCTTCGAGGCCCTTGGCGCCATGCACGGTCATCACCCGCACGCCGTCGATGCCGGCTGCCCCCTCGCGCTTCAGGCTTTCGTCGCCGAGGCCGAGCCAGTGCAGAAAGCCCTGCAAGGTGGCGGCATGGCCGCGCTCGTAGGCGAGGGCCTGGTCGACGAAGGCGTCCAACACGTCCCCGGCCTCGGCGCCGAAGCGGCGCAGCATGGCGCGGCGCGCCTCGAAACCGGTGTGCGGTGCGACCGCCCCGCCGAGCACGCGGAGGAACCACTCGTAGGGCGGCACGAAGTCGGCAAGACGCTGCCACGCCTCGAAGCGCTGGAGCAGGGCGGCGAGCCGGGCGCAGCCCTGGGCCCGCTGCCGCCAGCGGACGATCAGCCGTTCGCCCGGTGCCCGGCCGTGCGCGAGGTGGAAGAGTTCGTCCTCCGTCAGCTCGAACAACGGGCTCTTGAGCATGCAGGCGAGCGCGAAGTCGTCGTCGGGCAACAGCACCGCCTCGGCCAGCGCCATCAAGTCCTGGACGGCGAGGTGGCTGGTGAGCGCCAGCCGGTCGGCGCCGAGCACCGGCACGCCCGCCCGCTTGAAGGCCCGCACCAGCACCTCCTGCAGGGGCTCGCGGCGGCGGAGCAGCACCATGACGTCGCCCGCCCGAAGCGGCCGACCGCTCGCCGCCAGCCGCTCGCCTTGGCGGAGCCAGTCAGCGACGGTGGCGGCGATGCGCTGGGCGAGGCGGCGTTCGGCCGGGTCCTCGGCGCGAAGGTCGGGCGGCACGGCCCAAGGGTCCGGCCGGTCCGGGCCATCGCCCGCAGGCACGAGCGGCCACAGCTCGACCCGCCCGGCGGATGTTGTGCGAAACGCCCGGTGCGGTGCGCTCACCCCGTGCACCGCCACCGCATCCTCCGCCTGGAGCAGCGCATCGACCACGTCCAACACGGCCTGGCTGGAGCGAAAGGAGGTCGAAAGGCCGATCCGCGCCAAGGGCAGGCCGGCGGCTGCCGCCATGGCCGCCAGGCGTTGACGCACCTGCTCGGTCGCGGCCGGGTCGGCGCCCTGGAAGCGATAGATCGACTGCTTGGCGTCGCCGACCACGAACAGCGTGCGTTCGCCCGGTGCGCGCGTGCCGGCCCCGGCGTGGAGGTCGTCGACCAGGGCCTCGACGATCTGCCACTGCAGCGGGTTGGTGTCCTGGGCCTCGTCGACCAGGATGTGGGTGAAGGCCTGGTCGAGCTTGAAGCGGACCCAGGCGCCGAAGTCGGGCCGCGCCAACAATTCGGCGGTGCGCAGCAGGAGGTCATCGAAGTCGAGGGCAGCGCGCTGGCGTTTCGCCGCTTCGAACTGGACCAGGACCGCATCGGCCAGCCGCCAGAGGGCGGCCGTGCGGTCGAACAGCCGGCGGGCGCGCACGGCGGCGTCGAGGGCTTCCAACCGCGCCACCTCGGCGGCCAGCACGGCCACCACCTCCGGCGCCTCGCGCTGCAATTTCGCGTTTACCAGCCGGCCGTTGAGGCGCCAGCCCGGCGGCTCGGTGGTGGCATCGAAGGTGGCGAAGCTTTGCCGGTAGAGGTCGAGCCCCTGGCGGCGGGCGGGCACCGGCAGGTCCAGCCACCCGGCGATGGCACGGCCGGCCCGGCTACGCGTCGCGGTGTTGGCGCCGGCCAGGAACGAAGCCACTCGGCGCAGGCCCGCGACGTCCATCGCCGCATCGGCCAGGGCGGCATCGAGCACGGCGTCGAGGCGGGCGTTGGGGTCGACGCCGAGGACGCGGGCCAAGGCGGCAAGTGCTGCATCGAGCCCACCGGCCCGGTCGCGGGCGGCGATCCAATTCAGCCGGGCGGCGATCATGGCGTCGAGGGCCGCAAGCAGGGTCGTGTCGGCGGCACCGGCGACCAGCTGGGCGACGTCTTGGGCGCGGGCCGCGTCGTCGTGCGCTTGGGCGAGTACCGCGTCGCGGGCGAGCTGCAACAGCTCGGCTGCCGTGCGCTCGTCGATCACGTCGAAGCTCGGCGCCACCGCCGCTTCGACCGGAAAGCGTTTCAAGAGGAATTGGCAGAGCCCGTGCACCGTCATGATGGCGAGCCCCGCCGGCAGGGCCAGCACCGCATCGTGCAGGCTCCGGGCCTTGGCGAGCCGCCGGGGCGTGACGGCCTCGCCGTCGAGTGCCCGAAGCTCCAGAGCGAGGCCCGCCTCGTCCATCGCCGCCCAGGCCGCGAGCCGCTGCATCACCCGCTCGGCCATTTCGCCCGCCGCCGCCTTGGTGAAGGTGAGGCAGAGCACGCTGGCCGGAGGTGCTCCTTGGAGCAGAAGGCGGAGCACCCGCTCGGCCAGCACCCGGGTTTTGCCGGTGCCGGCATTGGCATCGACCCAGACCGAGTGCCGGGGATCGGATGCTCGGCGCTGCTCGGGCGTGGGCGGCTTCGGGACCGGACGCTCGCTCACGGCCGCGCCTCCGCGTCCAGCCATTCCTGGTCGCGCGACAACGGCGCGAACGGCTCGGGATAGGGCGAGGCGGCCGGTCGCGGGATCGGTAGATAGGGTGCCTTCGGGTCGGCATAGGCGCGCAGCATCGCCAGCACGCCCTCGAGCGTCGCCTGGATCAAGCCGGCGGTGTCGTCGGCCTCGATCGCCCGCAAAACGCCGGGCGGCTCAGCACCCTTCAGTTCCAGATAGCAGAGGCGCGAGACCGCCAGGGCCGAGACGGCCGGGATCGCGCCGGCACCGACGATGGCGCCGAGGAGCGGCAGTTGCGGCCGCAAGCCGTCGGCCACCTCCTTTGGCTTCGGGGCATTGCCGGTCTTGTAGTCGTGGACCTCGAGGCGGCCGTCGGGGTGGCGCTCCAGCCGGTCGATCCGGCCCTTGAGCCAGACCGAGCGTTGACCGTCGAGGGGCAGCTCCAGGCTGCCCTCGCACTCGGCCAAGACCTCGAGCCCAGCGGCGCGGCGGGCCAGCTCCAGCTCGACGAACCAGGCGGCCAGGCGGCAAAAGCGCGGCCACCAGAGGGCGACCACGGCGTCGCCGAGCCGGGCCCGGTCGAAGGCGGCCCGCCCCAGCGCCAACAGCCGTTGCTCGGCATCGGCAGGTAGGCTCGTCGGATGGGCGCGGACGAACTCCTCCAGCACGGCGTGGATCAAGGTGCCGCGGTCGGCCGCATCCACCGGGCGGGCGATCGGGTCGAGCGGCCGCAGCCCCAGGACGCGCTGCGCGTAGACCGCATAGGGGTTGTGGATCAGCCGCTCGACGTCGGAGACGGCCAAGCGCTCGGGCCGGGCGCGCAGTGGCGGGCGCGGCTCGGGGCGCGGCCGGGGCTCGGCCGGCCCCGGCCAACGGTCGAAGGCCTCGGCCCAAGCCAAAGTGGGGCTCGCCGCGGGCCGGAGCGGGGCGCCGGCCGACGCCAGGGCCCGCTCCAACTGGCTGAGCCAGCGCGATGACGCGGTCGGTGCCCCGGCCGCGTCGCGCCGGCTGCGGCTCAGCACCAGCCGCGGCGCACTCGCCGCCAGCTGGACGAAGTCGTGGGCGGCATAGCCGACATGCTGCTCGATCGGCGGCAGACCCAAGGCGTGGCGTTGCGCGCGCCCGAGCCAAGGCCCGGGCTCCGGCGGTGCCGGCCACACGCCTTCGTTGAGGCCCGCCAGGATGACGAGATCGGCACTGGCGAGGCGGGATTCGAACCGGCCGAGGATTTCGATCTGCGGGTGTGCCACGTGCGGCCGGCGCACCGCCACACCCGCCATCGCGGTGGCGAGGATCGGCGGATAGGCGGTTGCCGCGATCGGGCCGATGCCGGCGAACGCCTCCGCAGCACCCGCCAGGAACCGCTCCAGCTCGGCGCCAGCCAGGCCCGCCCAAAGCTCCGCGTCGCTGCCCAGATCGTCGCGCACCAGCCAATCGACCAAGGCCAGATGCGCGGCCAGGAGATCCGCCGGGGCGGCCCGTTCGGCGCCGGCCAACTCGGCCAACGGGGCGCCGGCTTCGACCAGGCGGTCGAACCAGGGCGCCAGTTCGGGCTCGGCTGCCGCCGCCTCGGCCAAGGCCGGCCAAGCGCGCCCGGTGCTGCCGGCGCGGCGGAGCCTTCGCTCGAGCGTGCGCGCGGCGGCGCGGCAGAAGCCGGCCGAGGCCCCGCCGCGCGCCAAGGGGTGCTTCAAGGTGGCGAGCAAGGGGACGACGGGGTCGGGGTCGAGCCAGGCATGGGCCGCGAGCAGGAGGAAATTGCCCGGCGCCGACTGGTCGAGCGGCTGGCCGGCGCTGTCCTCGATGCGCACGCCGAAGCGCTGCAACTCGGCGGCGACGCGCCGCGCCAGCTGGCGGTCGGGCGTGACCACCAGCGCCGTGCGCTCGGGGTCGTCGAGGAGGTCGCGCAGCGTGAGGGCGATGGCGAGCGCTTCGGTGCCGAGGTCGGGCGCCTCCTGCAAACCGACACCGGCGAGCGCCGCCCCGGCGTCGAGCGGCGGGGCGGTCCAGCCGGCCGGGTTCGCCATGCGGGCGAGGAGCCGGCGCCGGTCGAGGCGCGGGCGCGGCGCCGGTCCGTACGGCCAAGGCTGCACTTCGGCGGCGCTGCGGCCGAGCAACGCCAACAGCCGGCCGAAGCCCCACTGCGGGTGGCTCGCCGGCAGCGCCGCCCAGGCCGCCTCGTCGAGGTCCGGATCGAGGCCCGGCAGCACGACCTGCCCCTCGGGCAGGGCCGCCACCGTCACCGCCAGCTCGGCGACGGCCTGCACGCTGCCGGTCACGCCGGCCAAAACGACCGGCCCCGGCGGGGCGTCGCGCCAGCGTTCGGCCACGAGTTCCAACGACCGCCGGCGCCGCTCCATGCGGCCGGTCGCGCCTTCGGCGGCGAGGATGGCCGGCCAATGCGCGGCCAGGAGCCCGAGGAAGCGGCCCACCTCCTGAGCGTGCCCGGGCGCCTCGCTCAGGTCGAGCTGGCCCAGGCGGTCCAAGGCCACGTCCTCGACCGCCAACTCGTCGAGCAGCACGGCCAAATCGTCGGCCAGCCGGAAGGCTTGTTCGTCGGGCAGTTCCGGGTCCTGGGCGCGGACCAACTCGGTCAAGAGCAGCCGGCGCCGGAGATCGTCCAGCTCCGGCGGCAGGGCGAGGGCGACATCGGGGTCGACCACCGCCATCTCGCCCGCCGCGTCACCGACGGGCACGAGCCGCGGCAACAACAACGGCGCGCCGCCGCTGGCCAGGAGGAAGGCTTCGCGCATGACCAAACAGGCGCGTCGGCTCGGCAGCAACAGCCGGACCCGCGCCAGACCCGCCACCCCATGCACCGCCAGCAAGCCGGCCGCCAAGGTCGGCGCGAAGGGCTCGCCCGCAGGGATCGAATAGACCGCACCCATGGCCCGGTTATGGCTCCCGGCTCGGCCGAGGACCAGCCGCGACGTCAAGCAAGGCCAGGGGGCTTTTGGCCCCTCCTGGAACCCCCCTAGCGGCAACGCTCCATGGGGCGAAGGCGTTGGAGGCCCCCGTAGGATTGGTTGGGAT
>RECO01000272.1 GCA_007694015.1 Geminicoccaceae bacterium
GTCCCGCAAGACCAAGACAACGCCGATCCGACCGCCGCCGCTGCTCGCCATGAATGGCGTGGCGGGCAGCGGCTCCCAGTCACCCAGAAGCCTCGGTCGTCCATAAGACAAGAAAACCCGCCCAGGGCACGAGAAGGGAAGACAAGCCAAGGGGGCTTTTGGCCCCCTTGGAAACCCCCAGCGAAAACGATCAGGGGTCGTGCAAACACGACCCCTGATCGTTTTCGCCACTTGCAAAGTGCCAGCGGCACCGCCGCTACGCTTCGGCAAACTGCCAGCGGCAAAGCCGCTGGCTGGGGGGTTCTAGGGGGCCAAAAGCCCCCTAGTCCTGCCTTACTGCCTTAATGCCTTCACCGCAGCCCTAGCCAATTCATCGGCGCGTTCGTTGAGGGGGTGGCCGGCGTGGCCTTTGAGCCAGCGCCAGTCGATTTGGTGTTGGCCTCGGGCAGCGTCGAGGCGTTCCCACAAGTCGCGGTTCTTGACCGGCTGCCGCTGGCTGTTGGTCCAGCCATTGCGTTTCCAGGCGTTGATCCAGTTGGTGATGCCTTGGCGGAGGTAGTTGCTGTCGGTCCAGAGCACGACGTGGCTCGGCCGCTTCAGGGCTTCGAGCGACGCGATCGCCGCCATGAGTTCCATGCGGTTGTTGGTGGTGAGCGCTTCGCCGCCGGAGAGTTCCTTTTCGTGCCCGCCCCAGCGCAGCACGGCACCCCAGCCGCCCGGCCCCGGATTGCCGGAACAAGCGCCGTCGGTGTGGATTTCGACCGGCTCAGCGGAGGCCATAGGCCGCGGCATCCGTCACGTGGCGATGAAAGCGGTTGAGCCGGAGATACTCCGTCGGGTCCTTCGGCGTGACCAGCGCACCTTCGGGGTGGTTGAGCCAGTCGTAGAGGCGGGTCAGCAAAAAGCGGAAGGCCGCACCGCGGCAGAGCAGCGGCAGGGCCGCACGTTCGGCCGGCCCCAGGCGCCGCCGGGCCTGGTAGCCGGCCAGGAGGGCGGCGCTGCGGGCGAGGTCGAGGCTGCCGTCGCCCAGAAAGCACCAGGCATCGAGACAGATGGCCAAGTCGTAGGCGAGCTGATCGTTGCAGGAGAAATAGAAGTCGATGAGGCCGCTGACCGCGGTGTCGGCGAAGAACACGTTGTCGGGGAAGAGGTCGGCGTGGATCACGCCGGCTGGCAGGGTCCGCGGCCAAGCGGCTTGGAGATAGGCCAGTTCCTTTGCGAGTTCGGCGGCGAGGCCTGGCTCCACCTCGTCGGCGCGCTCGCCGATCATGGCGACCAGGCGGCCCCAGCCGTGGACACCCAGGTCGTTTTCCCGCTCCAGGACGAACCCGCGCCCGGCCTCGTGCAGCCCGGCCAACGCCTCGCCGAGGGCGCGGCAATGGTCCGGCGTGATGGTGCGGGTCGAGCGACCGTCGAGGAAACTGACCAAAGCCGCGGGCTTACCGTGCAACGTTCGCAGCACGCGGCCTTCGCGGTCGTGCAACGGCACCGGGCAAGGGACACCCGCGGCCGCCAGATGCTCCATCAAGCCCAAGAAGAACGGCAGGTCCTCCTTGCGCACGCGCTTTTCGTAGATGGTCAGAATGGAGCGGTTCTGGCTGGTTTCGACGTAGAAGTTGGAGTTCTCCACGCCCTCTTGGATACCGTGCCAACGGACCAGGACGCCAAGCTCGTAGCCGTCGACGAAAGCCTCGACGGTCGACTGATCCAGCGGGGTAAAGACGGCCAAGGCAGGCTCAAGAGGCTTGGCGCAGCGGCACCGGCGGCGCGCGGAAGACCACGTCCTCCTTGGTGAGCGTCACCTCGATGGCGGTCACGTCGAAGCGCTCGGCGCAGGCCTGAACCACCCCCTGTACCAGGATTTCCGGCGCCGAGGCACCGGCGGTGAGACCGAGGGTGGACACCCCGTCGAGCCAGGCCCATTCGATCTGGTCGGCGGTCTCGATCAGGCGGGCGAAGGGACAGCCCGCCCGTTGCACCACCTCGACCAGCCGCTTCGAATTGGACGAGTTGGGGGCGCCCACGACCAGCACCGCCTCGCACCGCGTCGCGATGTTCTGCACCGCTTGCTGGCGATTGGTGGTGGCGTAGCAGATGTCCTCGTTCCGCGGGCCGGCGATGCCGGGAAAGCGCTCTTGCAGCCGCTCGACGATCGCGGCGGTGTCGGTCACCGACAACGTCGTCTGCGTCGCGAACGCGAGCATCTGGGGATCGGCGTCCGGCAGGCGATCGACGTCGGCCTCGGTCTCGACCAGCACGACCGATCCCTCCGGCACCTGGCCCATGGTGCCCTCGACCTCGGGATGGCCTGCGTGCCCGATGAAGATGACGGTGCGGCCGGCGGCGTGATGGCGCTCGACCTCGCGGTGCACCTTGCTGACCAGGGGGCAGGTGGCATCCGCATAGAGCAGCCGGCGCCGCTTCGCCTCGGCCGGCACCGATTTCGGCACGCCGTGCGCCGAGAACACGACCAGCGCGTCGTCGGGGACCTCGTCCAACTCCTCGACGAACACGGCTCCCTTGGCCCGCAACGCATCGACCACGTGCTTGTTGTGCACGATCTCGTGGCGCACGTAGACCGGCGCGCCGTGCTGCTCCAGCGCCTTCTCGACCAGCTCGATGGCTCGGTCCACACCGGCACAAAAGCCGCGGGGGCCCGCCAGGAGGATGGTCAGGGGCGGTTTGCTCATGGTCTCGTCACCGTTGCCGTTCACCCTTGGATGCGGTGTCCCCTAGCACGATCCGCGCCACCGTGCCCACCTCCACCATACGTCCGCACACCGCTTTGCGGCCCATTTGGTTGCACAGCAGCATTCGGGTGATTAGGTTCCGTCTCCCGCTCCCTCGAAAGGCCAGACGCCCCATGCAGCGCCCCTCGCTTCGCCCCGCCAACCCGCGCTTCGGCAGCGGGCCGACCGCCAAGCGGCCCGGCTGGAGCCTCGCCGCCCTCGACGGTGCCACGCTCGGCCGCTCGCACCGCGCCGGGCCGGCCAAAGCCAAGCTGAGGGCGGTGATCGACCGCTCGAAGGCCCTGCTCGCCATGCCCGAGGATTACCGCCTCGGCATCGTGCCCGCCTCCGATACCGGCGCCTTCGAGTGCGCCATGTGGTCGCTCCTGGGTGCCCGTCCGGTCGACGTGGTCTCGTTCGAGAGCTTCGGCGCCGGCTGGCTGACGGATGCCGTCAAGCAGCTGAAGCTCCAGGACCTGCGCAGTTTCGAAGCCGACTACGGCAAACTGCCGGATCTCGGCGCGGTCGATCCGGCGCACGACGTCGTCTTTTGCTGGAACGGCACGACGTCGGGCGTGGCGGTGCCCGATGGCGACTGGATTGCCGATGCGCGGGAGGGGCTCACCTTGTGCGACGCCACCTCGGCAGCCTTCGCCATGGACCTGCCCTGGTCGAAGCTCGATGTGGTGACCTGGTCGTGGCAGAAGGTGCTCGGTGGCGAGGCGCAGCACGGCATGATCGCCTTGAGCCCGCGCGCCGTCGCCCGCCTGGAGAGCTACGCCCCGCCCTGGCCGCTGCCCAAGATCTTCCGGCTGACCAAGGGCAAGAAGCTGATCGAGGGCATCTTTGCGGGCGAGACCATCAACACGCCGTCGATGCTGGCGGTCGAGGACGCCCTCGACGGCCTCACTTGGGCGGAAGGGCTCGGCCTCGAGGGCCTGATCGGGCGCAGCCGCGCCAATCTCGCCGCCGTCGAGGCGTGGGTGGCGAAGACCCCTTGGGTCGACTTCCTCGCCAGCGACCCGGCGACGCGCTCTCAGACCTCGATCTGCTTGAAGATCGTCGATCCGGCCATTGCCGGCCGGCCCGAAGCCGAACAGCAGGCCTTCATCAAGGCCCTGTGCAAGAAGCTCGAAGAGGAAGGCGTCGCCTTCGACATAGCGGGCTACCGCGACGCGCCGCCCGGGCTCCGGCTCTGGGGCGGGGCTACCGTCGAGACGGCGGACCTCGAAGCCCTCTTCCCCTGGCTCGACTGGGCCTTCGCCGCCACCCGCCAGCCGCTTGCCGCCTGAGGAGGCGACCATGTCCCACCCCCGTGTCCTCATCGCCGACGAGCTGAGCCCGCGCGCCGCCGAAATCTTCGCCGAGCGCGGCGTCGAACCGGTGACCCGGGTCGGCATGAAGCCCGACGAATTGCTCGCCTGCATCGGCGAGTTCGACGGCCTCGCCATCCGCTCGGCGACCAAGGTGACGGCCCAGGTGCTCGCCGCCGCCCCCCGCCTCAAGGTGGTCGGCCGCGCCGGCATCGGCGTCGACAACGTCGATATTCCAGCCGCGACCGCGGCCGGCGTCATCGTGATGAACACGCCCTTCGGCAATTCGGTCACCACCGCCGAACACGCCATCGCCATGATGTTCGCCCTCGCCCGCGAACTGCCCGCGGCCGACCGCTCGACCCGCGCCGGCAAGTGGGAGAAGTCGCGCTTCATGGGGGTCGAGGTGACCTCGAAGGTCCTCGGCTTGATCGGCTGCGGCAATATCGGCGCGATCGTCGCCAGCCGCGCCTTGGGCCTGAAGATGCGGGTGATCGCCTACGACCCGTTCCTGTCGCCCGAGCGCGCCGAGGACATGGGCGTGGAAAAGGTCGACTTCGACCAACTGCTCGCCCGCGCCGACTTCATCACCATCCACACGCCGCTCACCGACAGCACCCGCAACCTGTTGGACGCCAAAGCGCTGGCCCAGGCCAAGCCGGGCGTGCGCATCATAAACTGCGCGCGCGGCGGCATCGTCGACGAAGCCGCGCTCTACGACGCGCTGAAGGGCGGCCACGTCGCCGGTGCGGCGCTCGACGTGTTCGCCAAGGAACCGGCGCGGGAAAGCCCGTTGTTCGAGCTCGACGAGGTGGTGGTGACGCCGCACCTCGGCGCCTCCACGGCCGAAGCGCAGGAGAACGTCGCCCTCCAGGTGGCGGAGCAGATGGCCGACTACCTGACCACCGGCGCGATCGTGAACGCCCTCAACATGGCCTCGGTCACCGCCGAGGAAGCGCCCAGGCTCAAGCCCTACATGAAGCTCTGCGCGCAGCTCGGCAGCTTCGCCGGGCAGTTGACCGAGACCGGGCTGACCAGCGCGCACCTGACCTTCACCGGCCACGCCGCCGAGCTGAACACCCGCCCCCTCGTCGCCTCGGTGCTGGAAGGCCTGCTGCGGCCCCTCACCGACAGCGTCAACATGGTCAACGCGCCGGTGGTGGCGCGCGAACGCGGCATCGACGTGCAGGTGACCACGCGCGAGAAAGTCGACGGCTACACCACGCTGGTCACCCTTTCCGTCGGGACGGAGCGGGGCGAGCGCAGCGTCTCCGGCACGCTGGTCCACGGCGAGGAGCCGCGCGTCGTCGAAATCCGCGGCATCCGCATGGACGCCGAGCTCGGCCCGCAGATGCTCTACATCCGCAACAAGGACCTGCCGGGCTTCATCGGCAAGCTCGGCTCGATCCTGGGCGATGCCGGCATCAACATCGCCACCTTCTTCCTCGGCCGCGAGGCCACGGGCGGTGAGGCCATCGCGCTGCTCGAAGTCGACCAGGCGGTGACCCCGGAGGTCGTCCGCCAGATCGAAGCGGTGCCCATGGTGGTCCAGGTCAAGCCCCTGCACTTTTGAGTTGGAGCGAGCGATGCGCCGGGACGACCTCCAAGCCCAGCGCATCCTCGTCACCCACGTGCGCGGGTTCTTGGGTCTGCCGGCAGCGCGCGCCTGTGCGGCTGCGGGCGCGCACGTGCTCTGCCACGATCCGAGCTTCGTCGACGCTGCCGCGCGTGCCGCGTTCAAGCGCGACGAGCCGAACCTCATGCCGATCGCCGGCCAAACGCCCGCGGCCCTTGCCAGCGAATGCGGCCCGCTGTCCTGCCTGATCGCCAACCACGACCACCCGGCCATCCGCGCCCCCTTCGCGCCAGCCGCCACCGACGAACTCCAGGCCGCCCTGCAAGCGCTCTGCGTCGAGCCCTTCGCGCTTGCCGCAGCGTTGGTCGAGGGCATGCGGGTGCGCGGCGGCGGCAAGCTGATCTTCGTCACCTCGGCCGCCCCCTTGCGCGGCCTCGCCCACTACGCGCCCTACGTCACGGCCCGCGGTGCCGCCAACGCGCTCGCCCGCACCCTCGCCATCGAACTCGCCCCCGCCAACGTCAAGGTCCTCGCCTTCGCGCCCAATTTCGTTGCCAGCCCCACCTACTTTCCCGACGAACTCCTGGCCGATCCGGCCCAGCGCGCCCGGATCGAGGCCCACATCCCCCTCGGCCGTCTCGCCACCGCCGAGGAAGCCGGCACCGCCCTCGCCTTCCTCGCCTCCCCCGCCGCAGACTTTTTCACAGGCTCGACCTTGCCCTATAGCGGCGGCTGGGCTTGAGCAGACGACAACAACCAGGGAGGGACCGGTGACCCATATCGAGACGATCTGCGAGCACGTCGCCAGCACCGACTATACGGACCTCCCCGAAGCCGCCATCGCTGCCGCCAAGACGTTCGTCCTCGACACGCTCGGCGTGGGCCTCGCGGGTAGCAGCGGACCCAAGGCCCAAGAACTCGTCACCCTGCAAGCCGGCTGGGGTCAGGGCACCGACGCGCGGGTGTGGGCCTCGACCCAGCGGCTGCCGGCGCCCGCCGCCGCGTTCTGCAACGCCTATCAGGCGCACAACGCCGAGTTCGACTGCATCCACGAGCAGGCCGTCGCCCACGTCATGACCGTGGTGCTGCCCGTGGCCCTCGCCGGCGCCGAGCGGCTGGGCGGGGTCGACGGCAAGCGGCTGCTCACCGCCGTCGTGCTCGGGGTCGACGTGGCCGCCAGCCTCGGCGTCGCCGCCCGTTCGGGGCTGCGTTTCTTCCGCCCGGCGACGGTCGGCGCCTTCGGCGGTGCAGCAGCCCTCGGCAAGTTGCTGGGCTTCGACAAGGAGCGCCTCCACCACGCCCTCTCGATCGCCTACGGCCAGCTCTGCGGCACCATGCAGGCGCACACCGAGGGCTCGCTGCTGCTCGCCATGCAGGTCGCCTTCAATGCCCGCAACGCCGTGGTGGCAGCCGACCTCGCCGCCGCCGGCATCGAGGGGCCGCTGGACGTGCTGGAGGGCCGCTTCGGCTATTTCACCCTGTTCGAGGACGGCGGCGACCTCGCACCTGTCATCGCCCAATTGGGCCGCGTCTGGCGCATCACCGAAGTGGCGCACAAGCCCTTTCCCACCGGCCGCGCCACCCACGGCATCATCGACGGCTGCCTGACGCTGCAACGCCGCCACGGCTTCAAAGCCGAGCAAATCGGCGACGTCCGCGCCGTCGTGCCGCCCCTGGTCCACCACCTCGTCGGCCGGCCGCCCTTGCCGGCGATGGCGATCAACTACGCCCGCCTCTGTGCGCCGTTCGTGGCTGCACGGGCCCTCCTCACCGGCACGGTCGGCCTCGAGGACTTCACCGACGCTGTCTACCGCGACCCCGCCACCCAGAACCTGGCATCCAGGATCACCGTCGAGGTCGAAGACAGGGGCGACCCGAACGCCCTCACGCCCGTATCCTTGAGCATCACGCTGGTCGATGGCCGCACCCACGAGCTGCGGCTGACCGAGGTGTACGGCCACCCGGCGAAGCCGATGCCGCGCGAGGCCCAGCTTGCCAAGCTCCACCAAAACGCCGCACTTGCCGCCAACCCCATCCCCAACGCCAAGCTCGCCCGGCTGATCGACCTCGTCGATGACCTCGAAAACGTCGACGACGTCGGGCACCTGGTCGACCAACTCGTTCCTTGAGCCACACCGGAGCCACGCATGCCGCCGGTCTTCCACCAACTCGCCGCCGCCCCGCGGCCCGTCGCCCCCTTCAGCCACGCCGTCGAATGCGACGGCTGGGTCATCCTCACCGGGCAGATGCCGACCGACCCAACGGCGCCGGAAGCCCCCCTGCCGGCGGGCATCGAAGCCCAGACCCGACGCGTCATGGACAATCTGGCCCTGATCCTGGACCAACTCGGCCTCGACCTCTCCCACGTCGTCCAATGCCGGGTCTACCTGACCCACTTCGAAGCCGACTACGCGGCAATGAACCAGGTCTACGCCAGCTACTTCCCACCCGACCGCCTGCCCGCCCGCACCTGCATCGGCGTCACCGGCCTCGCCGTCGGCGCCCGGGTCGAGATCGACCTGGTGGCCAAGCGGCCATCCGACCCGGACGCGCGCTGAGCGGAAAGGAAGGAAGGAAGGAAGGAAGGAAGGAAGGGGGGACTTGATGGTCCCCCCTTGGACCCCCCAGGCATCGGCTTTGCCGATGCCAGTTGGCAGGAGAGACGGCGGCTTTGCCGATGCCAGTTG
>RECO01000276.1 GCA_007694015.1 Geminicoccaceae bacterium
GCTCGGTGCTCGAAAGCACATCGGAACGCGCCTGCGTCGCCAGCGACTTCATGCGGAGCAACGAATCGCTAATTCTAGAGAGCGCACCGTCGGCGATTTGGAGGAGCGAGCCGGCTTGGCTGGCGTTGGTGGCGGCTTGCTTCAGTGCCGTCACGTCGGCGCGGAGCTTGGTGCCGACGGCTAGAGAGGCGGCGTCGTCGGAGGCCTTCACGATGCGCGAGCCGGAGGAGAGCTTGGCGATGGAGGAGGCTTGGGCGCGGCTGTTGTTGTTGAGGTAGGAGATGGCCGAGTTGGAGGCGGCGTTGGTGGCGAAGGTGTTGACGGACATGGCTGGGCCTTTCCTTTCGTGCGCGCCGGCCCCCATGCAAGGTGCCACCGGCCGATTGACGGTTAGGAACAGGTAGCCATGGCTGGGTAAGGATGCGGTTAACGGCGGGCAGGCTTGATCGGCGTTTACCAGGACGTTGGTCGGAGGGGGCGGGGGTGGTAGGGTCGCGCTGGGCCAGGTTGGAGGTGGGCGTGGGGGTTTCGGGCGTTGCGGAGGAGGTGCGGCCGCTCGGGCCTTATCGGAGTGCCGAGGCGGCGGTGGGGGATTGCGTGCAGCGGCTGGTGGCGCAGCTCGATCCCGAGGCGGTTTGGTTGTTCGGGTCGCGGGCGCGGGGGGATGCGCGGGCGGACAGCGACATCGATTTGGCGGTGATTACGGACGATGCGGCGCCGTTGACGTTGGCGGCGGTGCGGCGGCCCTTGCTGGGCGGTGGGGCGCCGGTGGACGTGGTGGCGTTGACGGCGGGGGCGTTGGCGGCGGCCGAGGCGGGTGACGGCAGTTTGGCCGGTTTGATCAAGGCCGAGGGCCGCTGCTTGTATCGGCGATGACGGCGGGATTGGCGGGGGCGTTCTTGGAGGCCGCGCAGGCAGATTTGGCGGCGGCGGAGCGGCTTTTGCCGGATTTGGTTCGCCCGGCGGCCTATCACTTGCAGCAGGCGGCGGAGAAGCTGGGCAAAGCGGTGTTGGCCGGCGGGGGTTTGGTGCCGCCGCGGTCGCACGATCTCGGCTATCTGGCGAGCCTTTTGCCGCTGGACCACGCGCTCAGGGCCAAACTCGCCGCGTTCGATGATTTGACCGTCTACCATCTCGCGGGGCGTTACCCGATTGGCGATGCGTTGGCGCCGCCACCTGGGACTGACGAGTTGCTGGAGCGGCTGCGGCGCTTGCGGGAGTTTCAGGCCAGCGTGCGGTCGCATCTGGGGCGCTGACCCTCGCCCGTTGCCCGGCAACCGGCAGCGGCAGGGCCGCTTCTCCCACCCCAACTGGCAGCGGCAGGGCCGCTTCTCTCCCTGCAACGGGCAGCGGCAGAGCCGCTGCTGGGGGGTCGTAGGGGGCCTAAAGCCCCCTACATGCCTTTTTCCCTTTTTCCCTTATCCCTTTTCGTCCCCAGGCCGTCCCCCAGCTTATCCCCTGGCGGTGGCGCTTTGGTGACGCGGGCGTTTGGTCTTTTTTCTTCGGCCTTCGACTTGCCAAGCCGTTGGGTTTGCGTCACCTTTTTCCCATGCAGTGCGGGCCTTACGATCGCCCGAAGGTGATGGCCGTGCTCGGCCCCACCAACACGGGCAAGACCCACTTCGCCGTCGAGCGCATGCTTTCGCACCGCTCCGGTTTGATGGGGTTCCCGCTGCGGCTGTTGGCACGCGAGATCTACGACCGCATCGTCGCCTTGAAGGGGCCGCGGGCGGTGCAGCTGTTGACCGGCGAGGAGCGGTTGGGGCCGAAGGACGCGCCCTTTACGGTTTCGACGGTGGAGGCGATGCCCTTGGAGCGGCGCTTTGCCTTTCTGGCCGTGGACGAGATCCAGCTTTGTGCGGACGACGAGCGGGGGCACGTTTTTACCGACCGGCTGTTGCATGCGCGGGGGACGGAGGAGACGCTGTTTTTGGGCTCGGACGTGATCCGGCCCTTGTTGAAGAAGCTGATCCCCGAGGCGGAGGTGGTGACGCGGCCTAGGCTTTCGACCCTGGCTTATGCGGGCGAGGCGAAGTTGACGCGACTGCCGCGGCGGACGGCGGTGGTGGCGTTCTCGGCGGCCGATGTCTACCAGCTGGGCGAGGTGGTCAGGCGGCAGCGGGGCGGGGCTGCGATCGTCTTGGGGGCGCTCAGCCCCCGGACGCGCAACGCGCAGGTGGAGCTCTATCAGTCGGGCGAGGTGGACTATCTGATCGCGACGGACGCGGTCGGGATGGGGCTCAACATGGACGTGGGCCATGTGGCGTTCGCGGGCCTGGAGAAGTTCGACGGGCGGCGGCGGCGGAAGCTGTTGCCGAGGGAGGTGGCGCAGATCGCCGGGCGGGCGGGGCGGCACCTCAGGGACGGGACGTTCGGGACGACGGCGGGGCTCGGGCCGTTGGCGGAGGAGCTGATCGAGGCGGTGGAGGGCCACCAGTTCGCGCCGTTGGAGCAGATCAGGTGGCGCAATGGCGAGCTGGATTTCCGCTCGGTGGCGCAGCTGATGGCGTCGCTGGACAGAGAGCCGCAGCTGCGGTGCCTGGTGCGGACGCGGGATGCGTTGGACCACCGGTGCTTGTCGTTGATGGCGCGGCGGGAGGAGGTGCGGCGGGTGGCGACCGACCGCTCGGCCGTGGAGCTGCTCTGGCAGGTGTGTCAGATCCCCGATTACCGCAAGACGCTGACCGAGGCGCATCTGCACCTGCTGGGGCAGGTTTATCAGCACCTGCTCGTGGGGGACGGGGTGCTGCCGGGGCCTTGGGTGGCGCAGATGGTGACGCGGCTGGAGCGCACCGACGGCGACATCGACGCCTTGGTGGCGCGGATCGCGCACATTCGGACCTGGACGTACCTCTCGCACCGCCATGCCTGGCTGGACGACGCGGCGCACTGGCAGGAGCGGACGCGGGCGGTGGAGGACAAGCTTTCCGACGCGCTGCACGAACGGCTGACGCAGCGCTTCGTCGACCGGCGGACGGCGGCGCTGTTGAAGCGGCTGCACGCCGAGGGTGAGCTGTTTGCGAGCGTGGCGAAGGACGGCGGGGTGGAGGTGGATGGCCATCCGGTGGGGCGGCTGGAGGGGCTGAGCTTTGCCGTGGCCGCGACCGACGCCGAGGCCGAGCGGCGGGCGGTGGCGATGGCGGCGCGGCGGGTGGTCGGGCCGGCGTTGAAGCAGCGGGTGCGCGCCCTGGTCGAGGCGGGCGACGACGCGTTTCTTTTGGATGACGAGGGCCGGGTGATCTGGGAGGGGGCGGTCGTGGCCCGGCTGGTGGCGGGCACGGGCCTGTTGAAGCCGGGGGTGCGGCCGGTGCTCGACGAGAGCATCGTCAACGGCACGGCTTTGGCGGTGCGCGAACGGCTGGAAGCGTTCGTCGTGGCCGACTTGGCGCGGCGGCTGGCTCCTTTGCCGGAGCTGGCGGCGTTGCAGAACGCGGGGGCGGCGTCGGCGAGTTTGCGCGGGCTCGCCTTTCATCTGTTGGAGGGGCTGGGGACGGCGGACGTCGGCGAGGCCGGGGGCTTGGTCGAGCGGCTGGAGCCCGAAAGCCGGCGGCGGCTGCAACGGCTGGGCATTCGCTTCGGGGTGCATGCGCTGTTCGCGCCGAAGCTGTTGCGAGCCGACGCCTTGGCGCTGCGGCGGCTGTTGTGGCGGCTGGCCCACCCGAACCAGGTGCTGCCGGCACCGGGGCAGAGTTCGGTCAAGCGCGACGGGCAGGTGTCGGCGGCAGCCTACCGGGCGATCGGCTATCGGCTGCTCGGCGGCCATGCGCTCAGGGTGGACATCGCCGAGCGGCTGTCGCACGCGCTGCGCCAGGGGACGCGGGACGGCGCGAGTTTCCAGCCGGGGCCGGAATTGGGCGGGCTCACCGGGCTCGGGCGGCACGACCTCGACCGGGTGATCCAGGATTTCGGCTATCGGCGCTGCAAGCGGCACGCGGCCGACGACGCCGCACCGCATTTTCGCCGCGCGCAGCGCCGCACGGCGCGGGGCAAGCGCGAGCGCGCCAACGCCGCGGGCAGTGGCAACGGTGCTTTCGCCGTGCTCGCCCAACTGCGGACCGGGAGCCTGAATTGAACCCCCAACCCAGGAGAACCCATGACCCCAAACCCCGCTGAAGACCGTGCCGAGCGCTTGGACAAATGGCTGTGGCAAGCGCGGTTCTTCAAAAGTCGGTCGATCGCCGCGAAGGCGATCCAGGAACGGCGGGTGCGGGTCAATCAGGCGGTGGTGACCAAGACGCACCACAAGGTGCGACGAGGTGACGTGCTCACCTTTGCCCAAGGCGCCAACGTGCGGGTGATCGAGGTGCAGGACTGCGCCACCACGCGCGGCCCCGCGGTGGTTGCCCGGCTGCTCTACACGGACCTTCTGGCCGATGGGCCGAAGCCCAAGGAGCGGGCGGCGGCGGGCGAGGCTTGGGCGGCGGTTTGACGGGTGGCAAGGAGAGAAGAGGGGTGGCAAGGAGAGAAGAAGGGTAGGGCCGAGGGGGCTTTAGGCCCCCTCGGGCTCCCCCGAGCGACGGCTGCGCCGTCGCCACTTTGGTGGAGGAGAAGCGGGAGGGGTTAGTTTTCCCAGACCCCGCCGTTCTCACGCATGTAGGCGATGACGTCGTGGATCTGGTCGAGCGAGCGCAGGCCGGCGAAGGCCATGCGGTTGCCGGGCATGTACTCGCGCGGGTTGGTCAGATAGCCGACCAGTGCGTCGTAGTCCCACACTTTGCCGTCTTCGCGATGCTCGAGGTAGATGGGCGAGTAGCGGAAGCCGTCGGCCTCGGCGATGGGGCGGTTGATGATGCCCACCAGGTGCGGACCGACGCGGTTCACCTCCTGGTCGACGACGTGGCACGCCTGGCACTGGCGGAACACCCGAGCGCCAGCCTCCGGGTCACCCACCGTCAGCGCGGGGTCGTCGGCCAAGGCCGGGGCGCCGGGCATGGCCAGGAAACCGGCCACGGCGATGGCGCTCAAAGCAATACGAAACGGCATGGGCAAACCTCTTTTTTCGTTACCCGAAGGACAGCCGGGAACATATGCCCTTTTGCCCCTGCATCAAGCATGAACGGTGTTCTCGTTCTTTCGGCTCAAGCCCCCTGCTTGGCCGGCCGTTCGCCGAAGATCGCGGTGCCGATGCGGACATGGGTCGCACCCAGACGCACGGCGTCGGCGTAGTCGGCGCTCATGCCCATGCTGAGCCCGGCCAGCCCCGCCGCCTCGGCCAAGCGGCGGAGCAGGGCGAAATGGGGTGCTGGCGGTTCGTCGAAGGGTGGGATGGCCATGAGACCCACCACGTCCAGGCCGTGCACCTCGCGGCAGCGCTTAGCGAAGGCCAGGGCCTCGGTGGGGGCGATGCCGCCCTTTTGCGGCTCCTCGCCGGTGTTGACCTGGACGAAATGACGGCGGCGCAGGCCCTGCTTGGCCTCGGCCGCGGCCAGGGCGGCTGCCAGCTTCTCACGGTCGAGCGTTTGGATGACGTCGAACAGGGCGACCGCGTCCTTGGCCTTGTTGGTCTGCAAGGGCCCGATCAGGTGCAGTTCCAAGTCCGCCCAGCGCTCGCGGGCACGGGCCCAGTGCCGCTGGGCCTCCTGGACGTAGTTCTCGCCGAACACGCGCTGGCCGGATGCGAGCGCCGCTTCGATGCGCTCTTGGGCTTGCGTCTTGCTGACGGCGATGAGGGTGACCGCCTCGGGCTGCCGCCCGGCGGCCCTTGCCGCGCGGGCGAGTTCGCCTCGAATGTCGGTCAGGTTCCGGGCCACTGCCGTCGCCTCCATGCACGTTCCTTTCCTGATGAGCTGGCCTTTCCTGGTGATCCGGCCTTGTGACCTGGGTGCCACGGCTTGGGAAGCGCCGCGCGGTGCCGCAAGGGGGGCGGCTTCATCAAAACGCGCCAAAGCGCTGTGGAATGGCCGTTTTCGGCTTCTCGCGGCGGGTGGCGCTGGCTGTGTCGGTGCGGCAACAGTTGGCGCCAATGACACGCACCGCCGCCTGTGGTCGCTTGTGGCGGCCGGTCGAATTAAGGATAACCCAGGACGTGGCGGTCAAGGCTCGTGCCCAGACCGTCTTGGTGCTCCCGAGTGGGTCTCGGCCTGCTCCCTCAATCGAAATGATGGAGTGTACATCATGAAGAAAGTGCTTCTGGGCACGACCGGCCTGATCGCCGCTGGCGCGATCGCCGGCGCCGCCATGGTTGCCACCCCCGCCGCTGCGCAGATGCAGGGCGCCATCTCGACCGGCGGTGCGCTGGACCTCTCGTTCAGCGGCCGTAACGACTTCGCCTGGGTCTACACCGACGACGACCTGACGACCGGGCGCGAATCGACGTTCTTCAACGACTTCCGCCTGCAGTTCTCGGCGGATGGTGTGGGCGATGCCACCGGCATCCGTTACGGCTACCGGAACCGGCTGCGCACCAGCAACGGCAACGTCAACTTCGACCGCAACTGGGTGTTCTTCCGCGGCGGGTTCGGCGAAGTGCGGATGGGTGTCGAAGACCCGATCACGAACACGTTGCGGATTTCGGGCAGCTCCTTCACGGCGAAGGGCACCGGCGGCATCGACGGCTTCTCGAACGCCATTCCCCGCGTTCGCATCCAGGACAGCGGTAACGCTTCCAAGGTCATCTACCTGACGCCGAACGTGATGGGCTTCCAGGCCGGCATCGACTACGCCGTTCAGGACGGCAGCACCGGCCGTGGTTCGCTGCAGGCGCCCGGCGCGGGGCACCAAGACCCGTGGTCGGTTGGTGGCAACTGGCAGGGCAACTTCGCGGGTGCGGATCTCGGCGTTTACGTCGGCTACGCCGGTTCGAGTGGCACGACCGGGCTCGAAGGGCGCCGCAATCTGCAGACCGGCTTCCGTGCCGGCTTCATGGGCTTTGACGTCGACTTCGGCTACGGTGAAGAGCGCAGCTCTGCGAACCCCGGCCTTACGCCGCGCGTGAACTTCTTCAACGCCGGTATCGGCACGGAGATCGGTGGCGTTGGTCTGAGCTTCACTTTCCAGAACGACAACAACAAGTTCACCGACGCAACGCAGTACTACTATTTCAGCGCCGGTACGCCCATTCTTCCGGGTGTGCAGCTGCTTGGCGACATCGGCTACGTCGATGGGGCCGCAGACGGGATCGACGCCATCGTCAAGGTTCGGACCTCGTTCTGATTGCCAGCCCGACACGGGCTTTACTCTCTCGCGAGTGGCGGCGGGCTGCGGCCCGCCGCTTTCTTGTTATGGCGACCGTAGCGGGCTTGGCCCAAAGCCGGGCTTGACCCACGAGCATCGGCGCGATTATTTGAGTCAGCAGTTTGGAGCGCCTTCATGCGTCGGGGTCTTTCGAGCATAGTTGGGCTTGCGGCCCTCGTATTGGCGCCGGCCGCGTGGGCGGACGGGCTGGAGCCGCGCTTTGGATTGCACGTCGGCTCGCTATCGGGCACGGGTGTGGCTGCCGAAGAAGGCTTCAACCTTCGTTTTACGCCGCGTATGCCCGCCTTCGGGCTCGACAGCGCGCAGCTCAGCCTCTCGCTCACGCCCTTGGAGAGCTTCGACGGCCCAGTCGGCGTCCAGCCCTTCGCACCAACCACCCAGGACACCCCGCAAGGGCAGGTTCGGGGCTTCGCCATCGGCGGCGCCCTCGCCCTCGATGACGTGGTGCTGCGTGGCTCGTTCCGGCAACGGGCGGGGCGGGGCGGGCGCGAGGACGTGTACGGGACCTCGCTCTCCTTTCACCAATTCTCGACCGGCTTCGGTTACAGCGAAGTGGAGCGCGCGAGCGGCGGTGTCGAAAGCCGCTATGCGCTCGGCGCGGAGCTGGACGCCGGCAGCGGTCTCAATGTCGGTGCCAGCTTGATGTATCGCCAAGGCGATGGCGACGGCGCGGAGACCACGGGCGTGGTGCGGTTCCGGCTCGCGTTTTGAGTTGGTTTCATCGCCTCTGCGGCCGGTTGTGATCGGGCTTGCCGGTGCGTCCGACTGTGCTACGAACCACGCCATGAAACCCGCCTCGCTTCGTTCGCTCGTCGTCGTCGCAGCCGTACTGGCCCTTGCCGCCTGCGGGCTGGAGCGCCGGCCGCCGCAAACCTTCGAAGACCCGCCCTTCGAGACGGCGCAGGACGAGCAAGCCGGGTTGCTGTTCGGTGGGCCGATCCAACTTCTCGGGGGTGATCGCGAGACATCCGGGGCGGGCCTAGGGATCGGTGTCAACACGTTCCTCTGGCGGGCGTCGCTGGAAACGATCGATTTCATGCCCTTGGTGTCGGCCGACCCGTTTGGCGGGC